>NZ_JBBGZT010000029.1:0-558402 GCF_037572665.1 Sphingobacterium sp. MYb382
TCATTAACTAATGTAGTAATTGTCTCAAATCCTTTGACAATCTCTTCAATATTCAAATTCTGAATATTACCACTTCCATCAATGTAAGTGAACTCAGAACCATTATACGTTACGTTACATGCATTTTCATTAATAAACGTATTCAAGATCTCTTGAACTTCTGTCTTATTAAAGATCTCTTGGAAATTGTTTACCACATCCGCTGGAACATCGATCTTAACCTCAGCACCTGCTTCGTTAGTATAGGTGTAAACACCTGAACCATCATTAACTAATGTAGTAATTGTCTCAAATCCTTTGACAATCTCTTCAATATTCAAATTCTGAATATTACCACTTCCATCAATGTAAGTGAACTCAGAACCATTATACGTTACGTTACCTGCATTCTCATTAATAAACGTATTCAAGATCTCTTGAACTTCTGTCTTATTAACGATCTCTTGGAAATTGTTTACCACATCCGCTGGAACATCGATCTTAGTCGTTGTTCCATTTTCCGATGTATACGTATATGTACCGTCACCATTGTTTGTTAACGTAGTAACCGTTTCAAATCCTTTGACAATCTCTTCGATATTCAGGTTCTGAACATTACCACTACCGTCGATGTAGGTAAACGAACTACCATTATACGTTACGTTACCCGCATTTTCATTAATAAACTGGTTCAAGATTTCTTGAATTTCTTTCTTATTAACGATCTCTTGGAAATTGTTTACCACATCCGCTGGAACGTCGATTTTCGTCGTTGTTCCATTTTCCGATGTATACGTATATGTACCGTCGTTATTATTAATGAATGTAGTAATCGTCTGATTAGCAAGAATAATTGCTGGCAGATCAATTACAACGGGGTTCCCCGCGTCATCGATATAACTAATAATATAAGTTGTTGGGTCATAATGAATATTACCTGAAGCATTCGCTCCACCCGCAGCAATCCATTTAGTACCATCATTATAAAAAATACCTGGTTTAATGGCTGCGCTGGACGTGGTATTATATACCATCATACCCGCTACATGACTCTGCAATGGTGCAGGAAGACTTGTATCAACTAACTCTACCCTCGAAAAGAGTAATCCTTTAAATTTACTTTCAAGCTCAAAGAGGGCATCTTTATTTGGCATGCTTGTCCCATTCGGAAGCGTGCCATCGAAAACCTTCTGCTGAGCGCGAACTGCCCCTACCGAAAGAAACAAGATGAAAGCAAATACATAAAACTGCTTATTCATATGTTAAAAATTTATTTTCACTTTATATTTCATTTATTAAACACTGGTTGCACTTTTAACTAACAATAATCTTTTGTAAACTTACCCTCGACCTCGAACTTCAAGCAATCTCAGTAAAAGAGAGAGTCAAGAGTAAAACTATTTATTATCTATTAGTAAAATAATTTCACACAAAGGTAATCAGACTATCTATTAACGAAGGCCAAATTAAGCCATGATACTATTAAAAAAAGACCAAAAACGAACACTGAACAAAAACACAACTAGCTAAAAAACAAAATGATAAATATAAAAAAGGACTATAATCACTCTTTTATCAAATATTTAAGACTGTTTTTCAATTACTGGTTATTAAGATTAAGCTTCTAAAAAGGCTTAGTCCATTCATTATTTACAAGGCAAGAAATGAGTTAGTTACAAAATATATCACTATACACATTATTAAAAAACAGTAGAATATCCATTTTGTTCAGCCGATTATCGTAATAGTTAACAACATGTTTAAACAACATCCTGTTTCGGAATAAATAATGCAATCAATTATCAATAAAATGTTATAAGACAAAAAAGCTATTGATTTTCAAATAAATACGGTCAACTATTCTTAAAGGGATAAAATTGAACGAACAGCCTTCAATTTTTAGGAGTAACAGAAAAAAAATAAAAAAAAACTATTTTTTTATTGAACTATTCAATGGAATATCTTTTTACCCAAAATTAAATTCTTATTGAGTGAGAATAGTTTATTATTATACAAGACTAACGGTGAAATTCCGGTTATTACAATAGCACAACTTCTATGTTATGAGTCTATGCTCCTATCCAAATCACAGACAGACACTTTATACGCTGTAGCATTTTTATTTAGTTTCAGCAGCACGGTAACTTTCGCCTTAAAAATATAGTAAATTTGATTTTTCGATTTTAGAATATGAGTCGGTGATGTAGCTCCGGTTCCAATTCAGTATTTAATTGGAGTTCAATAAACCATAGCGTAAACATGTCCAAACACAATAAGAATATACCGACGAACTCAATGGCCGATGATTTCAGCCAAGGTATTTCTATTGACAAAATCTACATCAATAGTTTTAACGAAAATAAAGACGAACACTTTCATGAGGCCACACAATCTCATCGTGATGAAGGCCATACCTTCCATATCGTTGAAGAAGGAACCGTGCTTATCGAGATTGATTTTAAAAAATATACGATAACCGCCCCCACCATTGTATATATGCACCCCAATCAGGTACACCGTATCTTAAATTTCACAAACACAACAGTGTGTTCGCTATCTATCAAGAATGAGAATCTAAATCCTGAGTATATAAAACTTTTAGAAGAAATAGCCCCTACCGAGCCATTGCCCTTAACGACAGAAATACATATTGATCTCTCTACCACCTTTTCACTCTGCTTACATTTTTCCAAGCAGAAAAGTAATCGTATGCATCACTTGATTCTAAAGGATAGCTGTAACACATTAGTAGCCCTAATTATATCACTTTTCTTAAGTCAAGCAAAATGTTCAAACAAACAATCTAGGGATGAATTCATAACAAAATCATTCAAAAACAATTTAGAAGAAAACTATGCTTCCGTTAAGCGACCTGCCGATTATGCAACTCGCCTCAACATATCCACCCATTATTTAAATCAAAGTGTAAAAAAAACAACGGGCCTACCTGTATCCCAACATATTCAAGATCGTATTATACTAGAAGCGAAACGCCTCCTACATCACACCGATAAATCGGTTAAAGAGATAGCCGTACTATTAGGCTATGAAGATTATTCCTACTTCTCTAGACTCTTTTCAAAAGCTACAGGAATGTCGGCTCTATCATTTCGAAGCAAAAGACACGGATAGTCCACTATTTACCCCGATTGGTTATTTACAATCCATAGCCCACACTAGAACTTTGTGCTCTAGTGTTTAAAAGAAAAATATATGGAGCAAAATAAAAAAGTGCTAATATCAGGAGCTAGCTTCGCGGGATTAACGACAGCCTATTGGATGCATAAAATGGGCTACAAGGTAACTATCATAGAGATTGGTAGCGGTATAAAAAAAGGAGGTACCCCCGTAGATATTAAAGATCAGACAGTAGATATCGTAAAGCGTATGGGTATTTTCGAATCTATAAAAGCAAATAGAATTGGCCCTGAAAAATGGGAGTTTAAAAATACGGACGATGTAACGGAGCATACTATGCTATTGGATAAATTGCCCGAACATGAGTTTGAAATAGAAAGAGACATCCTCCTCAACATGCTTTTTGAATTGATAAAAGACAACGTTGACTTCCTATTCAACAATAGCATTGTTGCTATAGATGAAAAAGAAGACTCCGTAGATATTACCTTCAAAAATGGATCTAGCGACCAATTTACCTTTCTATTTGGCTGTGATGGCATACATTCCACTGTTCGGAAGATATGGTTTGGAGAAGAAAGTAACTATTGCCATTTCTTAGGTCAATATTTCTCGATAGCCATAGCAAATAAGCTGTTAGTTGAAGAAGGTACTTATCAAATGTATACCGAACCGAATAAAGGCCTAGCACTATACGCTTACAACGGTAAAACCGACATTGTCTTCACCTTCCGTCCGGAAGAGGAAATACGATATGATTTCCGTGATACAGAGCAACAAAAGGAGATAATTTCAAAATATTTTGACGGTTTGGGATGGAGGGCCAATGAACTCCAAAAAGAACTCCTCAATTCTACATCTTTTTACTTTGACAAGTTCTGCCAAATAAAGATGCCTACCTGGACGAAAGGTCGCGTAGCCTTAGTGGGTGATGCTGGCTATTGTGCATCCCCCGCAGCAGGCATGGGGGGGGCGCTAGCCATAGTTGGAGCAACAGCTTTAGCTGATGCTTTTGAACAACACAATGGAAACTTTAAACTTGCTTTTGAAACGTACGAAACTGACCTACGTCCTTTTGTAGAAGAGGTGCAAGCGGGCGCTGTAGAGATGTTAGAAAAACTACTACCACGAACGGAAGAAGAGATACGCCAGAGAAATAAAAATGGATTTGATTTTTAGTAAATTTCACATCAACAAAACATCGTCCTCGTTTGTAACGAGGATGCCTTAGAAAAGCGTTTGTAACGATGAGGCTTTAGGCACTCCCTTCAACAAACTCAGGATGACATCCTCCGATTTCTAGCATTGCACAGACCTACCCACTTTGTCATGCTGAGCCCGTCGAAGCATCGTGTTGTGCCCTTTTACCGCAACAAACATCGTCCTCGTTTGTAACGAGGATGCCTTAGAAAAGCGTTTGTAACGCTGAGAAAAACACTACCCTAAAATACCGTCATCTCGAGCGAGCGAAGGAAGCGTTAAGAAAGTTTAGTCCTTAGTTATTAAGAGATTATGCGTAACCCTTCGACAGGCTCAGGGTGACATAATCGGTTTGTAGGATTGCTCAGACCTACCCAAATTGTCATGCTGAGCCTCTCGAAGCATCATGTTGTGCTCTTTTACCACAACAAACATCGTCCTCGTTTGTAGGATTGCACAGACCTACCCACTTTGTCATGCTGAGCCCGTCGAAGCATCGTGTTGTACTTTTTTACCACAACAAAACATCGTCCTCGTTTGTAACGAGGATGCCCTAGAAAAGCGTTTATAACGCTGAGAAAAACACCTCCCTAAAATACCGTCATCTCGAACGATCGCAGGAAGCGTTAAGAAAGTTTAGTCCTTAGCTATTAAGAGATTATACGTCACCCTTCGCATCATATTGTGCTCTTTTACCACAACAAAACATCGTCCTCGTTTGTAACGAGGATGCCCTAGAAAAGCGTTTATAACGCTGAGAAAAACACCTCCCTAAAATACCGTCATCTCGAACGATCGCAGGAAGCGTTAAGAAAGTTTAGTCCTTAGCTATTAAGAGATTATACGTCACCCTTCGCATCATATTGTGCTCTTTTACCACAACAAAACATCGTCCTCGTTTGTAACGAGGATGCCCTAGAAAAGCGTTTATAACGCTGAGAAAAACACCTCCCTAAAATACCGTCATCTCGAACGATCGCAGGAAGCGTTAAGAAAGTTTAGTCCTTAGCTATTAAGAGATTATACGTCACCCTTCGCATCATATTGTGCTCTTTTACCACAACAAACATCGTCCTCGTTTGTAACGAGGATGCCCTAGAAAAGCGTTTGTAACGCTGAGAAAAAAACTACCCTCAAATACCGTCATCTCGAGCGACCGTAGGAAGCGGTGAGAAAATTTAGTCTTAGCTATTAAGAGATTATGCGTAACCCTTCGACAGGCTCAGGATGACATAATCGATTTGTAGGATTGCACAATCCTAACATACGCTCGGGATTGGCTCAGCCCCACAATCCCCCCACACAGCCCTGAGCCTCCTGCGGACCGAACCCCGGCCCACGCAAGGTTCGAACCCTCGCTAACGCAAAAACCCTTCTTTGGGAAGGTCTTTTCTGCGGAGAGCAGACCTATAAATATCATTCATTTACAATGAATATCATTTGCACAATCCTAACATACGCTCGGGATTGGCTCAGCCCCACAATCCCCACACACAACCCTGAGCCTCCTGCGGATCGAACCCCGGCCCACGCAAGGTTCGAACCCTCGCTAACGCAAAAACCCTTCTTTGGGAAGGTCTCTTCTGCGGAGAGCAGACCTATGAATATCATTCATTTACAATGAATATCATTTGCTCAGACCTAACATACGCTCGGGATTGGCTCAGCCCCACAATCCCCACACACAGCCCTGAGCCTCCTGCGGATCGAACCCCGGCCCACGCAAGGTTCGAACCCTCGCTAACGCAAAAAATCCCTCATCTTTCGATGAGGGATTTTTCTGCGGAGAGCGAGGGATTCGAACCCCCGAACCTGTGACAGTTAACAGTTTTCAAGACTGCCGCATTCGACCACTCTGCCAGCTCTCCGCGACAAAAGTACAAATTTTATCCTTCTCTCAAAATTTTATTTCACTTTTACCGAAAGAAAAACCGCACTCATGATCTATTAAACTGATTTTTAAGTCAATATAAATTGAATATTAGCTTCAAATTTCACATCGCTACTCACCATTACACCTCCTGTTTCGAGTACGGTGTTCCAAGTCAAGCCGAAATCCTCTCTTTTTATTTCACCTTTCACGGTAAATCCAGCTTTTTTATTCCCCCAAGGGTCAACAGCTACACCACCATTCTCTAGATTAAGCTTAACGGCCTTTGTTTGTCCTTTAATACTAAGCTCTCCTTCTAGGGTATAATCGTCGCCTCCTTTCGCTGTAAGCTGCGTTGAAGTGAACGTAATTTTAGGAAAGGCGCCTACATTAAAGAAATCCTCACTACGTAAATGCTGATCACGCTGCTCATTCTTCGTATTGATAGAATTTACAGCAATGCTCACCTCGACATGTAAACTAGCAAGATCAGCAGGATCCCCTTGAACATGAACATCGAAATCATCGAACAGTCCTTTTACCGTTGAAATCATCATGTGCTTGATGCGAAACTCTAGTTCGCTATGCGCTTTGTCTAAACTCCATGTAGCCATCGTAATTAAATTTTATGTTTCTAAATAAACGATGAAACAGCAAAAATGTTCTCACAAAAATGATATTCATAAGCGACTTAACAAGCTTTAACATATCCTCAAATCGACAGTCCGTAAGAACAAAAAAAATGCTGCTTTTACAAAAGTATAAGCAGCATAGCAGACGTTAAGACTAGCCCCATTATAAGATAACGAAACAGCTTTTCTGGTAATATTTTGACGAGTCGAATTCCGATGATTCCACCCAACAGGATGAAAGGTATAGCCATCACATTGAGATAAAAACCTGCCCAACTCAGATTGTGCCATACAAAAGCCTGCAAAGGTACCTTCGTGAGATTTAAAAGCATAATAAACCAGGCAGACGTTGCAGCGAAGGTGTACTTATCCAATCGCTTAGAAAGCATATAAACGGATAGCGCAGGCCCCGCAGCATTGCCAATCATGGTGGAGAAGCCTAGTATAAAGCCAAAGAAAGGTGCATAAGCTTTATGCTTCACTAAACGGTCTTGACGCTCCTTGGAGCTACGCTCTAAACCTAGCATCACGATAATACCGACAATAATACAAGCGCCCATCAAGATTTTAAACAATTTATCATCAATAAACTGTCCGAGAAACAAGCCCGTGAATAACCCGATTAAAGACATGGGCAGTAGTTTCTTTACTTCCGACCATAGAAAAGCCTTACGGTAGTAGATGACAGCAATAAGGTCGGCGAAGCATAGGAGGATAAGCACAATCCCTGTAGACTGCTTAGCACCAAAAAGTAGCACAAACAGCGGAACGGTGAGTGTCCCTACATTTTGAATTCCCGTTTTGGACATACCGATGAGCATGGCACAACAGAAGTACAAGGCCCAGCCTTGTGGCGAGCCTATTAAAGCTAAACTTTCCGATAACATCACTTACCCTTTTAGCAGCTCCATAACTTTAGCTGCATTAATTTCCGAATAGTCGTTGATATAAAAAGAGCAAGGCGGCAAATCAGCTTTAGCATGGGTGCTCAATACGCCCACTACCTTCATTCCTGCGTTCAAACCAGCCGTTATCCCGGAGAAAGAGTCTTCAAAAACAAGACAATTTTCTGGCGGCACGCCAATAGTATTCGACGATTGTAGGTATACTTCAGGATGTGGTTTGTGGAGCTTAACATCCTCACTTGCTAAAATAGATTGCATCATGGTTCGAATACCCAATACATCAACAATCAGATCCATATTCGCACGCGGTGCGGAAGTAGCAATAGCTGTCGCAAAACCAGCCTCTTTTAACCCATTTAAGAAAGGAATATAGTGAGGAATCGTCTCTACGTGATCGGCATAAATCTTACGGAACAACCCTTCTTTTTCTTCCTCTAGCGCTACCAGTTCGGCACCATGAATAGGACGTTTAAAGAAGTACGTCATAATATGGCTATTATGCTTACCATACATATGATCTTCAAATTCCTTTTCGGTGTAAGGAATATTGTACTTATCGAAAAAAGCTTGAAAAGCCAAAGCATGAAAAGGATTCGTGTGACAAATCACCCCATCCATATCGAAAATAACGGCATATTTACTCATACCGGCAAAGGTACAAAAACTACAAAGCCCAGACGATGCCTGGGCTTTGTAAAATAAGTTATATTTTTAGATTGAAAAATAAGTCTTCATAATTTGCGCTAGATCTTCGGGGGTATCAACTGCCACAGTCTCTAAGGTTGTTTCAGCGACTTTCACCCGGTAGCCGTTCTCTATCCAGCGTAGCTGTTCTAAAGATTCAGCCTGCTCAAAGGGAGAAGCCTCCAATTGGGTAATACCCTTTAAAATGGCACGACGGTAGCCATAGATACCGATATGCTTGTAATAGGCTTGCTTATCCAGCCACTGTTCTTTGGCTACGCCACGTTGAAATGGAATCGTCTGCCTAGAGAAGTACAAAGCCTGCTTATTCGTGGTAAAAACCACCTTCGGCGAATTTTCATTAAACAGCTCCTCATAATTGTGAATACGCTTCACCAAGGTACCGATATCCGTATCGGCCTCTTCAAATAAAGAACATAGCAAACTGATCTGCTCGGGATTGATGAAAGGCTCATCGCCCTGAATATTAATTACGACATCGTAGTCCGGAAAATCCTGCATCACTTCGGCACAACGGTCTGTTCCCGAGGGATGCGCCGCGGAGGTCATAGCCACTTTACCGCCAAAGGATGCTACATGTTCTTTTATACGTAAATCATCCGTAGCAACGATTACCTCAGACAGCGCAGCACAAGCCTTCACTTGTTCATAGACACGTTGAATCATGGACTTACCAGCGATATCAACCAGAGGCTTGCCCGGAAACCGGGACGACGCATAACGCGCAGGAATAACACCTATAATTTTCATGCTTTCTATTTTATTGCTTTAAAAGAGCGACTACCTGCATCTCGTATGCATCCACAAACGGACAACAAAAGGACATAAAATCAGCTCTTCTACAAAAATAGAAAAATACAAGTAGCGACATCGCTCATCTACCTATTTTTAATCAATATCTTCTTACTTTGAAGCAATCAAAAGATCTTTATATTCGGGGAAACGCTCAAATACAGAAAGCGCAAACTCCGATTGCAATTTAATTTTCAATTGCAACACCTTCGCCATATCTACTGCCGCCAATAACAAATCGCCCACCACACTATTACTACGATAATAGGGCTCTATTTCCATCGCTGTAATTACTAACTCCTGACCTTCTAAAAGGTAATGTAGTTCGCCTACCTGAATCTCATCATTTAACGCCAACCATTTACTTTTTTCATTGATGTGTGTAATTTCCATAATGTTTCTTTTTAAAGGGTTTTTGAATCTTTTAGGATCTCGCAAAGCGAGAATTTACTAAAACCGAATAGCCTTAAAAGCATCTACCTACTTAGAACGAAAAATTATTCTTTCTATTTTCTGTATGGTTATAAATTAGGTAGCGATTGACTTTTAAAGTAGCAGTCAGCTTGGACAAATAACAGCCCTGTGAACGGAAAAGCGTCCTAGAGAGCCTCATTATTATTTGTGTAAGGTTAAATATAGTAATAAAAAAATAAAGTAAAGCATTACTATGTAACAACTTAGCATAGTATCACAAACTAAACAAACCTTGAAACCTACTACTTTAAGACAAGATAGCTATTTGCATATAAGCTCATGATGAAGTAATTATTAGCTTTTTGTAAACAAAAAAGGTCTACCCAAATTTAAATTAGGCAGACCTTTTCAGCTTACGCTCCCTCGGGAGCATAGTGCTACTTAATGATGTGGATAGACTTCCAGCACTACACGTTGTCTTTCGGCCTGGTCGAAAGTCGATAATAAAGGAAGAATATCTTCGCATTTATCTAGGATAACGACGTCTTTCTCTTGACTTTCTAGGCGCATAGCCAGATCATTCAATGTATCAACATCATCATCAACCAAAATAAAACGATCATAGCTGGCGATGGCGTCATCATTGATGGCTGTCATGGTGCCAAGAGCATCAGGGTGTACAAGAACGAAAGTACGGTTAATGTGCATAGGGTAATAGTCTAAAAAATATAGTTAAAACATGCTGAGGCTTATCACAAACGCATAGAAAGCCTCAGCAATATGTTATAGGGCGCCGCCGCCCAGAGATCTATACAAGACCGCAATAGCCTGTAGTTTTTGCGCTTTTATCGTTGCTACATCAAGCTCCGCTTGAAGCTTATTGGTTTGTGCACTGATAACTTCTAGATACGTAGCATCATTGTAGGTATACAGCTTTAATGCATGATTGACCAACTGGCTCGAACGACCTAAGATCGATGCCGCCACTTGCTCCTGCTCTTGCAATTTTTCGATGCGTATTAATGCATCGGAAACCTCCCCTACTGCGCCCAATAAACTTTGCTTAAAGTTAAGCTCCGCTTGATCGGCCGCAATCTTAGCCTGCTCATAGCGTGTTCTCAACTGACGACCATTAAAAATGGGCTGTGCAATAGTTCCTGTTGCTAAACCAAACAAGGAACCTGGTACATTAAACCAGTTATGTGCTTTTAAAGCATTCAACCCCCCTTGTGCGGTGATATTTAAACCTGGATACATGCTTACTTTCGCGACATGGATGGAAGCAGCGCTACGACGTACATCGAGCTCACGGCTTCTGATATCAGGTCTATAGCTCAACAACTCGGTAGGTACACCTGTTGCTAAGTTCTGCGGCACAAACACCTCATGTAGGCTACCTTTACGCGCAATACGATCAGGCATCGACCCTGTCAAAAGGCTCAATGCATTTTCCTGAATCTGAATAGCACTCTCCAAAGCAGGGATGCTTTTCTTAATCTGATCAACCACCAAAGCTTGTTGCTCGACCGCCAAAGAATTGACAATACCCAACTGCTGCTGCTTATCGATAATCGCTAAAGTGCTATCCGCAAAGAGCAAGTTCTCCTTCGTCACCCCCAGCTGCGTATCGAGCATCAACAAATTGTAATAGCCTTGTACCACTTCGGTCACCAAGCGTGTTTTCACGGCACGGCTGGCTTCTTGAGTTTTCAAGATATCAATCAATGCCTCTTGCTTCTGCCCTTTGATCTTTCCCCATACGTCCAACTCCCACGATATATTTACCGCCGAAGTATAATCCATCGTATAGCGCTGTCCCATAAATTGGCTAGCCATCATCCCGTTCATACTGTTATTAGAAGGACGATTGACGGAAACATTACCCACATTAGCCTGCACCACGGGTGCATAAAGCCATTTCGCTTGCTTATACCCTTGTTCGGCAATATCTATTTGTTTCAAAGCTACCTGCAGATCATTATTCTGTGCCATCGCTTTGTCGATTAAACCTACTAGAACGGGATCTTTGAAGAAGTCTCCATAGCCAATTTTCGCAATGCTACTATCCAGCTCCAAAACCTTATTATCCTGTCGAAAGGTATCTTGAAGCACCAAGGCAGGGCGCTCCCGCTGCTGTACGCTACACGAACTCCACAGCACGGTGGCCAAGAGCGACATACTGCTTACGTATCCTATATTTTTACTCAATTTCATGTGTCTACATTATTTTTCAAAGGCTACCGCCTACCCTAGAGCAGGCAGCTACCCTGTTTTACATTAAGATTCCCAAACGCTTTCTTCGATTTTCTTACCGCTTATGCGCTCTTGGAAATACTGGAATACCACAAACAATACCGGCGTCAAGAAGATACCTAACGCAGTACCAACAAGCATCCCGAAAATTGCCGCATAACCAATAGAATGGTTTCCTAAAGCTGATGGACCGACTACCGATACCAAAGGAGTGATACCCAAGATAAAGGCAAAAGAAGTCATCAAGATAGGTCTCAAGCGTGCTTTAGCACCCTCTACCGCCGAGGCGATAAGGCTCTTTCCGGCCAAACGGCGTTGCAAAGCGAACTCCACAATCAAAATACCGTTCTTCGCCAAAAGCCCAATCAACATGACCATCGCAATCTGTACGTAGATATTATTAGCAATACCACCGATACCGATACCCATAAATACACCCGACAAACCAGCAGGGATAGATAATAGAACCGCAAAAGGCACTAAATAGCTTTCATATTGAGCAGATAACAAGAAGTATACAAAGACAATACACAAGATAAAGATGACCGTCGTTTGCGAACTCGCCTGACTTTCCTCACGGCTCATCCCTTTATAATCGTAGCTATATCCTTGCGGTAAAGCATCTTTACTAACCTCCTGCACCGCCGCCATCGCTTGACCTGTACTGAAGCCTGGAGCTGCCATTACCGTCAAGTTGGACGCATTAAACAAGTTGAAACGCTCTACGACCTCTGGCCCTGTGATAGACTTCAACGTCACCATTGTGCTCACTGGTACCATCTCTTGTTTTGCATTTTTCACGAAGATGCTCTCCAATGACTTGGAATCTGTACGCGTCTCCGGCGTAGCCTGCACCAACACACGGTAATATTTACCAAAACGGTTGAAGTCGGAAGCCTGAATACTACCATAGTACCCTTGCATCACGCCCAAAATATCACTCACCGTAACCCCTAACTGGGCAGCCTTCACCTCGTCAACAGCGACCTCATATTGTGGAAATGTAGCGTCAAACGTCGTAAATGCGAAAGCTATTTCTGGACGCTGCATTAACGCACCCATCATACCGTAAGATACATTACCTAGCTGCTGCAAATCACCGTTGTTACGATCTTGCAAGACCAGCTCCATACCACTGGTATTACCGAAACCATCCACCGTAGGTGTGTTCAACACGAAGAAATTAGCACGCTTATCGACACTCAATCCTTGCTGCACTTGGCCAATAACGGTATTAATATCTTTAACCTCACCACGGTGTTTTGGGTCTTTAAGTTTAATAAAAAATACACCCGCTGCTGAAGATGAAGATCCACTAAAAAGGTTAAAACCATCTACGCCGATTACTTCATTTACAGCCGGTGTTTTCAGCAGAAAATCTTCTGCATCACTCATCACCTTCGCTGTACGATCTTTCGATGCACCTGGTGCTAAGTTTACCGTAACGATAATAAAGTTTTGATCTTCATCAGGAATGAATCCTTTCGGAGTCGTCATGGTATACCAGCCAAACAAACCGGCGAAAATAGCCAGGATAGAGAAAGCTAACCATTTGCGCTTCAGCAATAGCAACACGGCACGACCATAACGCATCGTTAGCTTGTCGAATGCCGCATTGAAGCCCGCGAAGAAACGCTGCTTGAAGCTCAATTTCTTATGCTCCTCACCTGGTGCATGATCATGCTGTTTCAACAAAAGCGCACACAAAGCTGGGCTTAGCGTCAAGGCATTTACCGCCGATATGATAATCGCAATGGCCAAGGTCAACGCAAACTGCTGGTAGAAAAGACCTGTAGAGCCATCCATGAAGGCTACCGGAATGAATACCGCCGACATGACCAAGGTGATAGATACAATCGCTCCCGAGATCTCGCTCATCGCCGACATCGTGGCAGCGCGTGCATTCAATCGCTTTTTCTCCATCTTAGCATGGACGGCCTCGACGACGACAATCGCATCATCCACCACAATACCGATGGCCAATACCAACGCGAAAAGCGTTAATATATTAATCGAAAAGCCGAACAACTTGATAAAGAAGAACGTACCTACAATAGATACAGGCACGGCTATCGCCGGAATTAAAGTCGAGCGGAAATCCTGTAAGAACAAGAATACCACCAAGAATACCAAGATAAAGGCTTCTGCCAACGTGGTCATTACTTGTTTGATCGACTGATCTAAAGACTCCTTCGTCGCGTACGGAATTTTATATTCCATCTTCCCTGGGAAATATTTCCCCAGCTCTTTCATGCGCGCTTCAATCGCGATTTGTACCTCATTAGCATTGGAACCTGCCATCTGGAAGATCGCCATCGATACGGCACCTTTTTTATTATAGCTGGATATTACACCATAGTTGTATGCATCAAATTCTACACGAGCCACATCACGCAAACGTAATACGGAACCGTCATTCTGCGCGCGTACCACCAACTCTTCGTATTGAGCGGGCTCGGTAAATTTACCTTTATAGCGCATCATGTATTCCTTAGCTTCCGTGCTACGCTCACCAAAACGACCTGGAGCAGCCTCTAAGTTTTGCGACTGTATAGCACGTGCAATATCATTAGGCGTTAATCCGTAAGATGCCAGCTTCGCTGGATCCAACCAGATACGCATGGAATAATCTTTATTACCATACACCATCGCATCACCAACGCCTTTGATACGCTTAATCTCTGGAACGACGTTAATCTTCGCATAGTTTTCTAAGAAAAGGTCATCCATAGAGCCGTCCGTACTCGTAAGCGTCAATAAAGCGATCATACTATTTTGACGCTTCAAGGTGGTGATACCACTCTGGATAACCTCTGCAGGCATCTGGTTGGTCACCTGCGATACCCTATTCTGCACGTTAATAGCCGCCTGATCGGGATCGGTACCCAACTTAAAGATCACCGTGATGTTCAACGTACCATCGTTACTCGCTGTAGAAGTAATATAATCCATATTCTCTACACCATTGATTGCATTCTCTAAAGGAGGAGCTACCGAACGGGCAATAGTTTCCGCATTGGCACCCGGATAGATGGCCGTCACCATCACCGTTGGCGGTGCGATATCTGGAAATTTTGTAATCGGGAGACTCAGCATCCCCACCACCCCGAGGATCACCAATAGCACGGAAATAACCGTTGCTAATACGGGGCGTTTTATAATTTGCTTTAACATGTAAAGGTTTTTTTATTTTTTGTTTTCAACTTGTTTTTGCTCCACAACAGGCATTCCGTTTTGTAATCTTTCAAAGCCGGTAGCGATATACTTATCACCTTCTTTAAGACCTTCGCTCACCATGTAGTCATTGCCAGACTTACCGCTTACCGTTACCGGTACTTGCGCCACTTTGCCTGCTGCATCAACGAGGTATACAAAAACTTTATCCTGAATCATCACCGTCGAGGCTATAGGAAAAAGCAATACATTTTCCATATGTCTTTCGATTTTGATTTTGCCCGTGTTTCCACTGCGCAATTCTCCTTTAGGGTTGTCAAAACGAGCACGTAAAGTAATCGAGCCTGTACTTTTGTTGAACTGACCTTCTACCGCATCAATACGACCTTGAACGGCATACGTTTCTCCATCGGATAGCAACAAGGAAACAGGTGCACTATTCTTCAGTTTCTCCGCAATATTATTACCTGTATGTTCGCGTTGGAAAGCCACAAAATCATTTTCACTTAAGCTGAAATAAGCATATACCTGGTGATTATCAGACACCACTGTCATCGGCAAAGCATTGCTTGGCGCAATTAAGCTTCCCAAACGGTAGTTAAAACGACCGATATAGCCACTTACAGGTGCTTTGATAGTCGCAAACTCCACATTGATACGTGCCGAAGCTACGGTAGACTTCGCTTGCGCTACGGCCGATTTTGTAGCGTCATAGGCTGCCTGTGCTTCGCGCACCTGCAAATCAGACACAATTTTGCTCGTCGCTAACTCTTGCTTACGGTCTAAGTTTATTTTTGCCGTCACCAAGTTCGCTTCTGCTGTTGCTACAGCAGCTTTAGCCTGGTTTAATTGCTCTTCGTAAACACGGTCTTCGATTTTAAAAAGTACTTGTCCCGCGCGCACATAATCGCCCTCATCGACCATAATTTTGGTCAAATAGCCGGATACTTGTGGACGGATTTCAATATTAGAAAGCCCTTCTATGGCTGTCGCATACTCGCTTTGGATAGTCGCATTTCCTGTAGCGACCGTTGCCATCGGTACTTCAGCTGGTCCCTGCTGATGCCCCTCGCCTGCGTTGCCTTGTCCGCAACTAGCAAATAGTAGTAAGGAAGAAAGAATGAATAAGGATGTCGTAAAAACGAAATTTCGCTTCATAATGAATTTGCTTTAATTTTATCTGGCAGCAAAAATCATTATTTTTTGGAGGTAGGAAGCAAATGCTAAGTCGCCAAAACTTGTCCAAAAGACACCACAGAAGTGCAATTCAGCTCTTTTCGACAAAAGTGTGACAGACCACCTAGAAGAGGTCTGCCATCTTATATTCGCTCGGTTTCACACCGCTATGCTTTTTGAAAAACTTGCTAAACACAGCAGGGTCAGAGAACTTTAAGCTTTCCGCCACTTGGTTCACATTGCTCTTGGAATTACGCAATAGAATCTTGGCTTCAATAAGCAGCACTTGATTGATAATATCTTTCGGCGATTTGGCCATTGTTTTCTTGACAATTCGGCTCAAATATTTACGACTCACGTGCAAACAATCTGCATAAAACTGAACATCATGGTGCTCTACGTAATGATCACGCACAAGCGTGAAAAAGGCAGTCGTCAACTCTTCCTCACGGGAGCTGTTCGTCAACTGTTCGGGCACCGCTCGGTGGAACACATCAATCTCATACATCAACAAAGAGAAATGGTGCCAAATCATCTCATCAGCATAGTAGTTTTCTAATGCTGCGTCGTTTAAAGCTGTCAGCTCGCTGATATGGAACGACAAACGCCTAAAAAGGCTCTCTTCATGTCTTATGATATAAGAGATATTATTGGAGAAACTTTTAATAATATCATTCGTGCGGTAGTTGAAACCAGCGTCATGAAGCATATCAATAGAAAATGAAATCTGCTTTCCTTTTACGTCGGGCGATAAGTACAGAAAACGAAAAGCTTCCTTAGGCACACAAAAAAGAATATCACCTTTGGTAATTTGATACTCATGGTCCCCAATACTGTAAAACATGCTTCCCTCCTCCAGAATCATCACGCCAAAGCAATCCGAACGATACAGCTTATTCGGTTGAATCCGGATATTTTCAATCGTCACATCGGCCGCATAAAACTCTTTAGATCGCAAAGGAAAAGATGAGTTTGACGTAAACTCTTCCAGTGTTATCAGCGACACTATACTATCATTCATAAAAGGAAAAAAATTAAGAAACTAAGATAAGTCCTTCATTTCACATAATGGGACTATCAAAAAAGATATTGCGTAAGTTTTACTTTTCTAGCATCATGGGATGCCAAAATATGAAAAATGATGTTCATCACCTTAGGGAATCCATTCTCTTTATTCTTCCTATCTTTATCTGCTTAAAGAAAAACATGTTTGCGACACTTCTAATCCTTCATTCCATCATTCGTTGGTTGCTTCTGGCCACCCTTATCGCCGGAATTACACGCAGCTACTATGGTTTAAAAACAAATAAATTATACAGGCAGAGCGACCGCTTCTTAGGTTTAAGCTGTATATCTATCGCCCATATCCAACTGCTTATCGGACTTTCGCTATACAGCCTAAGTCCCATTGTTAACTATTTTCTGCAAAACTTTAAAGAGGGAGTCCACCTGCGGGAAATCCGTTTCTTCGGCATGGAGCATAGCTTAATGATGGTTATCGGCGTCATCCTCATCAGCGTAGCCACAATTAAATTAAAAGCTAAAAACAACGACCGCGATAAATTCAAAACCATCTTAATTTGGTATAGCATTGCCTTGTTCATCATCTTTACGTCTATCCCTTGGTTCTTTTCGCCATTGGTTAATCGTCCTGCGCTACGCTGGTTTTTATAGTAATAATCAAAAGCAACCCAGCGGATATCAGCTAGTCTTGCTGCACGTTCATACCTAAAAAAATAGGCTACCTCCCTTTGGGAAAGTAGCCTATTTTTTAAAGTATCGCTTCGCTTACAGCATGCCGATACCACCTATGCGGTAGCGTAACCCTACCTCGTGGGTATTGTTGGAGATACGCTGATTTACCGTTGTACTCTTCGGGCTAAATTGGTAGCTATAGCCTAAGCCAAAATCACCGAAATTAAGCTGCATCAATGCAGATAAATCCCCTTGACTCTGCAAGCCCATACCGAGGCCGATTTTCTTACCCATAAAGACTAAAGCACTTAGGTCAAACTGCATATCACGGTCATCCTTTTTCGTAAATAAAACAGAAGGACGCACATGAAAAGCATCATCCAATTGGAACAAGAAACCTGCCGTTGCATAGTAGATATTACGGAATTCATACTCTCTATTTTTATCGCGAATAAGCGATAAACGTGGAATAGAAATTCCGGCATAAAAACGGTCCTTACGGTAAAAGGAAGTACTGATGCTTAAAATACCATTGGTTTCGCGAATGTTATCACGAAACGAAGGATCACCACCATCCAGTTGGTTATAATTCCCTTGAAAGTAGATTAATCCGCCCCCCATAGATAAACTTAAATATTCATCTTCCGAGATGCGTACCGCTTTAGCAATAAAAGCAGTGGCCTCACTCTCTTTAACCACACCGAGGCTAGACTGCTTAAAATCTACCCCTACCGACATATCGATGGGACGAAGCTTCACGTTTCCAGATGCCCAAACAGATTTAGGAGCCCCATCAACTCCCACCCATTGTCGACGTCCTAAAACAGAGAAGCTACCGTGCTCATCCATCGTGCTTAACGAATTATTAAACGTATTCTTTAGCTGCCCAAATTGGTTATAACTAACGCCATGTTGCGCCCTACCTAAAAAAGGTAGGAGCAACATTGCTAGGCCTATAATATGTATCTGATATTTCAACATTGTATTTTTCATAAATCACCTAAATCAATTATCTAGCAGAACGTTTAAGCACAAAGAATCCTTTTTGTCTTTTCCATTGATTACCATCTTTCACATCGATGTAATAGAAGTAGGTACCATCTGTTTGACGATCTCCTGTAAACACACGGTCCACATTGTTGTATCCTTCAATCACTTGAAGTACCGTTCCTGCCTTGTCAAAAATGGTCACCTTATTTTGTGGGAAGTCTTTGATACCTTCCATAATCAAGAAGTCATTGATTCCATCTCCATTTGGCGATAAAGCCTGATTCACGATGATTGGTATTTGTGCATCTGGCGCTGCCACTACACGAACTGTTACCGAAAGTGGCTCGGCAGCTTCGTAGTTTTCATTGCCAGGCTGCGTAGCCGTAATAACGACCGTACCTAGGCGCAACACTTCTAATCGATGATCTTTAACCGTTGCCACCATCGGGTCGTCAACCTTTAAGAATACCGGTAAACCGCTCACCGAACGTACCTCTACTGGAATATTTCCAGCATCACGACTCAAGGTAGCTGGCACATTCACCGCTAGAATCTTCTGAGGCCCTTTCTTAATAATTAAGTTAGCCTTTAAAGATACAGCTGTGTAGTTTGCCGTTCCTACTACTGTTGCCGTCACCAAATACTGACCAGCTTTATTTTGACCATTATTGTCATACGTTAGGGTAACGAAGCTTGGTACCAGCCCATCAACAGCAAGCGACTTCGTATTCGCATCATATACATACGTCTTATCCAAAAGACGTAGATAGCTTAAGTCAAGTTTATCGATCTGCAGGTTCGCCGTCAGCGTTTGGTCAACATAGTTGTTACCACCGCTCACCAGCGCTTGTACTGCATACAAGCCTGCATTCGCTTGTGCATTATTGATATAGCTTACAGAAGCTCCTGAAGGCAATGTGCCAACCAGTGCTAATGATTTGCTTGACGTATCATAGGTATAACGCGCAGCCGGCAAACTTAATCCAGTTAAAGTAGCCTTATTAATCGTCAAGGTAGCATGCTGCGTTTCTCCGATATAATTATTGCCGCCATCAATTACCGCATCCACCGCATATTGACCTGCTTCCGTCTTACCATTACCGACATAGCTGAACGTAACGCCTGCAGGCAAGCTGCCAATAAGCGCTAATGACTTCGCTTTTCCATCGTAGGTGAAGCTCGCATCCTGGAAAGTAACCCCTGCTAAAGCAGCCTTCGCGATGATTAACGTGCCCGTAATTGTTTTATCTACGTAGTTGTTGCCACCAGCAAGCATCGCCTCTACCGTATACGTACCTGCATTCGTTTTCGCATTGCCCGTGTAAGCAGCTACCGTTACGCCTGTCGGCAATGTACCAGCTACCGCTAAAGACTTCGCTGTACCATCATAGATATAGCTAGCATTTGGCAAGGTAAGGCCTGTAATCTGCGCTTTGTTAATCGTCAACGTAGCCGTCAATGGTAGATCTTGATAGTTATTACCTCCCACAATCGTAACCGCAACCGGATAAATACCTGCATCCGTCTTCGCATTTCCGACATAGGTACCCGTCGTTGCTCCGCTCGGTAAGGTACCTGTCGTAGCTAGAGATTTAGCCGTACCATCGTAGGTATAGGTAGCATCAGGAAGCGTAACACCCGTTATTGTCGCTTTAGAAATCGTCAACGTACCCGTTAAGGTTTGATTGTTGTAGTTATTACCACCCAACAACTGTACGCTCACTGGATACACGCCTGCATTCGTTTTCGCATTCCCAGTGTAAGCACCAACAGTGACTCCTATCGGCAATGCACCTGTAACAACTAAAGACTTGTCAGTACCATCATAGATATAGCTTGCATCCGGCAACGTTACGCCTGTGATGTTTGCTTTAGTGATTGTCAGCGTACCGGTTAACGTTTTATCCGTATAGTTAGCTCCACCAACAAGGTTAGCTTCAACAGGATAAGTACCAGCATTTATTTTGCCATTGCCTACATATCCAGCTATCGTCACGCCTGCTGGCAATGTACCTGCCACCGTTAATGATTTGGCAATGCCATCATAGGTGTAAGTAGCGTCAGCAAGCGTAAGACCTGTAATTTCCGCTTTATTAATTGTTAAGGTTCCAGTAAGCGTCTTATCTAAATAATTGACTCCACCCGTCACAAGCGCTTCCACATCATATTCACCCGCATTTGTTTGACCATTCCCCGTGTAGGAATCAATGGTTACGCCTGTCGGCAATGTACCAGCTACCGCTAATGATTTGGCTGTTCCATCATAGGTGTAGGTAGCATTTGGCAAAGTAAGCCCGCTGATAGCCGCTTTATTAATGGTCAATGTACCTGTTAAGGTTTTATCTATGTAGTTATTACCACCAGCAAGTGTAGCCTCCACGGTATATGTACCTGCATTCGTTTTTGTGTTACCCGTATAACCAGCTACCGTTACGCCTGTCGGCAATGTACCAGCTACCGCTAAAGACTTCGCTATACCATCATAAGTGTAGGTAGCATTTGGCAAGGTAAGCCCTGTGATCTGCGCTTTGCTAATCGTCAGCGTAGCCGTCAACGCTAAATCTTCATAGTTGGTTCCTCCAGTAATAGTAACCGTAACCGGATAAGTACCAGCATCCGTTTTCGCATTACCGACATAGGTACCCGTCGTTGCTCCGGTCGGTAAAATACCCGCAGCAGTTAAAGATTTAGCGGTACCATCATACGTATAAGTAGCATCGGCAAGCGTAACACCCGCTATTGTCGCTTTAGAAATCGTCAACGTACCCGTCAACTTTTGGTTGTTATAGTTATCACCACCCAATAGCTGCACCGTCACCGTATGGATACCGGCATCTGTTTTCGCATTACCGGTATAAGTACCAATAGTCACTCCAGTAGGCAATGTACCTGTCGTAGTAAGAGACTTCGTTGTGCCATCATAGATAAAACTTGCATTCGGCAACGTTACGCCTGTGATGTTTGCTTTAGTGATTGTCAGCGTACGGCTAACAACAGGCGCTGCTGCATACAGATCATTCCCCAGTTGGCTCGCGATGATATCGACCTCTCCGGCTTTCAAGAACTTAACTTTCCATGCATTACCATCCGCAGCATCTTGATAAACGGAAGCTTTGGTAGCGTCTGAAGTCTTAAATGTGACTGGCAAATTAGAGCTCGCTGTCGCTTGCAACAAACGATCCGCTGTTCCATATACCGCATCGTTTAAAGCTGCAAAGTTAATGGTCTGCGTAAATTTCGGCGAGAATTTGAGGGTCGCTGCTACGCTCACATTTCCAGGAAGATCAAAAGCCGTCAAACCAATCGTTAATTCTTCACCCGGTTCAAAACCAGTCAAGTCATAACTGGTTACGGTTTTTCCAAGGGTTTGATTCAGGATATTTGCTCCACCCGCATCAATATTCAACCTGTAGCCTGTTAAGTCAAATTCCGTGTTGGCATTCCATGATATAACGACTTTATCAGGCGTACCAGCGACAAACACAGCCTTTAGGCCAGTAGGTTTGGCTGGAGGTGTCTTATCGATCTCGAAATTCACGATTGTCGTGTTTCCAGCATCATCCGTTACGACAAGCACATAACCTCCATCAATCTTAACGACAGTTCCCGAGGTAAAAGCAGCACCATTTAAAGTTGCTGTTCCTTTATTAAAAGTAATGGTACGATCGGTATTATAAACCGTGTTATTCGCAACTCCTGACACAACAGGAGCGGTCGTCATCAAGTTTATACTCCTAACTATAAGACCCTTATTTCCTACTGCAGTTGTCAAACGTAGATAAACTAGTTTTGCTCCATCACCATCGCTAAGTGTCCATGGGATTCCCGCACTAGCAGCCTGCACCGTCGTCCAAACTGTTTCATCATTAGATAGCTCTAATTTATTCACGTTCGGATCTGAAATCGAAGTGAAAATTTTAACGTTTTTCGTATTGGTGTAAGTGCCCCCTTGATTAATGGTAAAATCGCCCGTAGGTATTGTTCCATCTATCCGTATTGGAACTCCGGTAAGATTACCAGGAGCATCGATAGCTGGTAGAGTTATGGTAGAAGGCACACCGCTAACATTATTAATCGATGCCCCTTCCAAAGTTAAACTTGTTACATCGTAATAATTTAGCTTCGTGCTTGCCACATCCCCCGCCAACACGATATACTTAAAGCGCACTGTGCGATTTGCGGCTGATTGAAAAACAGCTGTCCTCGTTACATTATTATCTAATCGAAGTTTTAATTTCGGTCCTTCAGCTGTCTTACTCACAAAAATGGGCTTATCGAAATTAACATCAATATAAACGGCATCGCCCGCTATAAAAATTTTATTAAGATTGGGACTTGATACCGTAGACACAGAAGCAGCTGTTTCTTTAACTAAAATTTTAGACGTCGTTACCGCACTTTCTAGCGTCCCATTTGATACCTTATAACTAAAACTACCCTCCCCTACAAAATCTTTAATAGGTGTAAATGTAAAAGATCCGTCAATAGTATTGAGCGTAAGCGAACCATTCGTTTGGCCTGTAACAACCTGCACTTGTAAAGTACCTCCATCTAAATTTATAACATCCTTCAACAGCCCATCTGCAGCAGCAACGGTTAATGTCGTATTTTTAAATGTCGAATAATTTTGTGCAACAAGGACTGGAGGTCTTCCTACCGTAACAGCGGTCGTTGCCGAAGCAATATTTACGGTCGGAGTCAGCTCTTCTACTAAGGTAAGATTGACATTAATATTCCCATAATAGTCCGTGCTTGGTATTAATTTAACAGCACCACGGGCTAAGAAAGTATTTAGATCAGGTCCTGTTCCCGTGATTGTTAAATTTTTGTTTTGATTAGCACGACTAACCGATACATCCGCTGTTCCCGTCGCTGCTAACTCGCCAACTGTGGTTTGTAAACTTAAGGTATAGCGTGTTGTATTTCCGACAACGTTTACAATATTGATATTCAACAAGGCTAACTCGGTATTCCAAACCATAACTAACGGTCTAGTCGTTAGAGCTGGGCCTAATGTGAATGAATCACTATAAATAACCTGTGCTCCCATTAATTTAACGCGGTACCAAGTCGACTCCGTTGTTGGCATTAAGGTATATATAGAGTTATCAGCTCCTTCTATATCTGTAAACGTCACATTATCGGTACTCTTTTGCCACTGAAAATAACACGCATTAGAAACAATACTAAGCTGGTTATCTTGTTTTTGAATGGTACTTTTTGTTGGCGCATCCGCATTCCAAGTTATGGCTAAATTGGCTAATTGTACCGCATCGCTATTTAAGCTCGTAAAGTTCGTAAAGTTGGTCGCTGCCACTTGCTGTCTTAACGCGGCGCGATTTCCGGTAAACGTTAGCGCACTGCCCCAGCGAGCTTGAAAAGCATCTTCATCAGCGGAGCTGACAATTTTAAGCTGCTTCTTTGCCGCATCAATTGCCGGCGCCACAGACTTACTGGAAGATGTAACTCCTACCGCAGTGTCCCAACTGGCTTTATTAATTAGTAGTGCGGCTTCAATACTGCCGGGCACATTATCTTGACGGTAGGCAAATAACTGATCACCTCCTAGGCCAAAGCCAAAGTTTCCGCGGATTTTTTCGATCGTCCCGCTAGAAGCGATTAGACCTCCTACTTTAATAACGATATGTGTTCCCGCAACTAGTGCTGTGGATGTCGTCCATTTTAAGACACCATCCGTTTTGGCATTAACAATATCTTGAAAAGCTGTTGTTGATGTTAAACCTAGATCGGTAAAATAAAGCGACGTGTTTGCAGGAATATAATCCAGCAGGACAAAAGAAAATTGATCTTGCTGACCTTGCGGATTTGTTTTGTCTGCAATTTGATAACCTGTAAAAGCAACAAGACCGAGACCATCGGTACATTGTGCGCTTAGCGTCCCTATTACACTAAAAAAATGTAGTAAGAAGGCGAAGCAATACAGCAGGTATTTTTTTTTCATATCTATGAAATAAAAGTTTCTTTGTTAGTACTAATTACTCCGATTTACGGACGGCTTGGAAAAATTCCGTTAAGCGCAATAATAAAATTCACACCCAACGAAGGTTGCATATTTTCATGTGGTATATTACCACCTTCAGACGTCAAGTTAGCTGAAAGAATAGAACTTGTACTATCCGTACCTTTTGTCTTCCCATACTGCTTTAAACCTGGCACAATAGCTGAATACTTACCTGATGAAGACGACGACGTTCCAGAAGACGATCCGTTGCTATACTGCTTTACGACAAGTTTCAAATTGGAAACATCCAAACCATGAGCATGCATTGGTAGCTGTGTCACCAAAAGTGTCACACGCTCCTCCCCCCCAGACAGTCCTAGAGCTCTATTTGTAAGCCCCGCTCCTTGGCCCCGCCCTAGCGGCACACGCCCACGCATATCAGGCAATGCAAATGTTGTCTGGCCATCGCCACCATAGGTATTTCCTATTAAGACAAATAAAGCATCATTCCCCGAGATAGGGAGTATTTTTCCATCACAAAAGCTCCAGCCTCCAGGCGCCCGTTGACCAGCAAACATTCTGATCTCTCCGATGTAAGTATCCTCTCCTGTGTAACTGCTATCGCTGGGAAACTCGCCTGAATAACAAACACCAAAATTCAGCGCCAAATAAGGCTGCATATTATTATGTGGCATAATACCCCCAACGCCACCAGGAACAACCTTACTTGTGCTAGCTATGGGCTCTTGTGTAGATTGACTCGAGTATAACGCTTCAGTACTCGGCGCGTAATAATTTCCTACAGGATTAATACTGTCAGCAGTTGTCGCTACAGGTGCTGATGCCTTCAAAGAATGCGAATGCGAAGGCATCTCAGTTGGATCAAGCTTTACATCACTTTTCCCCAATTTTCCCCCTAAATCACGATGCGTTAACCCAGGTCCCTGACCAATCCCTAAAGGGACTCTACCTTGTAAATCGGGTACAGCAAAAGTTGTCGTACCATTTCCACCATAAGTGGTTCCTAGAATAGCATAAAGTGATGTAAGGGTGGGAGACCTGATTGGTAGCACTTGTCCATTACATGCAATCCAACCGGCTGGGATATAATTAAATCCAAATATTCTGATTTCTCCAATAATTCCTGCCATAATAATTAATCTCTAGGTGGATAATCGCCAGTTACGGCTATACAAAACTGTAAAGCAAGGAAAGGTTGCATATTCGGATGCGGTATATTACCACCGGTTATGCTACTATTCGAATCGAAGATAAGCTCCATTTCTTCATCATAATCGGAAGAAAAACGGTTCGCATAAGTCGCATTGTTTCCTGGAATAGCATTTTTTGGTGTAGTCTGATTAGCCTGCCCCCCCACGTGTTTCTTAATTTCAATATTGCTAGTTTCGTGGTTATGCCAAGGTATTTCACTGACCAACAATGAATGGAATTCTGTTCCCGCTTGCTGTCCTTGAACATAATTATAAGAATTTGAATCAACACCAATAGGCACACGTCCCCGTAAATCCGGCAAAGCAAAAGTGTTCATACCATCGCCGCCATACATAGTTCCTAAGAGGGCGAATAAGGCCTGATTCGTTCTTATAGCCATTATCTGCCCATTGCAGGCCGCCCACCCTCGAGGTATAAAATCATAAGGAAAGATCCCAATCTCTCCTAGATAAGGCTCGAAACCACCAAAATTAGTTCCTTCAGCTCCCTTACCGAGAACCGACCCCGAGAGCATAAGACTCCCCAAAAGCAAGCCACTGTGCTTCAAAAAATCACGACGATTATTATTATCCATAAAGTAGTAGTTGTTTAACAAACTGTATTGCGACTTAAACAATACAACCCGTAATATTCATTTCAGTATACCGCACAAGCGGTCGGTTAAAGGTTAGTTAATCCTTTACTACTCTAAGTACGGAATATAAAGAGATTACCTCCAAATCTTGAGGGGGGACAAATAGGGGACATCAACACAATTAATTGATTATCAAATAAATAAATTAATAAGTGAATTTACTATGAGAATATTTTTTTAACTCCATTCTGAAGCAATTAACGCTTATTTTTAACTTTAGTGACCAATATTACAGTCGTTAAAAACAATTGTTAAAACACTTAAACTGCCATTTTACGTATTTTATACGCCAGCTGCACTTAACAAAAGTGTACACGAAACCGACTACTAAATAGCTAAAAAAGTAAGCATAGGACACATCACTACCCCTGTTAAAAAAGCATAATGAACGCGTAGATGACACGAAGGAATACATCAAGCGCGGCCTTCGCCAAATTATCCCTATAAAGAAAATTAATCGCAAAAGTCGACACGTACTAGCTTAGCGATTCTAATTCGCTTCCTATGAATTTGGCAGAAAAATAAGCCTATTTTTAAGGCGCATTACGATTGCACAGGTAGCAATCCATCGCTAGCAATAATAAAATTAACCGGCAAAAAAGGCTGCATATTATCATGTGCCACTTGCCCGCCTTCGATGGCCGTTTCCGCAGATAATACGGCACCAGTCTTATGCGTTGATGATGTCTTTCCAAACTGCTTCAGCATCGGTGTAATGGTTGGATATTTAGCTTGCGCAGTAGGGCTAGCAGACGCCCCCGAAGCAGAAGCTAAAACATAGCGGTTAGCATGCGTTTTTAAAGCCTCTGTATTAAAATGTCCATGGTCAGGAATTTGGCTTAACGACAAGGCTGCCGTTTCTGAACCACCAATTTGGCCAAGTGTATAGGTTAAATCAAAGGTGTTATCTTTCCCGTAATGTATAGGCACACGACTGCGTAAATCGGGTAAACGAAAAGTCTGCACACCATCGCCTCCATAAGTAGCACCAATAAGCTCAAACAGTTTCCGATGCTGTGCGATGCCTAACTCTCGACCATCACACAACAACCACCTGCTCGGGATATCAAAGGACGACAACATCCTAATCTCACCCAAATAATAATCGTTGGCCGTACCCGATGATAAGTCTCCTTTTTCGGAAACACAAAAATTTAAAGTCAGAAAGGGTTGCATATTATTATGTGCTTCATCCGCTCCACGAGATTGAACAGCTGCACTTCCGAAGGTTTCATTGCCTACAACAGCACCATATAGATTTTCACCAACAACTTCTGCAGGATAGCTATCTACAGGATTAATTGTATCCGCAGCTTCGGCAACAAGACTAGAAAAAACAACTTTATGGCTGTGGCGAGGCAATCCGTTCGTGGTAATATTGACCACCTTACTTCCGCCAGCACTCCCCGGATAATGATACTTTAAACCTGGTCCCTGCCCTAGCCCTAAAGGAGCAGCCTCTTTTAAGTTGGGCAACCTAAATCGACCCGGCTCAGCCCATCCATAGGTAGTCTTTCCAACAGCTTTGTATAGCTCTTCGTAAATACCCGTAGCAGGTAGATCGACGCCGTCACAAGGAATCCATCCCTTAATATCGCTCCTAAAGGAAAATATACGGAGCTCCCCTAAGAATGACTTTGGTGCAGCCAAAGTGGTGCTATCTTTAGGAAATCCATGTACACAAATACAAAAATTAAGCGCTAGATAAGGCTGCATGTTTTCATGGGGCTCTGCCGCTTCAACATGTAGTTTTACTTCATCGATTAGCAAGTCATTTCTTTCATCAAAAGTACCTGCAAAACGGTTTACATAGGTATTACTCTTTGCTGGAACATTAGCCTTCGGGCTGCTAGACACAGCCTCCCCTCCAAAAGCATATTGCAAATTGGCACTACCTCCATGATTATGACTTGGCAACTCTGCGAGCGTAAGGGTATGCTTTGGCGCCCCTTCTGCTATGCCTAAAGCATTATAATTACCCCCTAAATTAATAGGCACACGACCGCGCAAATCGGGTAATTGGAATTTCCCATTAGCAATCGAGCCATAGGTACCACCAATCATATTAAATAGCGCTTGGTAGTCGCTAACGGATAGCATACTTCCATCACAAGACATCCATCCGGCGGGTATTAAACCATAAGGAAATAAACGGATCTCACCTAAATAGGCAGACGACACGATTGGATTTGCTGCCGGAACCCGTCCCATAGCCTTCAATTCGCTTACGAGCATTAATCCACCCAATAGCATTCCGCTATCTTTCAAAAATTTCCGACGATTATTCCCCATCATGTATACAACTGACTTTCTGCCTATTAAAAAACATTAACTCGTGTTTTCGCACGCCTGCCTTAAATTATCCTATTAGACAATTTTAAGCTCATGAAAATAAGCATATTTTCCATTATCCAATCATGTTCAAATCGTAATAAATAAAAAATATAACTGAGATAAATTTTTGACTGTAAGACTTAAATATTGCTGAGGTAATCATTTAATGATTGCTCGGTTTCGATACCCAGCTTTTTACGTAATCGGTAACGATGAATTTCTACTCCGCGGACCGATATATTCTGCAATTGTGCGATCTGCTTAGACGTAAAATGCAATCGTAAATAAGCACAAACTTTCAAATCATTACGCGACAATGCAGAATGCTTTTGCTTCAAACGATGTAAAAAGCCATCATTAAGCTCATCAAAATGTGTGGCAAACTGGTCCCAATTACTGGTGTTACTCTCTACATCTTTCAGGAGCGAAGTTATACGCTTAAGGTCGTCCGTCTCCATCCCTTTATCAAGCTTCGTCAACTCCATACGTAAGCGTGTCAGCGCACCCGAGTTCTCCATCAACTGCATACTGGTGCTAGCCAACTCTTTGGTCTTCGACTGAATCTCATGCTCTAGGTGTTCATTTTTAAGCTTAACAATCTCTTTCTCATTTTTATCCTTCTCCAGCTGATGGATATAATGAAGCTCGGCCACACGCGCATCAAATTTACGTTGCTGCATCGCGGCAGCCCGCTGCTGTGCTTGCCTTATGAAATAAAATAAACAGGAAGCCAATAACAGATAGATAAAATAAGCCCAAATAGTTTTGTACCATGGCGGACTAATCACAAAGGTATAGCTGGCAACAACGGACTCCTCATCAAGATTATTTTTAGCCTTCACCTTAAAGGTATAGGTCCCACTAGACAAATTTGTATAGTCTTTCTCCGTTTGTTTCGACCAATTAGACCATTTTTTATCATATCCTTCCAGCATATAGCTGTAAGTAAGGTAAGCGTGCACACCATAGCTCGGTGCAGCATATTCAAAACGATAAGAATCAAAAGATGAAGCTAAGTGTGGAATCTGTGCCTTTCCTTGCTCCTGCTTTGCATTTTCTTGGTATAGAAAGTAACCATTAAAAAGCGTGGTATCACTCAAGCCGATATTTCGAACACTCGCGATAAGTACTTCTGGCTTATGTGCCTCCTTGCGGTACTGTTCATCATTGATATGGATTACTCCTTTTTCAGCACCTATGTATATATTGTTCCAATCGTATGGATTGATATTCTCAAAACCAGAGGTATGCAGACCTTCAATTTCAGGAAAGAACGTGATTTTATAGCGGCCATCTTGTGGCATATATCGAGCTACACCGACCTTCTTACCGCTCGTAAACCACAGATTACCTTCGGCATCCTCCTGCATAAAAGTAACTGCCATCCCTTTAAAGGCAGCATAAATAGGTGCTGGTACAAAACGTTGCGTTTGGTTATCAAACGTATAGATACCTTCAGCCGTCGTAAAAATCACTTTATTTTTAAGCTTAAACACATAATTCTGAAAGGCAGAAGGCAAGCCTTCTTTATCCGTAAAGAGCTGCGCTTTGTACGCTCCTTTTGCGACATCAACTTTCAAACGATAAATACCGCGATACGGATGAGAGGACCAAACATTACCGAGCTCATCTTGCGCAAGAAATCGATACGAATCAAAATGGCCCTTCAACGAGCGATGTGTAAATTGGTTATCTGTATAGCTTAACAGATCGATCCCAAAGTAAGTACCCACCAAGCTGTGCGCTACGGGATAAGTTGCCGACAACGGGAGCACGCGCCAAACACCGACTCCCGAAGACAAAGGCCGCAACTGCTCCCTTTCAAACTTGTAAAGGCCACGATTGTGCCCTAAGAAAAGCTCCTTATTCGATACTTCCAAGCGCCACGCTTCACCACGATCACTCTCGGTAATTAAGGTAAAACGACCCGCCGAAAAACTATGATCCTTCGCTGTCGACGACAAAGGAGCACGATAAACACCATTGGACGACGACATATACAACTGATTATTAAAAACAAGTGTTGAATATCCGGTCACATCATTCGACAAGTTTGGACGAAAATAACGAATGGCACTTCCATAGCTAATCACTGATATCGCATTGTCGACGGCAAGCCATATATTCTTCTGCTGATCAACAAAAATGCTAGATACATTCCGATTAGGGAGCCCCTCGGCAGCCCCAATCTCCTGCTGCAATTCACCGTTCATCCGATACACCACATAACCTTTAGATGCTGTAGCAACAACATACTCGGCATCATTGATTTTTTGCGCCGATGGCGTATAATAATCACGATAGCTAGACTCCGCCAAACGTTCCAATTGGGAACCTTGCAAACGGTAGCTTTTATTGTTTTGCGTCACCATGCGCAGCTCGCCATCTTTAACTTCAAAAATAGCCGCTATTTTTACACCCGAAAAAAGAGAAGATGTGGCAATGGATACCCAGCGTCCTTCCTTATATTCGAGAAGACCTTGCTTCTTGTCTTGTGCAAAAAGTCGCCCTGCGGCCGTCCCCATAAAATCCCATTCCTGGAGTGCTCGATGCACCTTTATCTTACCGTCAGACCATTCAAAAATAACGTGACTTGTCCTAAAAAAGATGGAAGAACCGAGCTCCACAGTATTCCATACATCAGAAAAACCTTGATACACCTGCGGCACTTTGTTCTTTAACGAAGTATAGCTTAAGTCGCCTTCTGTGCCAGCCTCGAAGTAGCCGAACTCGCCTTGTCCGCCGATATAAATACGATCCTTGACATCTATAAATAGTGAACGAGCAATGGTATGATTGGGTAAAACGTAGCGCTTCCATTGCTTACCATTGAAGGTTATCATCCCTTCATTATTGGCAAAATACATAATACCACGTCTATCTTGTTTGATATCCCAGGTACGACTTCCTCCTTGAAACACCGTCTTACTATACGTATACAGCAGCGGAATACCGAGTAGATTTTGAGCTAAAAGTAGATAAGGAGCAAAAAATAAGAAAACAAAAAAGCAAAATTTTTGAATGTTCATATATAGGTGATACCAGGAGCTGATGTACCTCCGAAGTAGCACAAATATAGGAAAAAGAGCCAAAAACGCAGTATGATGTATAAATGATGTAGTGCTTTTTTAGGGAATAGCCAGCAAATGCCTTTATTTTTGAGGTCAACTATATTTATAAATCTTTAATTCCTACATGTTAATTCAATCGTGCATGAAAAACAAATTACTCCTATTTGCGGTAGCGACACCATTATTGGTGGCTGTCAATAGCGCACAAGCACAAAACAAAACCATTACGGGAAGGGTATTATCTGACCAACGAGCACCCCTCGCGACCTCCATTACGGTAAAGGGACAACCTGGAATCGGAACAACAACGGATGCACAAGGTGCCTTCACGCTTGCTGTTCCTGCCACGGCAGACTCCCTACAGCTTTCGTCGATCGGCTACAAAAAGTTGACCGTTGCGATTAATGGCTCTTTAATGAACCTACAATTACAGAAAGATGCAGACTTCCAACTGGACGAAGTAGTTGTTGTCGGTTACGGTACGCAACGTAAAAACGACTTGACAGCGCCAGTGACTACGGTCAATATGGAAGAGGCAAACAAGCGTACCGTTACCAACCCAATGGACGCCCTACAGGGTGCCGTTTCTGGTGTTCAAATCGTGAGCTCGGGCGCTCCCGGTTCAAGCCCAACGGTACGTATCCGTGGTGTAGGCTCCTTCAATAACGAAGGTCCTCTTTATGTTGTTGATGGTATGTTTATGGACAACATCGACTTCCTAAACTCGAACGATATTGCCGATATCTCTGTTCTTAAAGATGCCTCGGGGGCGGCAATCTATGGGGTAAGAGCAGCCAACGGTGTTATTATTGTTACCACCAAGAAAGGTACGCTAAACATGAAAACACGCGTTAGCTACAATGGCTATGCAGGTTTCCAAACAGCAAGTAATGTCCTTAAGATGGCCAATGGGCAGCAATATGCAGATTATGCTATCGCCAAAGGCGATAAATTTATCGTCGACAACTCCATTGCTAAATTTGGTGGTGAAAATGGCAAACCGACACAAAACACCAACTGGTACGATGAGTTGCTACGTTCTAAAGCGTTAATCACCAACCACAACGTGGATATTCAAGGTGGAAGTGATAAGATTACCTATACTTTTGGTGGTAACTTCCAACACCAAGATGGTATCATGGATGCGGAGAACTACCACCGTAGATATAATATGCGTATGCAAACAGAAGCACGCTTAGCGCCATGGGTGAAAGTTGGTTTTTCTGTTCACATGAACAACTTCAACTCGTTCTCACCAGATAACGTAGCCTTCCGTCAAGCTTATTTTGCATCACCATTATACCCTAGCTATGACCCTACTTTGCCAGGCACGGATCCTATCCCATTCGGTAGTTCATCATCACTAGGTATTAATTCAGGCTTTTGGTTCAACAATCCGTTGGCTACAGCCCATTTCAACAATAACCAAGGCAAAGGATTCCAAGTGTTGCCAAATGCGTATGTAGAGGCTGATTTCTGGAATAAAAAATTAACATTCCGTTCGCAGCTTAGCCAACGTCACCATTCATCACACCGCACACAATACAACCCGATATATTATATCGATACCAACCAGCGTAACGACCGTTCTTACTTACGTTCGACTCAGTCAAGAAATAACAACTATATTCTGGACAACCTCTTAACGTATAAAGACAATGCTGGCGATCACCAATGGACAGTACTCTTAGGTCAATCTACACGTGAAGAGCGTTGGCGCGAAACTTGGGTATCTGCTAATGATGTGCCTGCAGCTAAAGAATTTTGGTATGTAGGCCAAGGCGCCCAAGGGATAGGTTCAGCAACAGGTTATGGCGAGAATGGATTCCGCAATTCGGGAGTTTCTTTCTTCACCAGAGGTACCTATGCTTACCAAAATAAATACCTTTTAACAGCAACATTCCGTGCCGATGGTAGCTCTAAATACCAAACGAAATGGGGATACTTCCCTTCTGTAGGTTTAGGCTGGGTAATCAGTAAGGAGAAATTCATGGAGAACCAAAGCCTATTTAGCAACCTTAAAATACGTGGTAGCTGGGGTCTCTTGGGTAACGATGGTATCCAACCAAATGCTGGATATGCAATTGTTAACTCAGGCAATGGCAACTCTGCAATATTTGGAAGTACAGCCGATGCTATCGGTAGCCGTGTTCCGGGATATCGTGTTAACCGTTTCTTCACCAATGTAAGTTGGGAAGTTGTCGAAGAATGGGATGGTGGTTTAGATTTCACCATGCTAGACAATCGTTTAACGGGTACAGTTGACTACTACCACCGTAAAACAAAAGACCTTGCTTTCAGCAGACCAATTCCATTTATGTGGCAGCGTGTCTATGGAAACTGGGGTACGGTAGACAATAGTGGCTGGGAATTTAGCTTAGATTGGAAAGATAAAGTAGGTCAAGTAGGCTACAATGTAGGCGCCAACTTAACAACATTAAAAAATAAAGTTACCAATCTTGGTGGCCTTGCCAATATTATGAATGGTTTCCCAGATTGGTCGGCAGAGTTCCCTGCGCGTATCGAAGTTGGTCAACCGATTAACTACTACTACGGTTATGAAGTAGCCGGTGTTTACCAAAACCAAGCAGAGATCAACGCAGATCCAATTGCAAGCCGTTATAATGAGCAAAATCCTAATAACCCGATTAAACCAGGTTATCTGAAGTATAAAGATCAGAATGGAAACGGTGAATTAGACGAGTCTGACCGCGTAAACTTAGGTAGCTACTTGCCGAAATTAACATTCGGCCTAAACCTAGGGTTAAGCTACAAAAAGTTCGATATGAGCGTAGTATTACAAGGTGTTTCTGGAAACAAAATCCACAACTTAAACCGTGCGATGCGTCGTAAATATCCTCAAATGAATGCTGATGCAGCCTTTATCAATGGTTTATGGACAGGCGAAGGATCGACAAATAAGTCACCATCGGCTGAAGGTAGCGCTGCTGCATGGAATTTACAATCGAGTTCTTTCTTTGTAGAAAATGGTGCTTATCTACGTGTTCAAAATATCCAAGTGGGCTATAGCTTCAACTTGAAAGAGAACATTCCTGTTCGCGTATTTGCAACAGCAGACAGACCTTTAATTTTCACTAAATACAGCGGTTTTACACCAGAAATTACAGGCATGGGCTATGACGCTAACGTCTACCCTACGGCTTCAACGTACAGCTTAGGCTTTAAAGTAACTTTCTAATTTTTTGTAAACCTTAAAAATGACGATCATGAAAAACTATAAATTACTCCTGTTAAGTGGCTGCATAGGGTTAGCATCGCTTACAAGTTGTGATAAATTCTTAGATAAACCTTTGGAGAACCAACAGCGTTCTGAAGAAATAAACTATAAAAATACAGCGTTAATGTATCAGCCGGTTTCTGGCGTATACCGTTCCGCTTCGGATGATAACCTCGTCCATTGGATTGACCTTTCTATCCGTTGTATGCGTGATGACGATTTCCAACAAGGGGCACCAAGCCCAACCGACAACCCGGAGTTGATGGCCATCAAAAGCTTTCAACGTGACGTGACGGTTCAGTCTTACTGGGGTCTCAACCAGTCGTGGATTAGCTACTACAGTTTGGCTATTACAGCAAATAATGCCCTGATGGAGCTCGATCTGTTTGCTGCGCAAATCCCAGCAGACAATGCTAAAGACCAAGCCCTCAACAGACAGTATAAAGCGGAGGTTCGTTTTCTACGTGCCTATGCCCACCTGATGGCTTCCCGTATTTTTGGTGATGTGCCTATTCTTTTTGATAGTTCCGATATCGCTCGCCTAACTACCATTCATAAAAGTAGCGCACAAGAGGTTAGAAAATTCATCCTTGATGAGATGAATGCTTGTATTCAAGACTTACCAGCAATTCGCCCGAATGAAGCAACGACTCATAAAGGAGCTATCACGAAATACTCCGCTTTATTGCTTAAAGCAAAAGTTGCTGCCGACCTAGCTGGAAATGACAATGGTAGTGCCTACTGGGATGACGTATTAGCATCGACAGATGAAATCATCAACAGCAACAAGTTCTCTCTACACAGTGATTTCTACCAATTATTTAAAATTCCAGGAAAACTGTCTAATGAATCTCTTTTCGAGCTTCAATATTCGGATTTCGGTCTGCCTACAGGCGATATCGTTCGTCCTGGTGTGGATTGGGGAACCTTCTTTAAATGGCAAGGACCTGCTGGCGAACAAAAAGGAAGCGCCATTAATGGTGCTGGATGGATTCCACCTTCGCAAGATATCGTCAACTTCTTAACCGAGCGTGGTGATCTTACACGTCTAAATACAACAATCCTCCACTGTGGAATAGATGGCAAGCCTGACACCTACAAAGAGACGCCTAGTGGCGATAAAGTATATGGAAACGTGCACGGAATCAAGTATTTCAATGGAAAATCTTACTTGCCAACATCGCAAATGACAGCTGGCAGATTAGAATATGGAGCAAACAACAATGTTCGTATTTTACGTTACCCTGATGTTTTATTATTAAATGCTGAAGCAAAAGTACGTAAAGGCCAAAATGGAGATACTCCGTTCAACTTAGTTCGTGGGCGTGCAAAAATGCCGACAATAACAGGCGTAAATCTGACACAAATCCTAGACGAGCGTCGTGCTGAGTTTGCTTGTGAGTGGTGGGGTGAGCGTTTCAATGACTTAGTTCGCACAGGAAGAGCACAACAGGTGTTTGGTAGCAAATTTGTACCGGGACAAAGTGAATCTATTCCTATCCCACAAACACAAATTGACACAAATCCAAATTTTAAATAGATAATTCCCTATCTTTCAGGAATAAAACTATAGGCTGAATGCTCTCGATACACATCGACATTCAGCCTATTTATAGATTAGTCAGTTAGCATACCAAGCCCTTTGATAATCAACCTAACAATTTAAATATGAAAATTAAACCTGTACTGCTGTGGATTGTCCTGAGTATATTCTCCGTCCACACGACAGCTTTAGCTCAAAAGCAAAAGCCCGTCAAAGCCACCATCGTGGAGACCAAAACTGGTTTTCAACTCCTACGTAATGGTAAACCTTACTTTATTAAAGGTGCTGGTGGCACAAACTACATCGACAGACTAAAAAACTATGGTGGTAACTCCATACGTACCTGGAGTACGGCTGGCGCCGGAAAAACACTGGACGAAGCGCATAAACTAGGGCTTACCGTGACTTTAGGCCTCCGTGTAGGTGTTGAAAGACACGGATTCGACTACAACGACCCTAAAGCTGTAGCCGAGCAATTGGAGCGTTTACGCAAAGAAGTTATTGAATTCAAAGACCACCCTGCCCTACTCGCTTGGGGTATTGGAAATGAACTAAATCTACACTACAGTAACCCTAAAGTATGGGATGCTGTAAATGAAATTGCCGATATGATTCATTCGGTAGATCCAAATCACTTGGTGACAACTATGCTCGCGGGCATTAACAAGAAAGAGATTGATCTTATAAAAGCTAAATGTCCTTCTTTAGATTTAATCGCCGTACAAGTATATGGTGGATTAGCGTCCGTACCGCAACAAATTCGCGAAGCGGGATGGGAAAAAGCATATATTGTAACAGAATGGGGTCCTACAGGCCACTGGGAAGGCCCACAAACACCGTGGAAAGCTTCCATCGAGGAAACAAGTAGCGAAAAAGCAGCTGTTTACAAAAGCCGCTATGAAGCTTCCATTGCCAAGGACAAAAACTGCCTAGGTTCTTATGTTTTCCTTTGGGGACAAAAACAAGAAAGAACACCTACTTGGTATGGTCTTTTCACCGAGAAGGGTGAAGAAAGTGAAGTAGTCGATGTCATGCAATACTTATGGACAGGCAAATACCCTAAAAATCGTGCGCCACATATTGAATCAGCATTGTTGGCAGGCAAAAAAGCAACAGACCATGTGGTATTAACACCAGGACAAGAATATACGGCAGAAGCATTCGTGACGGACCCAAACAATGATAAACTAACAGCGCGCTGGGAACTGCTTCACGAAAGCACCGACCTTAAAGAAGGTGGCGACCGCGAAAATAGACCTGATGTTATCGGCGATTTGGTACACCCGCTAGCCGAAAATAAAGCAACAATCACAGCACCAACAACACCTGGTGCCTACCGCCTGTTTGTTTACGTCTCTGACCCATACAATAAAGTAGCGACAGCTAATATTCCATTCTTTGTGGGCAACCCTTTAAATGCCGCTACCGCAGCACCTATTGCCGATAAACAACGCTTTGCAAGCCAGCCATCGTGGTCTGATGAATTCGACTACAAAGGTCTTCCTGACCCAAAAAAGTGGTCTTATGATGTAGGCTCACAAAACAACGGATGGGGAAACAATGAGCTACAATACTATACGGATGCAAATGCTAAAAATGCATATGTAGATAATGGTGTCCTTAAAATAACCGCTATCAAAGAGCAAAAAGATGGCTTAAACTACACTTCAGCACGTCTGGTAAGTAAGGGTAAGGGCGATTTCCTATATGGTCGTTTTGAAGCCCGTGCAAAGGCACCACATGGCGTAGGCACATGGCCTGCCGTATGGATGCTTCCTACAGACTGGAAATACGGCGGTTGGCCAAGCTCTGGCGAGATCGATATCATGGAGCATGTGGGGTATGACCCTGATGTTGTTCATATTTCGGTTCACACCAAAGCATATCACCACTCTATTGGTACGCAAAAGACAGCAACAAAAAAGATAAGTAAAGCATCGGACGAGTTTCATACCTACCGTATCGACTGGACGCCTGAATACATGAAAGGCTTCGTTGATGATATTGAACTTTTCCATTTCGACAATGAGAAAACAGGCCATGAAGCTTGGCCTTTTGACCAAAAGTTCCACTGGATTTTAAACTTAGCTATTGGCGGTTTCTGGGGTGGACACAAAGGTGTTGATGACAGCGCATTCCCTGCTGTGATGGAGGTTGATTATGTTCGTGTTTACGACTATATCCCTTAATCAAAAAGCATAGAATTAACCCACAAGCCTTCCGAAGAATATTCGGAAGGCTTTTTTATTGGCCTAAAAGGTCATAGCGCATAGCAGGAACGCGTATTAAGCTAGACTACAGCTCCTGTTATGCAAAGAAATTCCTAACTTTGAATATGAACATCCTTATTATTGAAGACGATCTTCGTGTTGCCGAGCTTATACAAAGAGGTTTAACCGAGCACGGTTTTAGCAGCAGCCTGGCCTATGATGGCCTATCGGGCAAGAAGCTAGCGCTACAGCATGATTATGATCTCGTCATTACGGATGTTATCCTGCCTAAAATGGATGGCCTAGACCTCTGTAAGGAGATTCGACAAACGAAACCCGACCTTCCCATCATTATGCTAACAGCTCTAGGGACAACCGACGATAAAATCGAAGGCTTCGACGCTGGCGCGGATGATTATCTCGTTAAACCCTTTGAGATGCGGGAACTGCTCGTCCGCATTCGTGCCCTATTAAAAAGGAATAATAAATCCAGTCAACATACAGGCTTCATCATACGCTATAGCGACCTAGAAATGAACCTGCATAGCAAATTGGTAAAACGTAGCAACAAGGATATTAGCCTGACGCCAAAGGAGTTTAAGCTCCTTGAATATATGCTACAAAACCCCGAACGTGTACTCTCACGCGCTGAAATTGCAGAGAAAGTATGGGACACTCATTTTGATACAGGAACCAACTTTATCGATGTGTATATCAACTACCTCCGTAAGAAAATTGATAAAGACTTTGACAATAAGTTGATTCATACAAAATCGGGTATGGGTTTCATTTTAAAAGCTGAATAATGCAAATCAGAACTAGAATCACCCTACTCTTTACTTGCATCACTGCGACTATATTATTCATTTTCGCAGCGCTCATCTACTTCTCTGCCAAAGAGAGTCGAGAAAAGGAATTCTATACCCTACTGACAAAAGAGGCTTATACCAAAGTGAACCTCTTCTTGGATGCACAGGTTGATAAACATACGCTACAAGAAATATATCGGAACAACCGTAAAATACTAAACGAGGTGGAAGTAGCGATCTACAGCACCGACTTTAACCTCCTCTACCATGATGCCGTAGATATAGACTTTGTCAAAGAAACCCCAAACATGCTGAAGGATATACGCAGCAAAGGGCAGGTACATTTCTATCAAGGTCCTTGGCAAGTTGTTGGTCTTATGTATTCCTATGCTGGCAAGCAATATATCGTTACGGCTGCTGCTTTGGATCAATATGGATACACCAAGCTAGACCTACTTCTTAAAAACAGTAGCCTAATTTTTATCCTTTCCATTATACTGCTTTTTATTGCTGGACGATTATTCTCGAAACGTGTGTTTAGCCCAATCAATAGCATGACGGAAAAAGCACAAATTATCTCGGCGACAAACCTAGACCTTCGACTCGAAACAAATAACAATAAAGATGAACTCTCCGTGCTAGCAAACACCTTCAACCAAATGCTAGAGCGTCTGGAAAGTTCTTTCGATGCCCAGAAGAGCTTTGTCTCCAATATATCTCATGAGCTGCGTACTCCCCTTTCAGCCATCATTGCTGAGCTAGAACTCTCCACCATCAAGGAGCGATCTACAGCAGAGTATAAAGCCGTTATTGAAAATACGCTGAGCGATGCACATAAGCTTGTTAAGCTATCCAACAGTCTTTTAGATTTTGCTAAAGCGAGCTATGATCCTTCCGAAATTGCCTTCCGTCCAATTCGGGTTGATGAAACCTTACTCGATGCACGACAAATGGTGCAGCAGGCCAATAAAAACTACCGTGTTAACATCCATTTCAATAGTGAAATCGATGATGAAAGCCAGATATCTGTTAATGGTAACGAGTACCTGCTAAAGGTCGCCTTCGTCAACCTTTTCGAAAACGGATGTAAGTTCTCCGACGATAAACAGTGTACCGTAAATGTGAGCTTTCAAGACAACAACATTGTATTAGACTTTACCGACAATGGTATAGGCATCCCGAGTAAAGACCTCGAGCATATCTTTCTTCCTTTTTATCGTGGAGAGAATAAAACTAGAGCCGATGGCAATGGAATCGGGCTACCGCTTACCCACAAAATTATTCAGCTCCACCACGGAGCGATTCGTATTCAGTCGACCGTAGACTTAGGAACAACCTTTACACTAGCGATTCCACATTTGTAAGAATCAACAAATTTTTATCATTTAAAGTCTACTTTAAATGGGTAAATCAAATATTCTGATTGCAGAAAAAGCCGCATTGTACTTTCATACAATGCGGCTCACTTCAATTATATTTTATTATTTATGGGAAACTTTATTCCTATTTTGCAGCCATTTCATCTACATAATCTTCATTTTTAACGAAGTCTGCACTAATTAGCTCTGCGTAATTAGGTTTCTCTTTGTTACCACTTAGGCGACGGCCGATGCTATCGAAAATCGAGTAGACAACAGGAACGACAACTAGCGTTAAGAATAGAGACGAAAGAAGGCCTCCGATAATAACGATTGCTAAACCACGGTTCATATCGGCACCATCACCCGTTGCCGTAGCAATAGGTACCATACCAATTACCATGGCAATCGTTGTCATCAAGATTGGACGGAAACGCGCATGGTTGGCCGCTAATAGCGCCTCATACGTAGAGAATCCAGCCTCTTTCTTATGGTTTGTAAAGTCGACAAGCATGATCGCATTCTTGGCCACCAAACCAATCAACATGATAATACCTAAAATCGTAAAGATATTTAAGGTTTGGTTTGTCAATGCCAATGCTAATAACGCACCAATAAACGATAGTGGAATCGAGAACAAAACGACAAAAGGAGTCGCAAAGTTATCATACAAGGCAACCATAACAAGGTAAACCAAGATAATCGAAGCCAGCAAAGCTACCCCCAAAGTACCAAATCCCTCTTGTTGGTTTTCCATATTACCACCCCATTTAAACGAAACACCAGGCTTCAATTTAATTTTCTCAAACTCCGTCTGCCATTCTGCAGCCACCGTACCTGCTGGCTTACCAACTACTTGTGCCTGTACAGAAACAGAAGGTGATTTATCACGACGCTCCAATAATGAAGGACCAGAACTGTAAGAAACATCAGCAAATTGCTCTAGCTTCATTACGTTACCTTTATCGTTGATAAACTTCAAGTTCTTAACGTCATCAATATTACCACGACCAAACTCGTCATAGCGGATATTAATATCATACTCGGTATCTCCAGCACGGAATTTAGTATCCGTATTACCAGAGAAAGCCGTTTGCATGGTCATACCTACATTAGATACATTCAAGCCCAAAGAGTTCATCTTATCACGGTCTACCTTAACGTTGATCTCTGGGTTACCATCCTCAGACGTTAATTTAACTTCGGAGGCACCAGGAATATGGCGTAATGCATCCGCAAAGCTACGTGCCGCCTCTAAAGCGTCGGCTTGCGATGACCCGATAACTGTCAATGTCAATGGCGCTTGTTCCGCTCCCATTAAACCCATGTTCACCGTTTTCACTTTAGCACCCACTAGAACATTCTCCATCTCACGTCTTAACTTCGCTGAATATACCTTTGTAGGCTCTTCTTGATTATGCCCTTTCTTGAGCATGATGTGAATCTCAGACTTGTATTTCGTTCCCGAAGTATTTACCATACCATCCGAAGCCTGCCCTACCGTAGTAATCATACTTTCAATTTCCGGCTTTTGAGATAAATAGTTCTCCGCCTTCTGTGTCATAAAGTTCGTTTGCTCCAAAGAAGCATCTTTATTTAACTCAATCTGCAAGTAGAACTCACCTTTATCATTACCTGGGAAGAAATCGGTACCGATATACCCTTTACCAATAAGCATAAATGAAGCTACCAATAAGATAATAGAAACCAATAAGGTTAAAACTTTATTAAGACGAGTTTTCAATGCCCATTCCAACATAGCAGAAATACCATGCGTCAATTTCGACAACCCAGCTTCAAAACCATGAAGGATACCACCAAAGAAACTATTTTTATTGATATGTGCTAGCTTACCCATACGCGAGTACAACCAAGGTACCACCGTAAAGGAAACCAATAAGGATAGCATCGTCGAAACCATAACCGTCACACAGAACTGACGTAAGATATCCGATACTAAACCTGATGACAAGGCAATAGGGAAAAATACAACCACGATAACCAAGGTAATCGCAGAAACGGTAAACCCAATCTCTTTTGCTCCATCAAAAGCAGCACGCACTTTATTTTTACCCATCTCCATGTGGCGGTGAATATTCTCGATTACCACAATCGCATCATCCACCAAAATACCTACTACAAGAGATAAACCAAGTAAAGACATTAAGTTTAATGTATAACCCAATAAGTAAAGGAAAATAAAGGAACCTACTAAAGATAATGGTATCGCCACAACAGCGATGAAGGCATCACGCAAACTATGCAAGAAAAACAACATGATAAACGCTACCAAGGCAATCGCAATCATTAAATCGTGCATTACATTGCTCGCTGCTGTCAACGTATAGTTTGTGGTATCGTTTGCAATTTGAATATCAATACCTTGTGCTTTATAATCATTAGCAACAACGCCAATAGTTTTATGTACCAAAGAAGAAACTGCTACCGCATTCGCATCCGATTGCTTATATACCTGCATTAAGATGGTATTCTTACGATCAAGACGGGATATTTTCTCCACATCTTTGATACCATCTTGCACATCAGCAATATCGCTCAAGCGGATAGCAACACCTTTAGGCGTCGTTATAGGCAGGTTACGTAGCTCCTCGATAGACGTAAATTTTCCCGATAGACGTAAAGTCGTTTGGTTATCACGCGTTTTCACATTACCCGTAGGAAAATCTAGATTGGAAGCAGCAATAAGCTGTTGAACCTGTATGATAGACAAGCCATAGCCTTCCAATTTACTTGGATTCACACTGACCTGAATTTCGCGTTCTTCACCACCAATCATATCTACTTTTGCAACTCCGTTGATACGTGCAAAAACAGGCTGAATTTTCTGATCTAATAGATCGTACAATTCTTTCTCCGATAAGTTTGATGTCACCGAAAGGTTGATAATCGGTACGTCATCTAGCGAGAATTTAGATAATGCTGGAGTCTTCGCATCATCAGGCAGCTCATTGATAACCGCATTGATTTTACGTTGCGCATCCGTCAGCAAGAAGTTCACGTCGGCTCCGGTATTCAGCTGAATAGCGACAACGGATACGGACTCCATGGACTTGGATTCAATTTTCTTCACGTTTTCTAAAGAGGAAACCGCATCCTCAATAACTTTCGTTATGGACGTTTCCACCTCGGAAGGTGCAGCACCAGGGTATACAGTTTGCACTGTAATCACGTTAACCTCAAACTTAGGTATCAGCTCGTACCCCATATTCTGGTAGGAGAAGACCCCTCCTAGCGTTAGTAAAATAAAGAGTACTATAATTAAACTAGGCCTCTTTATTGAAATTTCTGATATTTTCATGGAATAGATTTCGCTTACTTAATAATTTCTACTGGAGTTCCGTTCAACAAGTTGATTTGACCTGATGTGATTACTTTAGCACCTTGCTCTAAGCCAGAAACTACTTCTACCTCATCACCAAAACTTCTTCCGGCAACAACATTTTTTAATACAGCTTTTCCGCCTTCAATCACAAATATTTGGTTGGAGCTTACACTACCTACAAACGCATTACGAGGAACAACTAATAACGTAGATAATTGCTCACCACCGAAATAGGCAGTACCATACATACCCGCTTTCAAGTCGTTGGCCGCGGAGTTTTTAATTTCCAACTCCACAGGGAAGTTTAAGCTTTCATCCGCTTTAGGCGCGATAAAAGTAACAACACCATAAAAAGATTTATCAGGCAATACATCAGAACCAACTTTAATAGACTGACCCAACTTAACCTGTCCAATATTTTTCTCGTCAACTTTAATCTTTAACTTCAACGTAGACACGTTAACAATTTCAAACATTACATTTCCTGGAGCGATATAGGAACCAGGCTCGATATTCTTTTTGTTAATGATACCCGAGAATGAAGCTGTAATATTTACGTCAGAAGCACTAATACGCGCTGATTTCAAGTTATTATTCGCTTGGTCCAACTGAAGCTTCGCTTGATCCAATTGTTGCTTAGTGACCCCACCTGTTGAGAAAGCACTTTCAAAACGTGCAACTTCATTTTTCGCATTATCATAAACAGCTTGTGCATTGGAAACACTCACATTTTGCTTATCACCATTAATAACGGCTAAAGTTTGTCCTGTCTTAACGAAAGAACCTTCTTCTACCAACACGCGAATAACTTTACCAGATACCTCTGAAGACAAATTAACCTCTTGCTTAGGTGCGAAAACACCATTCGTAATGTATTGTGCATTCACTTCTTTCATATTGGCATCTTCAGCACGAACAGCAACAGCAGCATTCTGCACCGCTACAACAGCAGTTTGTTCTTCATTTTTCGCCTTATTCTTATTTAAAAGAAACATAATACCTGCTAAAGCAGCTCCAACAATTATTACGGTTATTATTATACGTTTCATCGTTTTATAATTTATATTTTTTTGAGTGAGATGACTCTTATACTCAGATTGGTTTAGTATTATTAATTATTTATTGACTAGGGTTTTCAACTGACCTTTAGCTTTAACAAGCTGTACTTCTGCAACTTTATAGTTCAACAATGAAGTATTCAAGTTATTTTGCGCATCAGCATAAGCTTGTTCCGCTTCTAACAATTCGGTCAAGGTCGCTAAACCATTTCTGTAGTTATTAGAAGTGTTGCTCAACACGTCGTTTGCTAAGTGCACGTTTTCACGATTAGAATTTACCGTCAGCAAGCTATTTTTAACCTGTGCCTTCGCATTCTCGTTCATCATACTCAACGACAATTTGGTGTCATACAAATCAATCTCTGCTTTCTTAAGGTCCACATCCGCCTGTCTAACTTTCGACCGTGTCTTAAATCCATTAAAAATTGGAAAAGATACATTAACTCCTAGCGTACTGAAATTAGACCAACTAGCATCTGGACGACCATGAAAAAATGGAACTTTATTTCCAAATCCGGTATATCCATAGTTTGCAGTTAAAGAAACCGTTGGATAATAAGCTGCTATTTCCGCCTTTTTGTTCAACTCCAACAATTCAATTTGCTTATCCATCAATTTTACTTCCGTACGTGAATTCACATCCGCAAAATCCATCAAGATAGCAGCATCAACTTCAAAAGTTTCTTTAGGCAATACGATTGGTGCAGTGATATCCATACCAATAGCAAATTTCAAAGCATTTTCCTTTAACTGTAAAGCGTTTACCAACTGCTGCTTTTGTGCCATCAAATTATTGATATTAACAACGATACGATCAAGATCAATCTTCTTACCTAAACCAGCTTGATACAAGCCTTCGATAATTTTTTTGTTCTTGTTAGCGTTATCAACATTCGTTTGCACCGTTGCCAAATTCAACTGCGACGTATATACATCGTAGTAAGAAACAGCAACCTTTTCAATCAGTTGCTCTTCAGTCAGCTCATTATTGATAATGTAAAACTCACGCGTCGTGCTTGCGGCCTTAAGTCCGGTAAAAACCGACTGGTTAAAAATCTGCTGATTTAAGGCTACAGTAGGTGTCGATTGCCACTTTTGTCCAAAGGCAGCAAGGATTGTCTCTCCTGGCCTACCAAGCATCTCACCTGGTAAAGCTACCTTTTGAATAATAGGGTTATACGTAAGCCCGGCAGTCAACGTAATCTGTGGTAATGCTGCCGACCGAACCTCATCGATTTTGTTTTGCGCATTTACGACATCGAGTTTAGACTTTTTCGCATCTGCTTTCGAATGCAGTGCAAATTCAATAGCTTGTTGAAGAGTTAGCAACTCTTGTGCCCAGCTCCTACTCACTTGGAGCAATAGGCCAACAGCCAGAACAGTTAGATACTTTAATTTCATCCTTTAGAAAAATTATCCTGCTTTATTTATGTTGTTAAGTTTATTACTAAGGATAAAGTCGACCGCAGCTTTTTGGCTACGTAAAATATCGTCAACCTTATCAGAATTAGGCATACCGGAAAGAATATCATCCACACTGCGCAACAGACTCAATCCGCGTACAATTTCTACAAATGAAACTGCAGATTGTTCTACATCATACAAATACAATTCGCCCGACTCGATAGCCAGGTTAAAAAGTATCCTAATAACCTCAATATCCCGCAAATGAATCTCTTGCAGCAAACAGGCAATCCCCTGCCCCTTAATCCACTCTAAATTCTCATTAATATGCAAAATATAGTACTCACGCATATACCTAGCTCTCAATTCAAGAAGCTGATGCGCTATTTCCCGTACGTTTCCTTGATACTTCGCCACAATCACCATCTCTTCTTCAACAACGGCACTCGTGATAAATTCCAACACATCTTTAATCAATGCATTTTTATCTAGGTAATAATAATACAGGTTAGCCTTCGTAATATTCAAGTCTACAGCAATCTCATTCATTGTGGTTTTGTGAAAACCATAATAAGAGAAACGCTTCAATGCAGCTTGAATTATTTGTTCTTTTTTGCTATCCATTTTTACTTTAAACTTTCTGACTTTTTTCTGAAAACGTTCAAAAGTAAAAAAAGTAAATGGCTTGACCATCAGGAAATAGTCAATAAATGTAATTTTATTGTAATTTTTAGTAAAAAGCTTGTAGATACCGTTTATTCTACGGCAAAAGTCTTCTCAAATTTGCGTTTATCAAACTTATAAAGCCGAGCAGCTCTATAGGAAACACCCTTCTGAACTTCAGATAACTCTTTCAAAAAGCCAGCATTAGCGATCTTCTTTCTAAAATTACGCTTGTCCAAAGGTTTGTTTAAAATTGCCTCATAAACTTGTTGCAGTTGGGTCAACGTGAATTTCTCGGGAAGAAATTCATAGACCACGGTAGAATAGTTGATTGAAGTTTTTAGCTTCTGCAAACTTTTCTCGATGATCTCATTATGGTCAAAGGCCAACTCTGGCAGCTCCTTCACAGAAAACCATTGTGCTTGTCGCATATAGTCTGTAACTGGGCGTACTCGAGATTTAACATCATCATATTTCACAATAGTGGAGTAAGCAACAGTAAGAATACGCCCTTGCGGATGGCGCTTAACGCCAGCAAAAGCCCCCAACTGCTCCATAAAAATGTCTTTCAATCCAGTAAGTTCATAGGATATCCGTTTCACAGCATCTTCCATTTCTTCATGTTTGTCAACAAAGAATCCGGGAAGTGCCCACCAGTCTTTATACGGATATTCGTTGCGTTCGGTCAATAAGACCTGCAAATTTCCTTCATAAAAACTATAAACAACACAATCTATGGTAAAATATGTTTGCAAAATAATCGTATTTTTAAGTTTGTATTACCTGCCTATTAACCTTCAACAAAAATATCCTAATTATATCGTTAATAGCCAAAAAAACAAAAAAAAATTTAATAGTGTAAGAAATACACATTATATTCGTAAAACCTAAAATGAGAGATTTAGTGAAAGAAATAAATAGAATAGGTGTTTTTACCTCAGGAGGTGATGCTCCTGGCATGAATGCCGCCATTCGTGCAGCGGTGAGAACAGCGTTGTACAATGGAAAAAAAGTAACTGGGATCTACCATGGTTACCAAGGAATGATCGAAAACTCCATGTTTGATATGGATAGTCGCTCGGTGAGCTCTATTATTCAAAAAGGAGGTACCGTTTTAAAAACGGCTCGTTGTTTAGAGTTTAGAACCCCTGAAGGTCGTGCTACAGCTTATGCCAATGTAAAAGCGGCAGGAATTGATGCACTTGTGGCTATCGGTGGTGATGGTACTTTTACAGGTGCTGAAATATTCTCCAAAGAATATGATATCCCTGTAGTATGTATTCCTGGCACAATCGACAATGACCTTAATGGAACGGACTTAACCATCGGTTATGATACGGCGAATAATACAGTTATTGATGCAATTGATAAGATCAGAGATACAGCAGCTTCCCACAACCGTCTTTTCTTTATTGAAGTAATGGGTCGTGACTCGGGTTGTATTGCCTTGAATGCTGGTGTAGCTGGTGGTGCTGAAGCAATTTTATTACCTGAAAAAGAAACCGCTATCGATGAATTAATCGAAATGTTGGAGTCTGGCGCAGACCGCAATAAATCGTCGATGATTGTTGTTGTAGCGGAAGGTGATAAAAACGGCGGAGCGTCTAATGTGGCGAAACGCGTCAATGAAAAATTTGATTATTATGACACAAAAGTTAGTATCTTAGGACATCTTCAACGTGGAGGTGCACCGAGCAGTGCTGACCGTGTATTAGCGACCCGTATGGGCTATACAGCCGTAAACGAATTGCTAAAAGGAAATACACGCATAACCATCGGTGTTCGTGGCAGCGATATGGTAACAACTCCACTAGAAGAAGCATTGAGCAAGAAAGAACTTAAGCTTAATGAAGAACTGGTAGAGATTGCAAAAATTATGACGTTTTAATTTCAAATATGATTGTTGTTGTTTTTAGTGGATCGCGTTATGCCGATTGGCGAATAGCAGATAAAAACAGAATCTTGCACGGATTCCGTACGTCTGGTATAAATTCGTATATCCAAGACGAGCGCTATATATTGCAGCTACTTAACAAAAACACGCACCTTATCAATAACGCGGAAAGGATAAAAAAAATTTACTTCTTTGGTGCTGGTGCTTCATCGCCCGAACGCCAAGAAAAAATTGAACGTGTATTCCGACAGTTTTTCAAAAACGCACGCGTAAAAGCAAACCACGATCTACTGGCTTCCGCTATTTCCACCTTCGGTGATGAAAAAGGCGTGATTGGCATTATAGGTAGTGGCTCTAATGCGGCCTACTACAATGGCAAAAAAGTCATCCCTAACAATTATGGTCTAGGCTATATCTTGGCCGATGAGGGATCTACCAACTGGCTAGGCAGACAGCTAATGAAAGACTTCCTTACGGAGGTTATGCCTATTGGTATTCGTGAGAAACTATTGAATAAGTATAATATCGACAGACGCACGGTATTGGACAGGGTTTATCACAACCCCAACCCCAACCTCTTTTTGACCAGCTTCGCTGAATTCATATATGAAAACAAAGAGGATACCTACATTGCGCAACATATAAAGAAAGGTCTAGAAACATACGTTAAGACCTACTTAATTCCGCTTGCGGAAAATTATCCCGACACACAAATTAACTTCACCGGATCGGTAGCCAACAACTATGGCGATTGGTTGAAGGAAATATGTCGAGAATATGGGCTTATCATCGGTGATATCATCAGTGAGCCTGTTCAGAACTTAGTAAAGTATTACATTAACAAAAATTGATAAAATGAAAATTGGAATTAACGGATTCGGCCGTATCGGTCGTTTAGCTTTCAGAGCTGCTATCAACCGCAGCGATATCGAGGTTGTAGGTATCAACGATTTAGTTGAGCCAGACTACTTAGCATACATGTTAAAATACGATTCAACACACGGTAGATTTGACGGTACTGTTGAAGTTAAAGACGGTAACTTAATCGTTAACGGTAAAACTATCCGTATCACTGCTGAGAAGGATCCTGCAAACTTAAAATGGAATGAAGTAGGTGCTGAAGTAATCATCGAATCTACTGGTTTCTTCTTAACACAAGAATTAGCACAAAAACACATCGAAGCTGGTGCTAAGAAAGTAGTTATGTCTGCTCCTGCAAAAGATGATACCCCTACTTTCGTAATGGGTGTAAACCATAAAGAATTAAAAGCTGAGTACAATATCGTTTCTAACGCTTCTTGTACTACAAACTGTTTAGCGCCAATCGCTAAAGTGTTAAACGATAAATTCGGTATCGTTGAAGGCTTAATGACTACAATCCACGCCGTTACAGCTACACAAAAAACTGTAGATAGCCCTTCGTCGAAAGACTGGAGAGGTGGACGTGGTGCTTACCAAAACATCATCCCTTCTTCTACAGGTGCTGCTAAAGCAGTAGGTTTAGTTCTTCCTGAATTAAAAGGTAAATTAACAGGTATGTCTATGCGTGTTCCTACAGCTGACGTTTCTGTAGTAGATTTAACAGTACGCTTAGAAAAAGGTGCTTCTTACGAAGACATCAAAACAGCAATGAAAGAAGCTGCTGATGGCGAGTTAAAAGGTATTTTAGGCTACACTGAAGACGAGGTTGTTTCAACTGACTTCTTAGGTGACGCTCGTACTTCTATCTTCGACGCTAAAGCGGGTATCTCTTTAAATGATAACTTCGTGAAAGTTGTATCTTGGTACGATAACGAATGGGGTTACTCTAACAAAATCATTGATTTAGCACAAGAAATCGGTAAATTATAATCACCGATTCCCAAATAAAAAGGGGCTTATCATATGATAAGCCCCTTTTTTATAGCGTTAATAGGAGGTTTTATCGCATTAAGAAACCACCACCAAGTAAATCGTTTCCTTCATAGAATACAGCCGACTGTCCTGGCGCAATACCTTTCACGTTATGCGTAAAATCAACACGCATCGTCGTTCCATCTTGCGTCAAAATAGACTCCGCTCCGGCATCTTTATAACGGATTTTCGTAATAGCCTCCAGTGGTTGATCCAATGAAGCATATTTAACCAAGTTAATATCGCGTACGAAAGCCTGTGCACGTTCAAGCTCATGCTCCTCACCCAATACCACAGAATTGCTCTCTGGCAAAATCTCGATAACAAACATAGGCTTACCCAAAGCAATACCTAAGCCTTTACGTTGACCAATAGTGAAATAAGGATAGCCGATATGCTGACCTACAACGGTACCGTCTGATAAAAGAAAGTTACCATGACCAATCTCTTGGTCTAGTGTAGGACGTTTATGGCGTAAGAACGCTCTATAATCGTTCTCCGGAACGAAACAAATCTCGTAGCTCTCGGATTTCTGCGCCAACTCTTGTTGTCCCATATCTAAAGCCATTTGACGGATCTCTTTCTTCGTGAAATTACCTAACGGAAATTGTGTACGTGCTAAGTTCTCTTGCGACACACCCCACAACACGTAAGATTGATCTTTATTCTCATCGCGTCCCTTAGAAATTACGTAACGACCACTATCTTGCAAACGGATGTTCGCATAGTGTCCCGTTGCGATAAACTCACAGTCCAGCTTATCTGCACGTTTCATCAACGCAGACCACTTAATGTGTGTATTACACAATACGCAAGGATTTGGTGTACGTCCAGCAATATACTCGTCAACGAAGTTATCAATGACATAGTCACCAAATTCATCGCGTATATCCAGAATATAGTGTGGAAAACCGTAACCTACCGCCAAAGAGCGTGCATCATTAATACTATCTAAACTACAGCAGCCTGTTTCTTTCGAAGAACCACCTGCCGAGGCATAATCCCAAGTTTTCATGGTTATGCCGATTACCTCATAGCCTTGTTCGTGCAACATCACCGCGGCAACGGAACTATCCACCCCACCACTCATTGCAACCAAAACTCTACCTCTTTTACTCATATTATTTTTGTGATGTGCAAAGATAGGCTAATTTGAGAAATAGCTATGTTTATTTCATGTAATTTTATCTCAATAAAAATCAACCACTTGAAAGAAACCTTGATATTTTTTAGCACAAAAGTTTTTAAATTCAAAAAAAGCCCCTACATTTGCAACACAATAAAGGAAAACATCGCCGCTAAAACGGTAAAGAATTCCAAAAGGTGCCATAGCTCAGTTGGTAGAGCAAAGGACTGAAAATCCTTGTGTCGCTGGTTCGAATCCAGCTGGCACCACCGCAAAATCTGAAAGTAACAGAATCAAAATAAAAACTTGAAAGGTGCCATAGCTCAGTTGGTAGAGCAAAGGACTGAAAATCCTTGTGTCGCTGGTTCGAATCCAGCTGGCACCACAGAAATCCTTGAAGACGTAAGTTTTCAAGGATTTTTTGTTTTACGACGATTTTTGAAAATCTCCAAGAAAACCAAAAACGCCCAGATATCAATCTCTCTGAATTTCAAACAACTACACACAAACGTCTTTAAAGAGAAAAATGCAGTGCCTAATTTTTTGTTTATCTTTAAGTATATTCACACCTACCCTCTTTACAAAACTTCATTTTATGATAAACTACAACGGAAAAATATTTAAGCCAATCAGTAATTCCGAAAATGGAGAAACTTCAGACGAAACTTTTTTTTATTACCAGCAGACTGAAAATATACTAACAGCAACTTATCAGGGCGGTCAAATTAAAACAGGTCACTTAATCGGTCTAATCGACGATCAGGGAAATATAGACATGCAATACCATCAAGTAAATAAAAATGGAGCGCTTATGACGGGAATCTGTAAATCTACACCTGAAATTCTTGCTAATGGAAAAATACGATTGCATGAAGTTTGGGAATGGACTTGTGCAGATAGATCTAAAGGAGAATCTATAATTGAAGAGCAGTAAAAATGTACTTCGTAGCGAATCAACAGCATCAAAAGAAAAGTTTAAAACAGCAAAAAGTTCAGACCTAAAAAAAACAATTTACAAATGAGTCTATTATACGATACGTCAGGTTTTAAACAAACAAATCCTTTCGATTCACAATAAATAGTGTATATTTGCAGCATAAGCTGGAAACGGCTTATAGCTGAACGTAACAGACTCCCAATAAAAACGTGAAAGGTGCCATAGCTCAGTTGGTAGAGCAAAGGACTGAAAATCCTTGTGTCGCTGGTTCGAATCCAGCTGGCACCACGAAAATCCTTGAAGACGCAAGTTTTCAAGGATTTTTTGTTTTCAGGGTATTTTGCAATAAAAAACCCATCTCTATAGGATGGGCTTTTCAATACTTTGCTTAAGGCACTACTTTGTTTTTGTAAATGCCATTTTAACGGCCATGTAGCATAAAACACTGCCCATAAACCAACGTTGATATTTTAACCAAACGGGATTGCTAGAGAAGAAAGCTGCTATTCTCGATACGGAAAGCACAATCACCGTATGCACCGTAAATGTCATAATAATCTGGATAAACCCTAGTTCTAAATTCTGCATCAACACAGACCCCATTTCTGGCTTTACAAATTGCGGGAACAGCGATACATAAAACACGGCAACTTTTGGGTTTAGCGCATTGGTCAAAAATCCAACGCTAAACAGTTTTCGTGGAGAGTCTATAGAAACGTTTTGATCGACATCAAACAAGCCTTTACTATTGGATCGAAAAGCCTGTATCGCTAAATACAGCAGATAGGTGATTCCAAATATTTTCAATGTCAGATAAGCATACGGAACGGTCATCAATACGGCCGTAAGACCTAGAGAAACCAAAACGATATGAAATAAAAAACCACAAGCTACTCCCGTGATGGATAAGAAGCCGGCTTTTCGGCCTTGTACCAAGGATCTTGAGATTAAGTAAATCATATTTGGTCCCGGACTCATTATCAAAATAAAAACCGTGACAATAAATAGGAAGACATCGGGTAATTGTACCATGAGAATTTTGTTTTATTCGAATGTTGTAATTGACTTAAAATGACTTTGTGCGTATGCTATAGCAGCACAGTGGCGAATATAGGATATTTTATTCTTTAAGAGCAACTGCAATATTCAATCTTTTGAATCTACATATCTAAATTGTTATGCTGTCCTTCGATAGGCTCAGGATGACGAATCTAAACATCCTGCTAGAAAATTTTATCTCCATGGCCTATCGTCCTCGTTTGAAACGAGGATGATCGAGCACAGCGTTTGCAACGCTGATTGCAGTCTTTTTCTTAATGGAGTACCTGTCCTTAGCCAGGACAAGGACTCAAACTTTTCCTTGATGAAAAGTTTGCAAAAATCAAGGCTGGCATAGGCTGCTATCTACGCTTGTAAATTCCGGAACGAAACTAAACTCGCTACGCTCAGACAACGTTTAGTTCTTGCGGAATTTACTACCCTACGATTTTACGCAGCAGATGCCTAAGCCTTTTTCTTAGCAAAGCAAATTAGTTCTGTTTTGCAGCTCATCTTTCTTTTGAACTTCCTTTTCCTATTTGTCATGCTGTCCTTCGACAAGCTCAGGATGACGAGTCTAAGCATCTTGCTAGAAAATCTTATTTGCGCAACCTATCGTCCTCGTTTGAAACGAGGATGCCCGAGCATAGCGTATGCAACGCTGCATGTAGTAAAATGTACACATTTCATGCTATTCATACTTCACTTTGTTAACATCTGAATATTTTAGACAGTGAATTGTTTAGCTATAAAAAGTACTTCAGCCGAAAAATTCGTATTTTAACATATACAACGTGAAAATTGTCTTTATGCCGCATACTGCAACGCCAAATCCAAAAACACACCAAGGTCGCAATGTAAAACGCTTCCGTGAAATGCTTGGTATTAAGCAAGAATCTTTAGCTTATGACTTAGGTGATGAGTGGAATGAGAAAAAGATTCTTTTATTAGAGCAGAAAGAAATCGTTGAAACTACCGTCTTACAGCAAATTGCTAACGTGCTAAAATTCCCCTTAGCCGCCATCCAAAATTTTAACGAAGAACAGCCTGTGAATATTATTGCAAATACTTTTGACAATGGCTCAATAGCCTACCAAAGAAATGAAAATTGTACCTTCAATACCGATCTCATAGAAAAATGGATGGAGGCAATAGAAGAAAACAAAAGGTTACAGGCGGAATTGGCTAAAGTAAAGGATGAACAAATTAAACTCTTGCAGCAGCTTCTTGCTAAAAAGCACATGTAACAATCTACCAAAGCAACAATGCTTTTTGTTGCTTCTAAAAATGCTAAACAAATAAAAAAAATCACTTTTTTTTGCGGATGTTTCAAAAAAACATATATTTGCGCTGTACTTCGTTCGTAGTACACTAATCAAAGCCTTTCATTAGGTCTTGATTTATAAAGAAGTGGCGAGAGACTGGCTCTATGACCCACTGGCAACCTTCAATAGGATTGAAAAGGTGCCAATTCCTGTCCTAAGCAATATCGCTTGGGAGCATATAAATAACATAAGATAATGAAAGAGATCAAAAAAATAACAACAAACAATCCAAAATTCTACCCGAGTCAAACATCACATAACCTGTGTTGTTCTATCATGCGAATGCGCTAGTCGTTCATGATCTTGGAATTGTTGTACCTCATCCTATTCAATTTTTTTCCTTATCATCTTGCTGAACGACCAAGCTCAACTCTTTTGGACTGGATTTCATTATTTTTCACTTAAAAACCATTAATTATGTCAACTGATAATAAAAACTTAAAATTCGAGACTTTACAAATTCACGCTGGACAAGAAGCCGATCCTACGACTGGCTCCCGTGCATTACCTATATACCAAACAAGCTCTTACGTATTTGAAAATGCTGAGCATGGTGCAAACTTATTCGCGTTAAAACAATTCGGGAACATCTACACCCGTATTATGAACCCAACGACGGATGCTTTTGAGAAACGTATTGCAGCGCTAGAAGGCGGTGTTGCTGCTGTAGCGGTAGCATCAGGCCAAGCGGCTCAATTTATTGCGTTAAACAACATCCTAGAGGCTGGCGAGAACTTCGTAGCAGGTTCTAACCTTTATGGCGGTACTTACAACCAATTTAAGGTAGCTTTCAAACGTATCGGTATTGAAGCACGCTTTGCCCTAAACAGCGAGGTTGAAAACATCGAAAAACTAATTGACGATAAAACAAAAGCGATTTTCTTGGAAACTATCGGTAACCCGAGCTACAACATTCCAGATTTCGAAAAAATAGCCGCTTTGGCAAAAAAATACGACCTACCCATCATTGTAGACAATACATTCGGTGCGGGTGGCTACTTGTTCAAACCTTTTGAGCATGGTGCACACGTTATCGTGGAGTCCGCAACAAAATGGATTGGTGGTCATGGAACAAGCATCGGTGGTGTCATCATTGACGGTGGTAACTACAACTGGGGAAATGGTAAATACAAACAATTCTCAGAGCCTTCTGAAGGATACCATGGCTTAGTTTTCGCTGACGTCTTCGGCGCTAACGGACCGTTTGGAAACATCCAGTTCGCTATTCGCGCACGTGTAGAAGGTCTTCGTGACTTTGGCCCTGCCCTATCCCCTTTCAACTCTTTCTTGCTAACACAAGGCTTAGAAACCTTATCCCTACGCGTTCAAAGACACGTAGACAATGCATTGGAAGTAGCACAGTGGTTGGAGCAGCATCCACAAGTAGAACAAGTGAGCTACCCTGGATTGAAAAACCACCCTTATCACCAAAATGCACGTAAGTACCTTAAAAATGGATACGGTGGTGTGTTATCCTTCACGATTAAAGGCGATGCGCAAAAAGCGAATGACTTCATTGACGCATTAGAGTTAATCAGTCATGTAGCCAATGTGGGCGATGCTAAAACATTGATTATCCACCCATCTGCAACGACACACCAACAGCTGTCTGCCGAAGCACAAGCAGCAGCAGGCGTTTATCCAGGACTTTTACGCCTATCCGTAGGTATTGAGCATATAGACGATATCAAAAATGACTTGCAACAAGCATTTGATAAAATAAAATAGTAGAATACCTAGGAGAGATTAAGTTAAAGCATGAGTGTTACATATTACAAATCGGAAGAGTCCTTCCAATTCGAAAACGGTTCTAGTCTGGAGGAGCTTTCTATAGCTTACCATACCTATGGAACGTTGAACGAAAATAAGGATAATGTGGTGTGGGTTTGTCATGCATTGACGGCAAATTCTGATGTTTTCGATTGGTGGCCGGGATTATTTGGTGAGGGGGAACTCTTCAACCCGGAGCAGTACTTTATCGTGTGCGCAAATGTATTGGGGTCGCATTACGGTACAAGCAATCCATTGAGCATCAACCCAACGACAGGAAAGCGTTATTTCTTGGACTTCCCACAATTCACTATCCGTGATATTGTGCGTACCAACCAACGTTTAGCCGACCATTTGGGCATCAAAAAAATAGAAATATTAATTGGAGGTTCCCTTGGCGGGCAACAGGTGTTGGAGTGGGTGGCTGAAAAAACAATAGCCGTAAACAGGCTTATTGTTATTGGCAGCAGCGCGCAGGCATCACCTTGGGGCATCGCCTTCAATGAGAGCCAGCGCCTAGCGATAAGCGCTGACCCGACCTTCTATGAACAAACACCAACGGGTGGTGCTAACGGACTAAAGGCGGCACGTAGTATAGCTTTACTATCGTACCGTAATTACCAGACTTATACCAAGACGCAGCAGGAAACAGAAGCCGACAAAGTAGATCAATACCGCGCTTCATCCTACCAGCAGTATCAAGGGGATAAACTGGTGAACCGCTTCGATGCCTACAGTTATTGGTATTTAACCAAGGCTATGGATAGCCACAATCTTGGAAGAGGAAGAAACTCCGTCGAGGAAACATTGCAAGACTTTAAAACGCAAACATTAGTAGTCGGGATACCGACTGATCTTTTGTTTCCCGCAACGGAACAAGAATTTATTGCGCAGCATATTCCTGGAGCATCGTACTACGCCTTAGACTCTTTCTATGGTCATGATGGGTTCTTAATTGAGACAAAAACCCTAACCGATGTTATCGGGAAATTCCTCCAAGAGACAGCAACTGAAACGCAAAAAGAAGCAGAAAAAGAAACCGTATAAAAGCATATAACTAAACCTGTAAAATGAGTAAAAAATTAATTATCGGTATGTTTGGATTTGGTGTGGTAGGACAAGGACTCTACGACATTATCAAAACCAAAAAATTAAATCTAGAAATAAAGAAGTTCGTCATCAAGAATGCAGATAAAAAAAGAAGTTTACCTGCCGAACTATTTACTACAGATGCCGATGTTATCCTGAATGATCCAGAGATTAATACCGTTGTTGAGCTTATTGACGATGCAGAAGCGGCTTTCGAGTTTACAAAAAGAGCCTTAACAACAGGTAAAAATGTGGTATCGGCCAACAAGAAAATGATTGCTACACACCTCGAGGAGCTTGCGCAAATTCAGCAAGAGCATGGTACGTCACTACTTTATGAAGGTGCCGTATGTGGTAGCATCCCTATTATTCGTAACCTAGAAGAATACTACGACAATGAACTTTTGCACTCCGTGAGTGGAATTTTCAATGGCTCATCCAACTATATTCTTTCTAAAATATTCAATGAAGGTCAGAGCTATGGCGATGCCTTAAAGAAAGCACAAGAGCTTGGCTTTGCCGAAACGAATCCGATTTTAGATGTGGGCGGTTACGACCCTAAGTACAAATTGGCTATCGTTGCTTCACATGCTTATGGTATCTACGTAGATCCAGAGAAAATATTAAACCTAGGTATCAATAACCTTGGTGATGATGATGTACGCTACGCACGCGAAAAGAACTTCAAAATTAAACTGGTTCCATTAGCGAAAGAAATTAACAACAATAAAGTTGTGCTTTATGTATTGCCTAAATTCATCAGTAAAGATAACATCCTCTACAACGTAGAGAATGAAAACAACGGTGTATTGGTAAAAGCAGCCTTTGCCGACGAGCAGTTTTTCTTTGGTAAAGGTGCCGGTGGTCACCCTACAGGATCGGCAGTACTTTCTGATATTGCAGCTTTACGTTACGATTACCGTTATGAGTATAAAAAACATCTAGACGCAGAACAAGTGCAATACAGTACCGACTATGAGTTGAATGTTTACTTACGCTATAGCGATGAAGAATTCGTAAACAAACTAAACTTCAATAGCATATCTGAACGCTTCTATGGCGAAGGATTTAAATATGTAATTGGAAAAATTAATCTCCAAGAGATTATTGATAAACGAGACCTTATTAATCAACCTGGAACCTTTATAGCAGAAGTAGTCTAGCTATAAAGTAAAGGAGCAACGTTCTGTTGCTCCTTTCTTTTTTCTTTACGTGGACACACTATACTTTAACGTATGCGACGCTGAATAGATAAACATATCTATGAATACATGCGGCCATAAACATGCGACCCCGCTGGGGTCGGTTATACAGCTCTCCTATCTCTTTCTATAAACATATGACTTCTATAAACATATGACCCCTCCGGGGTCGATTACATAATTCAATTATTTTATGTAAATGTGTTTCCTAAAGCTTGGTAATGAATGAAACATGATAGATCACGTAATCACCGATCTATAAAATCACTCCGGAGGATTGACATATTTATAACCGTAGTACATTGGTAAAATATGCCCCGAGAAGGTAATGAATGAAACATTATAAATCACGTAATTACCAATCTATAAAATCAATCCGAAGGATTGACATATTTATAGCCGTAGTACATTGATAAAATACGACCCGAGAAGGTAATGAATGAAACATTATAGATCCCATAATCACCGATTCATAAAATCAATCCGGAGGATTGACATATTTATAGCCATAACACATTGATAAAATAAGACCCGAGAAGGTAATGAATGAAATATTATAGATCACGTAATCACTGATTCCTAAAATCAATCCGGAGGATTGACATATTTATAGCCATAACACATTGATAAAATAAGACCCGAGAAGGTAATGAATGAAACATTATAGATCCCATAATCACCGATTCATAAAATCAATCCGGAGGATTGACATATTTATAGCCGTAGTACATTGGTAAAATACGACCCGAGAAGGTAATGAATGAAACATTATAGATCCCATAATCACCGATTCATAAAATCAATCCGGAGGATTGACATATTTATAGCCGTAGTACATTGATAAAATACGACCAGAGAAGGTAATGAATGAAACATTATAGATCCCATAATCACCGATTCATAAAATCAATCCGGAGGATTGACATATTTATAGCCATAACACATTGATAAAATAAGACCCGAGAAGGTAATGAATGAAACATTATAGATCCCATAATCACCGATTCATAAAATCAATCCGGAGGATTGACATATTTATAGCCGTAGTACATTGGTAAAATACGACCCGAGAAGGTAATGAATGAAACATTATAGATCCCATAATCACCGATTCATAAAATCAATCCGAAGGATTGACATATTTATAGCCGTAGTACATTGATAAAATACGACCCGAGAAGGTAATGAATGAAACATTATAGATCCCATAATCACCGATTCATAAAATCAATCCGGAGGATTGACATATTTATAACCGTAGTACATTGGTAAAATACGACCAGAGAAGGTAATGAATGAAACATTATAGATCCCATAATCACCGGATTCATAAAATCAACCCCGAGGATTGACATATTTATAGCCGTAGTACATTGATAAAATACGACCCGAGAAGGTAATGAATGAAACATTATAAATCCCATAATCACCGATCTATAAAATCAATCCGGAGGATTGACATATTTATAGCCATAACACATTGATAAAATACGACCCCGACGGGGTCGCATAACAATCACGCGGATAAAGCCTTTTTTATAATGTAACGGGATAATAAATTGTACCAAATGCGGAGAGCTCATCCACATTGCGTTGTTCAGAAAATAACGCAAATAAAGAAGAACCAGAGCCTGACATGGAGACGTAAGTTGCTCCAGCAGCGTACAAAGCATCTTTCAATTCTTCAACAATCGGGAATTGTGGGAATACCGAATCTTCAAAATCATTTTTCACACGCCCTTCCCATTCATCAACAGGAAGCCTAACCAAGTCGCGCAAGTCTGCAGCGGGAGCTTTAGCTTGCACATGGCGATAAGCCTCTGCTGTAGAAACATGCACATCAGGTTTTACAAGTACCATATAATACGAGGATAAATCCAAATCAAACGGACTTAACTCGGTGCCTATACCTTCCGCGTAAGCGACCTTATTTTCAATAAAGAAAGGACAATCTGCTCCCAGCGTAGCAGCTAGCGCTTCACGTTCATCTACAGGGAGATTAAGGTCATACTTACTGTTCAGCATATTGATTAATGTAGCCGCATCGGACGACCCGCCCCCCAAGCCAGCACCAAAAGGAATCTGCTTGTGCAAATGAATATGTATAGCCGGCAAATCAAAACGCTCTTGCAGCAAACGATAGGCACGCAAACAAAGGTTATCAGGCTCCACCGGCAAGTCTAATCCGGTAATGGTTAAATGCGTGTCGCCCTCCTCTTTCTCTGTGATCTCCAAGATATCATACAAAGGAAAAGGATAGAAAATAGTCTCTAAATTATGGTAACCATCGGGGCGCTTTCCGGTGATAGCAAGCCCAATATTTATTTTTGCATTGGCATAAGAAATCATATACAATATTACTCATCTTATCTAACAGTTGGAATAACAAAATAAATCAATACCCTAACCTCGTTAAAAACATGGCCACAGGAGCCATAAACAGCCTTAATTGCCACAGCATTCTCAGGTTTCAACAAAGCTTGAAAACTATTTTTCCTTGAAAAAAATCATCCGTATCTTTGTTTACAATGAATGTAGAGAAACTATTGGAAAGAGCACTCAACTTTGAGTTTTTAAGCAAAGAAGAGGGTGTCTACTTACACCATAATGCGGCAACTGCCGACTTGGTATATGTAGCAAATGAATTGCGTAAAATTCAGGTTCCGCATGGGAAAGTTACGTGGCAGATTGACAGAAATGTCAACACCACAAATGTGTGTATCGCCAACTGCAAGTTTTGTAATTTCTTCCGTCGACCGGGACATGATGATAGCTATATCACCGATATAGAGGTCTACAAACAGAAAATCGAAGAAACCTTCAAATATGGTGGTGATCAGTTGTTATTACAAGGAGGCCACCACCCAGACTTAGGTTTAGCTTTCTATGCGAACATCTTTCGCCAGCTAAAAGAGCTATACCCGAACTTGAAATTGCATGCTTTAGGTCCCCCAGAGATTGCACATATTGCCAAGTTGGAAAACATGTCGCACATTGAGGTCCTTAAAGCACTGAAGGAATCTGGCTTAGACTCTTTGCCAGGTGCAGGAGCTGAAATATTGAACGACCGTGTTCGCCGTCTTATTTCGAAAGGAAAATGTGGCGGTCAAGAATGGTTAGATGTTATGCGTGCTGCCCATCAGGTAAATCTGCCGAGCTCGGCAACCATGATGTTTGGCCACATCGAAACAATTGAAGAACGTTTTGAACATTTGGTATGGATCAGAGAGGTGCAAGCTGAAAAACCTGCAGACCACCACGGCTTTATTGCCTTTATCCCATGGCCATTCCAAGACGACGGAACCCTATTAAAGCGTTTGCGTGGCATCACCAATAACGTTACTAGTGAAGATTATGTACGCATGATTGCCTTAAGCCGCATTATGCTACCAAATATCAAAAATATTCAAGCCTCTTGGTTGACCGTAGGAAAGCGTACAGCACAGCTATGCTTACATGCTGGTGCCAACGACTTTGGATCCATTATGATTGAGGAAAATGTGGTATCAGCAGCTGGAGCACCACACCGTTTCACCTCCAAATCGATACAAGAAGCTATCGCTGAGGCCGGTTTTGAACCGCAATTGCGAACGCAGAAATATGAATTCAGAGAGCTTCCACAAATGGAGGAACAGGTCATTAACTATTAAAATAAAAGAACAACACCTTGAAAGACATCTTACTCCAGATAGAGGCTATTATATTCGCTAGTGAAGAAGGAATATCAGCGAATGATATTCGACAAGTTCTACACGATGCGCTCGCCGTTGAGGTCACCAATCAAGAAGTTATCCAATTGACGAAAATCATTTTCGACAAGTACAATGCTGATGACCAAGTATTCAGTCTAAAGGTGATTGGTAAGCATTATCAATTTTTGACGAAAGAAATCTATCACGAAGCGATAAATCAGCTGCAAGCACATAAGGATAAAAAGAAATTAAGTCAATCGGCTTTAGAGACCTTGTCTATTATTGCTTACCGACAGCCCATTACTAAGCTAGAGGTCGAGCAGATTCGCGGTGTAAACTGTGACTATTCGATACAGCGTTTATTAGAAAAAAAATTAATCCAGATTATTGGAAAGGCAGAAACTATTGGTAAGCCTTTGCTTTATGCGACAAGTGAACAATTCATGAATCACTTCGGAATTAAGTCTACAAAAGAGCTACCGCAATTAAAAGATATTATCGCCGAAGAGAATACGATTGGTGAAATCACAGAATAGTCATATTGAAACACAACAACCTGCAATTCAGTTAATTAAAATTAAAATAAATATTTAAATTTTAAATATTCTTGATTATTTTTACCGCCGGGAACAAATATAGATTTATCATTTTTTAATAAAAAAAGGCTATGGAGCAAGAGGTAGTACAAGAGGTTTTGATTGATGCAGCAATCAATTTTAATGGTCCTGAGGATGATGATGACGATGATTTTGATGATGATTTTGAAATTGAAGAAATGGATTCAATCGGTGATTTGGAAGATTTCGACCAAGACGATTTTTAATCAAGTTCGCAAAAGTATTAATTGAGAAAAGACAAAAAAAGAGGCACAATTCACATTGGGCCTCTTTTCTTTTTTTAGTTACCGCTCTACTTTGATTATTTACTGCGATGTAATTGTTCGTATAGATCAATTACCTTCTTCTGTAAATCAATCACTTCAACTTCTCTCAATTGAAGTTTTTTGCTCAAATTATCGATTTCATCTTGAATTTGTTTTTCTTCTTCTGAATCAGAAGTTGAAAGTAACTGGACTAAAGACAAACCAAATAGTTTAGAGATTTGATTTAAACGAGAAAGGTTTACGTCAGTAATACCTGTCTCAATTTTAGAGAATGCTGGAATGGAGATGTCTAAGCGTTTAGCTACATCCTCCTGGCTCCAACCTTTCTGATGCCGTAATAAGCGGATTTTTTTTCCTAATGCGTTCATGGGTAAATTTTACTTTATTCCAAAAGTAAGAAAAAAAAGTATAAGGTAAAAAATTAAAATTAAGAAATCAAAAATTCTTAAAGAACTTATCCGCAAAACTAACGATATTCATGGTGTTATGCTTAGGCGAAACCATGAACAAAAGATTAAAACCTAGGGACTTAAAGGATTCTAAATAGCCTTCAAGCGCATCCAAATCCGTTAAGAAAACGAAGTCTTTATGTTTAAAAACACGCTTAATATCTTGCTCTAAATCATCTAGAACGATGTTTTTATCCTTTATAGACTCCTTATTAACTAAAACAACAGCATGATCGGATTCATCCATCGATGATGCATATTGGGGAAGAAAATTTTCGTTGATAACATCATAGGGATTGAGCTCCATAATTGTGACCAAACCTTGACAAGGAAACTGCTCCTTGACGGCATGGATGCTCGTTCTAAGCTTGTATGGAGAGAATAAAAAGTCTTGATAAACAACACTTCCGTTCACACTAGCTACAAATTCTAGGTATCGAATCGAACTTTTGAAGCTCGCAATAGCCTTATAAAAGTCATCCCGCTTAACGCCCAACCACTCACACAAGGTGTAAGCACCCGCAATATTAGACAGGTTAAACTTACCAAAAACTTGCAAAGGGATACGATAATCTCCATCATGCAAATAGGTAACACCTTTGTTTATGGAATACTCGGGCATCTTGTAGCCATGACGATTTATTTTACAATCAAAGGTTTGCTCCACAATCTCGCGTAGAATGGTACTTTCCTTATTGTATATTAACGTTCCCTTGGGTACAATCGTCTCAATAAAAGTTTCAAAAAGATTAACATAATCCTCCTTACTAATATTGGTACGGCTATCATTCCATTCTACCCCACTAATCAAGGAGATATTGGGATCAAACAGATGAAATTTAGAACGATGATCGACGGGGGATGCGTAATACTCATCCCCCTCGATCAGAATAATTTTACTCGTTGCTGTAAGCTTAACTAAGCTATCAAAGCCCTCAAGCTGTGCGCCAATGACATAATCAAAAGCGCGGTCGAGTGTCTTTAATACATGCATAACCATACTCATGATGGTTGTTTTTCCATAGGTACCAGCGATGACAACGCGGGTCTTATTCACACAGAACTCATGGATAAACTCCGGAAAGGAGTAAATCCGTATACCTAAGCGCTGCGCCTCCACCAACTCCGGATTATTGATATCAGCGTGCATCCCTAAGATTACAGCATCGATATCTTCCGTTATCTTCTCCGGAAACCAGCCAACTTGCTCAGGGAGCAAATTAGCTTTCTTCAAGCGCGCCTTAGAAGGCTCCACAATCTGATCATCAGATCCAGAAACTTGATGCCCTTGTTCAGCTAATGAAATAGCTAAATTATGCATTACTGCACCGCCTATAGCTATAAAATGAATATGCATATTATTTGTTTCTTACAAATTTTGCTGAACACCAATTCTCCTGCACCTTTTTACTCATAAAGGTAAACCCTTCAGATTCGGCCTTAGCACATAAAATGGCTAAGTCTTCCCCATCATAAAAGCCACTTACGAATAAGAGACCATCGGCAGGTAAACACAGGCGATATTGAGCCAGCTGATCAACTAAAATATTTCGGTTGATATTTGCTAATACCACATCAAAAGAATGGCCTACGATAGCTTCTTTTGACCCTAACGCCGATTGTATCTGTGGTGTATCATTTAACACCTTATTTTCCGCTACACTCGCCACACATACATCATCGTAATCGACCGCCAAAATAGAGCTAGCACCACGCTTAGCGGCAAGAATTGCTAATATTCCTGTTCCGCAGCCCATATCTAAAACAGTCTTTCCTTCGAAAGAGTTTTCCAAAATATAGGATAACATCATAGAGGTTGTCTCATGATGCCCTGTTCCGAAGGACATTTTAGGATTAATTACAATCTCGTATTCCATTCCTGGCTTTGGTTCATGAAATGAAGCACGCACATAGCAACGATCGTCAACAACAATCGGGCTAAAGTTAAGCTCCCACAAGGCATTCCAGTTTTTATCTTCCATATCCTGAATAGTATATTGAACATCAAAACCATCAGCCTCATAAAGCAAAACTGTTTCTAAGGCCTGTACATCCAAATTAGCCGTAGGAATGTAGGCTGAAAAGCCATCACCAATATCCTCAAAGGTATCATAACCGATCCCTCCCAACGCATCAATCAATAAATCCTTTTGCCAATCTTCGATAGCAGGGACCTGAAAAGTTACCGATGAATAACGCATTACTTCGTGTTAAAAGCTTTTACAATACTTAAGAAGTCACGCGATTTTAAAGAAGCACCGCCGATTAATCCACCATCGATATCCGCTTGTGAGAATAAATCCTCTGCGTTGCTAGGGTTACAGCTACCACCGTATAAGATAGTTGTTGCATCCGCTAATTCTTGACCATATTTAGCGGCAAGTGTAGCACGGATAAAAGCGTGTACTTCTTGTGCTTGCTCAGGCGAAGCCGTCAAACCCGTACCGATAGCCCAAACAGGCTCGTATGCTAATACAACTTTTGCAAACTCTTCAGCTGATAAGTGGAAAACACCTTGCTCTAATTGTGTTTTGATGATATCAAAGAAGTTACCTGCTTCACGCTCATCTTTTGTTTCACCGATACAGAAAATTGGCTTTAATTCATTTTTTAATGCCGTGTTAACTTTCTCCGCTAAAAGAGCATCCGTCTCACCAAAATAACCACGACGCTCGGAGTGACCTAAGATCACGTAAGCAGCACCTACAGATTTTACCTGCGAAGCAGAAACTTCACCTGTATAAGCACCTGCATCCGCTTGGTGGATATTTTGAGCACCAACAGCCACTTTAGCAGTAGCTAATTTTGCAATACTAGAAAGGTGAATAAACGGGCTACATACAACAACCTCTTGATCGCCGACAACCTCGTCTTTTACCATGTTTACAATTTCCGAAAACAAGCTTAATCCTTGCTCATAATCTAAATTCATTTTCCAGTTTCCTGCAACAATGTTTTTACGCATAATACTATTATTTAGTCTGTTTTATAAAATCTTCTCTTTGTTTTTTGCTACGCAAAAATACTTCATATAAAATATCTAAGGAACCATCTTCCTGCGGATGGCCGCTATGCAAGGCACGCTGCTTCATCATTTCAGCAAATTTATCCCAGCAGTAGCCTTCCGTTTTCATATCGGTAAGCCACATAAAGTCTGCTACAAATTTGGGAATAATATTGGAAACTGCAACCTGTGCACCTACCCCAATCATCGTTCCTGTAGTAATAGATGAATTGATGCCACACATGGCATAATCGCCCATAAAAAAACCCACCTTTAATGCTCTTGTAGCGCGGTAACTGGCCGTTGTATAATCATACAACGAAACGTTCTTCCAATTATTTTGCAAATTAGAATTCGTAGACCCTCCCCCAACGTTACAGCCTTCACCTAAGACAGCGCAGCCGAGATAACCATCATGGCCCTTTGCCGAGTAGCCCCACAACACGGTATGGCCCACCTCTCCCCCAATCGTGGAGCCAGGACCAATACTCACATTTGGGTATATACGGCTGCCCATTTTAACACGGGCACCTTTTCCTATCGCTATAGGTCCTTTCAAATGGCTACCTTCTTCGATTAGCACATCGTCATCAATAAATATTGGGCCTTGACTACTGTTAAAAGTACAGCACTCCACCTGCACCCCTTTGCCGACAAACAAATCCGACCCGATATGAACATTACTCTCCGGAATCGATTGCGAAACCTTACTTGAGGTCAACAAATCATAATCAAACTGAATCTGCTTCGCATTCTTCAAGAAAATATCCTCCGGAAAGTGCAACACATCCAGCCTATCCGGGTACGAAACGCGGGTAAGAGAAGGACTATCGGGTTCTGCCAACCAACGTTCAGTATGGTAAGCCAACCAATCACCATCTTGCTGCAAACATACACCAACAGGCAACTGCTTCAGGGCTTCAACAAAAGCTAAGTCAGGACAAATATTGGCTCGAATTACCAAGTAAGAAGAAGCTTGGCCGCCCAGCGGGCTTTGAAATTTTAATTGAAGGTAAGGTTCGGTATAGTAACTAACGTCTGCATCAAGAAGCAAACGCCATTTTTCCTGCAAAGTAAGCACACCAACTCGTAAATTGCCGACAGGTCTTGTGTAAGACAATGGCAATAGCGATGTTCGCCAAGGCGCATAATCATGCAGTACAACTTCCATCATAGTAAGATAAAAGTACATAAAAATATCCCGATAAACTTAACTTATCGGGATATTCTTCTGTTAACAGATAACGGTTAAACAGATTATTTTTTGTTGTAACGGCTACGGAATTTATCGATACGTCCGGCTGTATCAACTAACTTCATTTTACCTGTATAGAAAGGGTGTGAAGTATGCGAGATCTCTAATTTCACTAATGGATATTCATTACCATCTTCCCAAGTGATCGACTCTTTAGTAGCTACACATGATTTAGTTATGAAAGAATATTCGTTAGACATGTCTTTGAAAACAACTAATCTGTAGTTTGATGGATGTAAATCTTTTTTCATTTTATCTTATGATTACTAATATTCAACAATTGAGGTGCAAAGATAATTTTTATTTTCTACAAAAACAAAACAATATTTACCCAATCCCTTATTTTAGAGGACGGAGCTCTTTGCATGGCCCAAAGATAAATCTTTATTTGTATAAAGCCTACTATTTCGATACAAAAATCATTAATCACAAAAGAACGACACGACGGTAACGACGCGTTAGCGCCTAAAATTAAGTATACTTAACGCTGAATAGTAGAAAAATACGCTCCCTCTCATTTGTCATAAAAAGCCAAAAGCCCTTTAATGATAGTGCTATTTTCAAAACTACCTATCAAAAATCTTTCTTTTTTGCTATTTTTGCTCCTTAGTAACAATACCACACCTTTCCGCGTTAGCAATCATTACGTTAACATCAGCGTTGAATGGAACGTTTTTTTGACTTTTTACTTATTTATAGCACACCATGAGTACTGTATTATCCGAACAGGAACAACAACGTAGATTAAACCTTCAAGCTATTATTGACTTGGGCATTGACCCATATCCAGCAGAAGAATTTAAGATTAACGTATCTGCTGCTGACATTTTAGAAAACTACGAAAGAGATAAGCTTAACTATAAGAGTATCCGTCTAGCGGGCCGTGTGATGAGTCGCCGTGTGATGGGAAGTGCTTCCTTCATGGAGCTTCAAGATTCTAGCGGACGAATTCAGACTTACGTAAAAAGAGATGATATTTGCCCTGGCGAAGACAAAACTTTATACAATACCCTTTTCAAGAAACTACTCGATATCGGTGATATTGTTGGTGTTGATGGCTATGTATTCACAACACAAACAGGAGAGATTTCTATTCACGTAGAGAAGTTAACATTGCTAACAAAATCTTTACGTCCACTTCCGGTGGTAAAAGAAGCTGATGGTAAAACTTTCGACGCTTTCACGGATCCGGAGCAACGCTACCGCATGCGTTATGTGGATTTAATCGTTAACCCACAAAATAGAGATATCTTCGTTAAGCGTACGAAATTGTTCAACGCGATGCGTAACTACTTCAACAATGCAGGCTATATGGAGGTGGAAACACCAATCCTACAGTCTATTCCTGGTGGAGCATCGGCACGTCCTTTCATCACGCACCACAACGCTTTAGATATCCCTTTATACTTACGTATTGCTAATGAGCTTTACTTAAAAAGATTAATCGTTGGTGGTTTCGACGGTGTTTATGAGTTCTCGAAAAACTTCAGAAATGAAGGTATGGATAGAACGCATAACCCTGAGTTTACAGCGATGGAAATCTATGTAGCCTACAAAGACTACAACTGGATGATGGAGTTCACAGAGAAATTGATTGAAAACTGTGCTATCGCCGTAAACGGAACGACAAAAGCTACTTTCGGCGAACATGAAATCGACTTCAAAGCTCCTTACAAACGTGTAACGATGGCGCAGTCTATCCTTGACTTCACAGGTTTCGACATCAGCGGTAAAACCGAAGATGAAATCCGCCAAGCAGCAAAAGGAATGGGTATCGCTGTTAACGAGACAATGGGTAAAGGAAAGCTTATCGATGAGATTTTCGGCGAGAAATGTGAGGGCAACTACATTCAACCAACATACATCACGGACTACCCTGTGGAAATGTCTCCATTAACAAAGAAACACCGTGACAACCCAGAGTTGACAGAGCGTTTCGAATTGATGGTTTGCGGTAAAGAAATTGCCAATGCTTATTCAGAGCTTAACGACCCTATTGACCAACGTGAGCGTTTCGAAGAACAGTTACGTTTGTCAGAAAAAGGAGATGATGAAGCGATGTTTATCGACCAAGACTTCTTACGCTCGTTAGAGTATGGTATGCCGCCTACTTCAGGTTTAGGAATTGGTATGGACCGTTTGATCATGTTCTTGACGAACAACCCTTCGATTCAAGAGGTGTTATTCTTCCCGCAAATGCGCCCTGAGAAACAAGAGATTGTTGTGGAATTGACGGAAGATGAAAAACTATTATTAGCGCAATTAAGTGAGGAGCCTATCCTATTAGCTGCCGCTAAAGAGGCTACTGCTTTAAGTGGTAAGAAATGGGACGCTGCAACAAAAGGACTACGCCAAAAAGGTTTAATCGACATCCTTGTAGATGGCGATAACAAATCAATTGTCAAAAAATAAAATAGACTTTATATAAAAGAAGAAGGCGTTAAACTAAGTTTAACGCCTTCTTCTTTTATATGGTCTAAGCAAAGTCTCCGAAGAGGCTATCCTTATTTATTTTTTAATAGCCCTTTACAGATATCGCTTACTAAAGCTGGTCCTTCATAGATAAAACCAGTATACACCTGTACCAAAGCAGCTCCAGCTTCTAATTTTTCTATAGCATCGGCTGCCGAATGAATACCTCCTACCCCAATAATTGGGAAGGCACCATTAGATTTTGTCGCCAAATAACGAACGACTTCTGTAGAACGCTTGGTTAAAGGTTTTCCACTCACGCCACCAGCTTCTTGCACTAAAGCGTCCTCACTTTGCAATCCTTCTCTAGAAATTGTGGTATTCGTCGCTATAACGCCAGCAATATGTGTATCACGAACGATATCAACAATATCATCCAACTGAGAATCGGTTAAATCGGGTGCTATTTTTAACAAAATAGGCTTCGGACTTTCTTTCTGCTCATTTAGCTTCTGCAAGGTATTCAACAGGTGCGTTAATGGCGCTTTCTCTTGCAAATCACGTAAACCTGGTGTATTTGGTGAGCTTACATTGACAACGAAATAGTCTACATAGTCAAACAAAGCATTAAAACAGTAGATATAATCATTTACAGCCTCCTCATTTGGGGTAACTTTATTTTTCCCGATATTACCACCAATGATAAGTCCATTTTTATTTTTCAATCTTTTCAATCGACCTGCCGCCACATCAGCTCCTTGATTATTAAAACCCATACGGTTAATCAAGGCTTCATCGGCTACCAATCGAAACATACGCGGCTTATCATTGCCCGGTTGCGGACGAGGTGTAACGGTACCAATCTCAATAAAGCCAAAGCCTAAACCTGCCATCTCCTCGATATAAGCGGCATTTTTATCAAAACCAGCAGCCAAACCAACAGGATTTTTAAACTTCAATCCAAAAACCTCTCTTTCGAGACGTTTATCTTCTACCGTATACAGATTTTTCAATAAGGACTTCGCTCCCCATATTTTTGTGAAGCGTTGTAGGCCTCCAGTTACCGTATGATGAGCAGCCTCAGGGTTAAGGCTAAAGAATAAAGGTTTGACTATTTTGTACATAAGCACAAAGGTAGCCAAAGAAGCAGAAATTATCATTACTTTTGTAGCAAATGATATCAATTAATAATTTAACTTTCGAAATTGGTTCGAGAGCCCTATACGACGAAGCAAACTGGCATATTAAACCGGGCGATAAAGCCGGATTAATTGGTGCCAATGGTGCTGGAAAATCAACATTATTGAAACTGATTGTTGGTGACTATAAACCAACCTCAGGCACCATCTCTATGGCGAAAGACCTAAAGATAGGCTACCTGAATCAGGATTTGCTCTCCTACCACTCCGACAAAAATATTGTACATGTAGCCATGGAAGCCTTTGAGCGCCAAAACCAGCTACATGCAGAAATAGAAGTGCTTTTACAGAAGCTGGAAACAGATTATTCCGATGAAATCCTCAATAAGCTGAGCGATAAACAAATGGAATTTGAAGCCTTAGACGGCTACAATATCGAGTTTCGTGCTAATGAAATATTAGCCGGATTAGGTTTTTCTGAAGAAGAGCAAAAAAGACCTTTAGCTACCTTCTCTGGGGGATGGCGTATGCGCGTTATGCTGGCACGCATTTTACTTCAAGCGCCTGACATCCTATTGCTGGATGAGCCTACCAACCACTTAGACTTACCCTCTATCAAATGGTTGGAAACGTACTTACAATCCTTCGAAGGTGCTATTGTTATCGTATCGCACGATAGGTACTTCTTGGATAAAATCATCAATAAAACGGTTGAATCACGCAAAGGCAAGTTAAATGTCTACGCTGGAAACTACACGTTCTATATCGAAGAGAAATCCTTGCGCGGCGAGATTCAGAGCAATATGTTCAAAAATCAGCAGGCAAAGATAAAGCAAGAAGAGCGCTTAATCGAGCGCTTCCGTTCAAAGGCCAGCAAAGCCAAAATGGTGCAATCACGCATCAAGGCTTTAGACCGTATGGAGAAAGTGGAAGACATCGATGATGATAACCCAGAGGTGAACTTCAGCTTTAAATTTTCGAAACCTTCTGGCCGCCATGTCGTGACCGTAGAGCATGTTTCGAAGTCATACCCGAATCTTGAAATTCTACGCGATACCAGCGCCATCATTGAAAAAGGTGATAAAATAGCCCTTATCGGTGCGAATGGTAAAGGAAAGTCTACGCTATTACGTATTGTTGCTGATGCCGACAATGCATATACAGGTACGAGTACCAAAGGGCATAATGTTTCGCAAACCTTCTTTGCGCAGCACCAATTGGAGTCGCTACATTTAGAAAACTCCATCCTGCAAGAGCTTGTAAATTTCGCTCCGAAACATACAGAAACGGAGCTACGCTCGATTCTAGGCTGTTTCTTATTTACGGGCGACGATGTCTTTAAGAAAATCAAGGTGCTTTCTGGTGGTGAGAAATCACGCGTAGCACTTGCTAAAGCACTTACTGCTGATGCCAACTTCTTGGTGCTCGATGAGCCTACCAATCACTTGGATATGGCTTCCGTAAACATCCTTATCCAAGCTATCCAGCAATATGAGGGTACAGTAATTGTCGTTTCTCACGATCGTTATTTCTTAGATAACATAGCCAACAAAATTTGGTTTATCGAAGATATGGAGATTAAAGAGTATCCTGGCACTTATGAAGAATACGAAATTTGGCAAGCAAAGCGTGTTCCGAAATTAGAAAAGAAAGTAGAGAAAAAGGTTGTTAAAGAAGAGCCTAAAAAGGAGAAAGTACAGCCTTCAGACGACACGAAGAAAATATTGCTACGCAAGAATAAGGAGCTTTCGGCCTTAGAGCAGAAGATTGCCGAAAAAGAGCAACTTGTAAAAGCGCTAGAAATAGACCTTGCCAATGAAGACATCTATGCTGATGCTGTAAAACTGCAAGAAGTAACGCGCAATTATAACAGTACAAAAGCAGAATTTGATCAACTTCAAGAACAGTGGGAAAATCTCGCTGAAGAAATAATGACTTTAGAAGCTTAACATAAAAAGAGGATGTTCGCCATACGAACATCCTCTTTTCAATATTTAAACCTATGAAAATCCTCTTTTTTGTCAGCTTTTGGCTTTGTCAAATTGTTTCCAGCATACTATTTAAGTATGGAGGCATCTACCCTAAGCAACAGTGGAAATTACTTATCGCCGGCAATGTCATCCTTATCTTGGCAAGCTGGTTTCTAGTTCAATTATTTAAAACAGTACCTCAACCTATTGTAATAGCATTATGCTCCGGAGGAACATTCCTAACGGTACAAATAGCCATGTCTGTTTTTTTTAAACAACCCCTCTCGTGGGTTCAAATAATTGGATCACTAATTATTATCGTTGGTATGGTTATGGTAACCTTTGGCGATAAAAGCAACTTAACAAACTAATAACCTTCATAAGGCGAGGTATCCTCACCTCGCTGTATTTCTTCTAGGCGAACAGCATTCATATTCTGAATACTTTCAAAGATAACTTCCAATTCCTTACATAAACTGAGAAGCTTGTTTACATTAACATCATTTAAGTTTTCAAAATGATCTAATTCAAAGGTATAATAGTCTCCTTCCTCAAACAACTCCATTGTTTCTCTCAATTCTCCGTCTGACGCAAGATTAACCAACTGCACAAACACTTGATTTCTAATATCCTCCAACAAGTGTAGCGTTTCAATTACCCTATATCTATAGACCATGATCTAAAAAGTTAAATTTAACCTCTAATTTTTGTTGTATCTCGAAAGATACGTCAATGCTAATTAAGATAATTGTTTTGGACATCGCTCTTAAAATAAATTAAACATGCATAAAAAAAATCATATAAAACAAGCGTTGAGCCAGTTAACATGATGGTTAGCCTCATAATAAATAATGCTTGAAGATATTAAAAAAATGTAGATATTAACTTACATTTTGAAATTTTTTTTCTAAAAACAAAACAATAAATTCTGTCTAGTTAGACAACAAGCGCATATTTTTCAAATAAAAACCTAAAATTTATTTTTTTGCACAAAAAAAATAAATGCAAAAATCTATAAAACAAACAGTTAAAACATTTATTTGTTTTAAAAACAGTATATACAAAGTTCATAATTATGAAACGCAACCACCAGCTTAACAAGCATCTTGCATTTTCATTTGTGCTGCAAAAGACAGCAATTATTTCTTTTTTAACAAATAAGAAAACAAGTTCTTATAAAGAAAATAAACAACCTATTTACTATGAAGCAGATATATTTCAAATTTCTTAAGAAATGACGCGTAATAGCATCCCATTCTTAGGCATAGTAAAATATATAGGGCCGCCCAAATCAAAACGACACTAACCTGTTAAAAACATAACGTAGCGACTTATCTATGGACATCTTGACCGAAAAACAAACAATCACGCTCCTAACGACAATTCATACATTTACTTTCTACAGCTTAAAAAAAAGAATTAAGGACTAAGTCTTTTAGCTTTATAATCAGTAGACAATTTACAAAAAAACAAACACAATCAAAACTTATTTAAAAAGCCATGTACCAGGCGTCATCTTCGACCAAAGAGGGGTTAAAAACAAGAACGCTATACAGTATATAAAAATAGAGCCTAGCATAAACAAGGCTCTATTTAGTAGAATAAGTAATCCGAAAACTTAAAATATGACGCCTTTACTTTTGTAAAGACAAGCCAGCTGCTTTGGCCATCTTCTTCGGGATATCTGTATTTTCCATTTTATGAGAATAGGCTTCAGCACCTGCCCCTATTGCAAAAACAGGAATGTAAGCTGCGGAATGGTTGCCTGAGGCCCAAGCCACAGATCCTACTTTGTTTAATATCTTGATAGCTTCTGCGGCTAACTTTTCATCGGTAGCATATAAACTCTTTGTGGTAGCCTCTTCATGTGCGATAAAGCTCTTTTGATAGATTTTAAAAAGTGCTTCTTCATCCTCTTTACTTACTTTAACAGTACCAAATAAGCCTAAATTAGTGCTCAGCAACTCTTTAACAGCATCCCATGATGCATTTTCCGTTGATAAACGGTAGTTGCTAACCACCTTAGATAACTCGCCCAACGATAGTTTTTGATTTGCTAATATTTTTGTGTTCAAACGGCTACTACCATTACCAACGATAACACCGCCCGTTTCATGATCCGCCGTTACTAAAATAAGTGTCTCTTTAGGATGTTTTAGGTAGAAGCTATACGCACGTTTCACGGCTTCATTAAAGTCCAACATTTCTCTAACCGTCGTCGTAGCATCATTCGCATGTGATGACCAGTCGATTTTTCCACCTTCAACCATTAAGAAAAAGCCTTTATCATTCTTGTAGGTCAACGACTTTATCGCTGCATCAGTAATCTCTGCCAAATTCAAATCACCAGGCTCCTGATCAATAGCAAATTTTAAAGCTTCAGGATCTGTACCCTTTTTATCCATCAGAATTGTCTTCTTTCCTGGATTAGCAATCTTATTAAAATCTGCTAAACCATAAGCCAACTGGTAGCCTGCTTTCTCAAACTGAGGAAAAAGTGAAGGCACCGTTTCATCCTTATAACTTGTTGTAGGCTTTAAGAATCCAGAACCTGCAAAAAAATCAAAATTAGAACGTATTAAATCCTGACCGATTTCATAGTACATATTACGGTCTGGCTGATTAGCATAGAACGATGCTGGTGTCGCATGGTCGATACTCACGGAGGTGGTAATACCAACCTTCATTCCTGCCTCTTTAGCAGCATAAGCTATGCTACGGTAAGATTCTATTGCCGAGCTATCCATCGCTAAGACACCGTTTTTAGTTTTCTTACCAACAGCCAATGCAGTTCCCCCTGCTGCAGAATCGGTCACACCGTGCGACAACGAATAAGAAGTGGCAAAAGTAGCGTACGGAAAAGTAGAGAAAGAAAGTGGGAAAACGGTATTTCTATCTTCTTGCGCAGCAAGAAAGATCTCTGTTAAATTAATTTGATTAAGCCCCATTCCATCACCTATCATAAAGAAAATGTATTTAGGCTTCTGTTGTCCAAAAACAACAATATGGAAAAGAAAAAGACAAAGTAAAGTGGTTATTTTTTTCATAAGTAACAGTTTGTTAAGCCACAAATATAAAAGGCTAATATAAACTCTATGTTAAAATCATGCTTGAATAAGCAATCAACCCAAAATAACTACTAAACTACGTATTTAACACGTAGAATGAATCATCAAAAAGGTAAAATCTATTTTTATAAGAGACACAAAACAAAAGACTTAAGGATTTGTTCCATTATAATAATATACTAAAAAATTATGGAAAATCTATTATTAAATTCAGCAAAGGGTTTCTTTAACGATGAAATCCTTCACCTACTCAGTAGCAATACGGGTGAAAACCCAGATAATGTAAAAAAAGGTTTAGACGCTATCATTCCAGCGGTACTCCTGGGCTTGCAGAGCCAGGGACAGTCGGGGTTATCAGGCATCCTTGATAAAGCAAAACATCTATTCAACTTCGGTAACTTTAACATCAATAGTTTCTTCGAATCAGACGATAGCAGCAAAGAGGGCACAGCAAGCCATGACCTTCTAGGTAGTATTTTTGGTGGCGGTGCGTTGACAGGAATTGTAAGCTCCCTTTCCGGTTTTTTTGGCATTAAAGGAGACTCCATCACGAAACTATTGGGCGTCAGCTTACCAGCTGTATTCTCAAGCATCACTAACAAAGGTACAAACTGGGATGCATCGAGTATCTCTTCCTTATTAGACAGCAACAAAGACAGCCTTCTATCGGCTCTTCCTTCAGGCTTAGGCCTAGCGAGTTTGGGTCTTGGTAGCCTAAGTGGATTAGGCAAAGGTGCTAAAGACCTTGTCGACAGTGCTACAAAAACAATATCTAAAGCAGCACACGAAATACCAACAGCAACACAAGTAAAACATGTCATCGAAAAGGAAAAAAAAGGCGGTGGTCTTTGGTGGCTACTTATCCCATTAATTCTTATTGCGGCTTGGTTATTATTTGGTAAAGGATGCGGGAGCGCTGATAAGCCTGTCGCAGACACAACTGTACATGTAAATACAGTAGACACCTCAAGCCTTACAGCAACAGCCCCATCGCGCGAAAACGTGAGTCTTAAACTTCCGAATGGACAAGATCTATCGGCATGGACAGGTGGCATTGAAGATCAACTGATTAAATTCCTTCAATCAGGCGATTATAAAAATTTATCAGAGGCAGACTTAAAAGACAAATGGTTTGACTTTGACAACCTAAACTTTGAAACAGGAACGGCAACTATCCTTCCAGAGAGTCGCCCACAGTTAGCCAACATCGCTGCTATATTAAAAGCATTTCCAGATGTTAAGCTAAAAATCGGAGGCTACACGGACAAAACAGGAAATGAAGCCGTTAACAAGAAGATATCGAATGAGCGTGCGGAGTCTGTAAAAAAATATTTAACAGAGCAAGGCCTAGGTGCTCAAGTAGCAGGTGCTGAAGGCTATGGTTCAGAGTTTGCTAAGTATGAAGCTTCAGCTCCAGAATCTGACCGCATTAAAGATAGGAGAGTATCCATCAGCATTCGTAAATAATAAAACCCTTTTACGACGAAAAAGCACCATTCATGGTGCTTTTTTGTTATGAAACCTTATTTTTGTGCAAGATGACAGCACAACAAAAAGAAATGATTATTGGGGATTTTGAACGCTATATGCGCTATACAATCCAAGAGAAAATAGCCTTTACCCTTGATAAATTTATCGCTTTAGCTACCTCGTTGGTCAACTTCTACGAAGGTAGTGACCTCATCGCGACGGCCGAACGTGAAGATGCTGCCCTCCTACTTTTACAGGCTTTTAATGCGGGTATTGGCAACCGCATCAGCAACGATGATTTGCTAGAAATCACCGGGCTAATAATTTCGGAAACCACTCTTGATTATTCCATGCTAAATATTATATTTGCACAGCAAAAGGGGGATTAGCTCAGCTGGCTAGAGCGTTTGGCTGGCAGCCAAAAGGTCATCGGTTCGACTCCGATATTCTCCACATAACAAAAAATAAGCCCTTAAACATACCCTGTTTAAGGGCTTATTTTTTTGCATCAAGCAGGGCTTACTAACGCCGTCGACCTCACCTAATGCGGAGCACTATTCCTACTAAAAATTGTTTGCGGAATCATAAATACCTAATTCCCTATAAATACCTATTTTTGTAAAAAAAACAATTGTATACAAGAGAGGAAGCTAAAAAGCTAAAAGAACAATTTTGGACCAGTTTTGGGCAATTCATGTCATTAAACTTATCCGAAGAAGGAACGAAAGCCAATTGGGTTAATTACAAAACAGGCATCAAGCATATCTTTTTCCGCATGGATGCAGATAACAAATCGGCGAGCATATATGTGGAAATCAACCATCCCGATGCAGGAATACGAGAGCTTATCTATGAACAATTTGTAGCGTTCAAAACAATATTTGAAGATGCGCTAAATGAACCTTGGGAATGGGATGCTATCTATCACGATGCCTACGGAAAACAAACGGCACGTATTGGCATCGTATTTCCACACAAAGTATCCGTATTTAAACAAGAAGACTGGCCTGCGCTCATTCAGTTTTTTAAGCCGCGCATGCTTGCGCTTGATAGCTTTTGGTCTGATGCGAAGTATGCGTTCGACCTATTTCGCTAGCATTTTATAGAAAACAAAGCAGGCATATCTACGAAAAATTGTAGGTAAAAGCCAGAATAAGTTACTTAACTTTGCCCCAACGATAAAAATTTATTTTAACGCATGAGAAATCTATGTAAACTTGTTTTCATCTGCTTCTTAGCCTTACAATATCAAGCGGTAAACGCTTGGGGATTGACTGGCCACCGTGTAGTAGCAGAGATCGCTGAAAACCACTTAAACAACAAAGCGAAAAAAAACATTCAAAAAATCATTGGTAACCAAAAATTAGCGTATTGGTCCAACTGGGCAGACTTTATTAAGTCGGATCCAGATCCAGCTTTAAACCGTACAGGTTCATCGCACTTCGTGAATACAGAAGCCAACCTTAATTACGATGACTTTGTTGCTGCTTTAGGCGCTAGTCCAGAACACAATCTGTACAAAAGCTACAAAAGAATTAAAGCAGAAGCACAGCAAAAAACAGGCTCTTTAAAAGACCAACAGCAAAATTTATATTTCATCATCCACCTTTTAGGTGATGCCCACCAGCCGATGCACGTTAGCCGTGCTGAAGATTTAGGGGGCAACAAGATTGAAGTAGATTTTTTTGGTAGAAAGTCAAATATTCACCGCGTATGGGATTCTGACCTTGTTGATGGCGAGCAGTACAGCTTCACAGAATATGCACGTGTATTGGATATTTACAATGCTAGCTACTACAAGCAATTTACAAACACAAGCTTAGAGCAATGGTTGTATGAATCGCACGAATTAGCGAATGCTATTTACGATGATGTTGCTAAAAATGCAAACCTACGTTACGAGTATGGCTATAAATACAAGTACATTATGGAAGCTTGTTTATTAAAAGCGGGTATCCGACTAGCACACGAATTGAACGACATTTACGGTAAATAAGTAAAGTCCAAAATATAATTAAGCCCCCAAGATCAATGATTTTGGGGGCTTAGTTATTATATAGCTTTTTATTTCCTATAAAGAAACCACTACTTCTTTAGCTTATCGGCTACAACAATAGCGATAATACAGCTGATGATAAATCAATTATCAAACATTTTCGTATATTAGAATCATGCAAAATATTTATCACTTCTTTATTTAACATATGGTAATTAACTTGAAGTTATTTTTACCATCGTTATGTTTAGCATTCTTAGCCTGCGCACAGCCGGCAGAAAAAAACAAAATCGAGGTAACAGCGCAAAATAGTGCCGATTCTATAGCCCTTGCAAAAAAATTAGCCGAAGAGGCTAAAAAAATTATTCCGAAAACAGCAGCCGATATAACGTTAAGCAAATCGTTCCTCTACGATCAGCATACGCTGGAGGATAGCTATCCTTATCAGAAGAAAACGCGCGTTTTCCAAATGGATAAAATAAAGGAAAAACTAGCCTGGATAGAGAATTTTCAGCAGGAAAAAAAGAATTATGCTGTACTTCAAAACTATAAGAATAAAAATAGAGAGGCACCGCTCGTTAAAAGCTATCACCGTGATGCCTACACACGCATATCCGATAGTTTAAACACGGAACGTTACCAATCGGCACCTTTATACCTTCTTGGCGAAACAAAAACACCAACCATATATGGGCGTGATGGCTCCTTAGTACAGCTGCTAAGCAGTGACACCATAGACATGGTACGCTTTGCTGGAATCTCTTTGGATGGAGAGTGGGAAGTTCCGAAGCGCTATGTAAAAACAATTGGTGATAGTGTGACTTTCTACAAAGTAGTAATTGTAGATGTTACAAACCAGAACATCATGACCTTGGAACGTGAAAGCCCCGGCAAATGGCTTATCCGTAGTATGAACCCAGCGACAACAGGTAGACACAACCCTCCGTATGCGCAAGAGACTCCCGTAGGAACCTTTGTTTTACAAGAGAAAAAATCAAAGATGTTCTACTATGGTGATGGTACAACAACCATTGAAGGTTACGCGCCTTATGCCAATCGATTTACGAATGGAGCCTATATACATGGTGTTCCCGTGAACAATCCGCAGGGAGCTATTGTGGAATACAGCTGGTCATTGGGAACGACGCCGCGCTCACATATGTGTGTACGAAATGCCTCATCCCATGCTAAACATGTTTACAACTGGACGAAGACCTTTAATGCACTTTTTGTAGTTATTGATTAACAATAAAGGCCATAAAAAGTCAATAAACAGCCATAAAAAGTCTCTTAACAAAACTTTAACAGTTTGACCATCAAATTACTATTAAATTTGCATCGAATTAAAATATATAAAATATGCGTAGTTTAGTCCTCGTGCTGTTGGCTGCATTTTTATTTCTTAATTACGTTCCGATGACGGGTCAATCTAAAAACCCGCATCGTGAAAACACTAAAGTAGCCGCAGCACCTGTTAATAAAAAATCGGAAGCAGAAAGCTTATACACAACCATGAATTTGGAGAATATCCTCCCGTATGAAGCTTTTGAACAAGCATTCCAAGGGTACCAACAACTGCAACCCGCAAATAAAAACATCTTAAGCATTATTGACTTTACCCAGCCCTCTACAGAAAAAAGAATGGTTGTTTTAGATATGCAGAACCATAAAGTACTTTACCATACTTTAGTGTCGCATGGTCGAAATTCGGGAGAGAAATATGCTGTTTCCTTTTCCAACAGAGAAGGATCATACCAAAGCTCACTAGGGTTCTATAGTACCGCCAATACCTACCAAGGTGGAAATGGCTACTCTTTAGTACTTAACGGACTTGAAGGTGGTATCAATGATCAAGCGAAGGCTAGAGCGGTTGTCATCCATGGTGCAGACTATGTGAGTCAACAAATTATTCAAAGCACAGGAAGACTTGGCCGTAGCTACGGCTGTCCAGCCCTGCCACGTGAACTTACAAAACCAATCATTAACACAATAAAAAACGGAACGTTACTCTACATCTATGCGAAAAACAAGGAATACCTTGCAAAAACAAAAATTATTAATCAAGGATCGACGACCATGTTAGCACAACATGATAGATTAGAGTCTACAGATTTGAAAAACTTAAATTAAAGTTGTAGAAAAAATAAAGCCTCCTAATGAATCATTAGGAGGCTTTTCTGTTTATTAAATAGCATTAGCTACCGCGCGGCGCCTGCCTGTTAAACTTCTCATACAGCTTACGTACATTTTCCTGTTCCAACGCTCCTGCGTCAATATAAATTTGACGGTCAGCCCCTTCCACTATTAATTTTTCATGCTTACGATTGCGCCAAATATTGGCGACAGCCAACCTACCGATTGTCGTCTTCGAAAGACCTAATAAGGAGCAAGAATAATCCCCCAATAGGTAATGGTTATAGAAAAGATGAATCTCGCGCATCATCTTACGCATCAAAGCTGTTTTTGGATAAAAAGCGTGTATCGGTTCCTCCTGAAGAGCATGTGCCAGGCTCTTGCTATCGGCATCGCCCTCACGCTGGGTCATCGTCCAATAGTATAGCTGCTCGATAGCCTCCTCCTCGTTATCAGCTAAAAGCTCCAACGGAACCCCCAGTAGATGGCTCACATACTTCCAGAAATGAAATAATCCAGCTACCTCCTCTTTTGTCGGTTCCAGCCCCATCTTGCGTAAACCAACCAAGAAGACTTGTGTAAAACCGAGATGCGTAGCCAGCATATCCCATGTATTCAAAGGCTTTCCCCAGCTAGACTCATCCCAATCTGTTTTCTTCTGAATATGCTTCCGTGATAACGCATGCATGATACGCGTACGTACAATCTGCTTGAAGCCCTCCTTTCGGTAATGAATATTTCCAGGCTTCGTGATCTGTACCCAAAACTCGACCGTATCGCTCAATCTACGAACGGCACCTTTTTCTAAGGCTCCTGTATAGATTAATGGTTTATTTATGGCGGCTGATTCATAGCCCCCCATTAAGCAATAGTCGCGCAACACAATGAGGGAGGTCAATCCTCCACGTTGGCACAAACGCTGCCCTACGGCTAGCAAGTCCCAATCTACCCAATTAGGCTCTAAATCAATCTTAGCAAAGAAATCATCAAAAATAAAACGAACATATTGTGCGAGCGTTCTATTTTCTAAATAGTCTATAAGCATACGATGGCCTGCTGCAAAACCAAACTTAAGATGAACCTCCTCCACCAACTTATCCGCAAGATCATCGCTTTTAAAAAGCAATGGAATATACGCTTCAGCTTCCTTAAGGTCCAAGTTTTTGTCCAATTTATGCAACAACTCAACTCCTGCTCCTGCCGACCAATAATGAGCAAAAGAAGACGTATTATGTTTATATCTGAATGGTGCCTCCAATTTAGGTTTAGTTATCAAGGTTCCAATTAAAATAATTTGCTCGTGCCACGACACACTCTTTCACATAGGAAAAATTAAAATCTAAATAATCCATCTGACAAGCGGTACTATCTGCGCAGCAGAACCGTCTATTGATGGTAAATTTCAATCGGAAAGAACCTTCCTGTGTAGAACTATCGAATTTAACGGCGTGAACTTCAAAATCGTCAAACTCGGGGCTTCCATCTTTATCTTGAAGCAAATCAAATAGAAAGCCTTTAAGATCATCCAGTTGCTGGGGCATCAAAAGATCATAAAAAAGTTGCGGACGATCAATGATCTCCGGAAACAAAAAGTTAGGTATATCTAGTTTTATCGCTATCGCCGAGTCCGTATTCATAAGCTAAAACTTTATCATAATTTTTATACAGCGGAAAATGCCGCTCCCGCAATGAAAGTAACGTCTTTTCCGATAAATTTTCATAAGTAGAAATGGCTAAAAAAACGCCATAATCTAACACCTCCATCTTTAACCGATGTAGATTTTTATCGAAGGTAATCAACTTTTTCTTAAGACAAATAGAATAAGGATTTGTTTTAAGTTTACGAAAAGCAACATTCGGAATTAAGCAAGAAAGTCGCTCTTCCCAATTACCCACCATAACCAGCAGTCGCTCCTGTAAAATTTCCTGTATTAATCGATCCCGTTGCACGGCCGAAAGGCCTTTATCCGCTACATAAGCATGCAAAATATGGTTATTAAAATATGGCTTTATACGGTGGGAGGAAATTTTAAGTGGCCAGCTACGATCGAAAATGTCAAACCTATCCATTCGAATTTCTTGTTCAACGAACACAGCATCAGCGGATAACTTGCGTATACACCAGATGGCCTCCTCCTTCGGTAAGGTGGCCTGCACAGCTACTACCCTTGCCGTAGCATCCCACTGTAGCACGCGCACTCCTTCTTCTTGCTGCAAGAGAATCTCTACATCAAAACCATCAATAGACCATAGCATATAAACAAAATAAGTAAAAAATCTAGGCATTTGACACAATAGCTTTACATTTTTTCCAAACTTCTTTTATTATGTTTGTGTAGACAAAAAACTAAATGCATATGAGAAAAATACTTGCAATGGCTACGATGCTAGTTGCTGCTGGAGGCTATAGCTCCGCGCAAACACATCAAGCCATTAATCAATCCTACATGGACAAAAGCGTTCGTCCACAAGATGACTTCTACAACTACGTGAATGGAAACTGGATGAAAACAGTAGAAATTCCATCTGACAAAGCTCGTTGGGGTTCATTCGACGAATTAAGAGAAAATACAGACAACACTGTTCTACAAATCTTAAAAGAATCTTTAAGCCAAAAGTTTGCACATGGTACCGACGGTCAAAAAATTGCTGACTTGTACAAATCATACATCGATTTCGCAAAAAGAGACCAATTGGGTACAAGCCCTATTCAACCTTACTTGAAAAAGATTGATGCTATTCAAAATGTAAATGACCTATACAACTACCTAGTAGAAGTAGGCCCAGAGGGTAAAAACCCTTTCTTTGGCGCTTACGTATCGGCACACATGAAAAATAGCGATATCAACGCTGTTTATTTAGGCGGTGGCGGTCTTGGTTTAGGTCGTTCATACTACCAAAAAGTAGATGAGAAAAACACCGAAACATTAGGTCAATACAGCTCGTTCATTTCTAGCTTGTACGGCAAGATAGACCCTAAAACAAGAGACCTTAAAGGTCCTAAAGTTTTAGCATTCGAGAAGCAAATAGCATCTTACCTAAAAACTATTGAAGAGTCGCGTGATGCACAAAAACGCTACAATCCAGTTGCAGTAAAGGACTTGGGTAAGATGGTTAAAAATGTAGATGTAGCTAAGTATATCAAAACTTTAGGCTTTACAGCTGATACCGTTATCATCGGTGAGTTGAAATACTACGAGAATCTAGACCAAATCATTAACCAAAAGAACCTTCCACAAATTAAAGAGTACTTGAAGTTCGGCGTAATGAACGGAGCGACAGGCTACTTGACAAAGGAATTGGATGAGCTTTCTTTCGACTTCTACGGTAAGCTTTTACGTGGACAAAAAGAACAACGTGCTTTAGATAAACGTGGTTTAGAATTTGTTAACGGCACAGCAGGTGAACTATTAGGTAAACTATATGTAAAAGAGAATTTCCCACCTGAAGCAAAAGCTGCTTGTGAGGAAATGGTACAATACTTAATTGGTTCTTTCCGTACACACATTGAAGACTTAGATTGGATGTCAGCTGAAACGAAAGTTAAAGCTTTAGAGAAACTATCGAAGTTCAAAGTGAAAATTGGTTACACCAATAAATGGAAAGACTACTCAAAATTAAACGTAGGTACTTCATTGTTTGAGAACATCAAAAACTTAAGCCAATGGTCTTTCCAAGAGAACTTAGCGAAACAAGGTAAACCTGTAGACAAAACAGAATGGGGCATGACGCCACAAACGGTTAATGCATACTACAGTCCTTTATACAACGAAATTGTATTCCCTGCGGCAATCTTACAACCTCCATTCTATGATTACAAAGCAGACGCTGCTGTAAACTTCGGTGGAATTGGTGCTGTAATCGGTCACGAGCTTTCACATGGTTTTGATGACTCAGGATCACAGTATGATGGTAATGGTAACTTAAATAACTGGTGGACTCCTGCTGATAAAGAGAAATTCGAAAAAGCAGCAAATGCATTAGTTGCGCAATTTGAGGCTTTCGAGCCAGTACCAGGTGTATTCGTAAATGGTCGTTTCACATTAGGTGAAAACATTGGTGACTTAGGTGGTTCTTCTGTTGCGTTCGACGCCTTAAAAGCATACCTTAAAGATAAAGGAAACCCAGGATTAATCGACGGATTCACACAAGAGCAACGTTTCTTCCTTTCATGGGCAACCATCTGGAGAACAAAAACTACAGATGAATTTGTAATCAATCAAGTGAAAACAGATCCGCACTCACCAGCACAGTACCGTGCTTTTGCGCCGATCATCAACTTAGATGCTTTCCATGAAGCTTTTAACACCAAACCAGGTGACAAGCTTTACAAAGCTAAAGAAGATCGTATCAAAATTTGGTAGTCTATCACCACGTATAAATAGAAAAGGGATGCTTCATAAGCATCCCTTTTTTGATTAATCAAAGGCCTTAAATATTATAAAGGAACTTCCATCAATAAGAATTGAGCCGCTGAATTGGCCTCTATCTTCACTTCTTTTGTCCCGCTGATGCCTAATCCATCGCGTGTATGCAAAAGTTGTCCTTCAACATTTAAACTACCGCTTAAATTGAATATATACAAACCTGTATTTTCACCTTTAAACGTGTATGTTTTCGTTACTCCTTTATCAAAGGATGCTAAGTGAAACCAAGCATCTTGATGAATCCACAAGCTTTTATCTTCTGGATTTGGAGAAACAATCTGTTGAAAAGTATTATGTCTTCCCGCTTCATCGAAATAAAGCTGATCGTAGCGAGGTTCTACATCACGCTCATTAGGGATAACCCAAATCTGCAAAAAGCGAACCTCATCTTCTTTACTTTTATTATATTCACTGTGTGTAACGCCCGTTCCAGCACTCATCACCTGCACATCACCTTGGCGTATAACACCACTATTGCCCATGCTATCTTGATGCTCTAAATCGCCTACTAACGGAATGGAGATAATCTCCATATTATCGTGCGGGTGTCGACCAAAGCCCATACCACCAGCTACTATATCGTCATTCAATACGCGAAGCGCACCAAAATGCATACGATCTTCATCAAAATAATTCGCAAAACTAAACGTATGTCTAGATTGTAACCAACCGTGATTGGCCTCTCCACGAGAATCTGCAGGGTGAAAAACAAATTTTGTCATAATATTTACCTTAACAATTTCTAACCATAAGGAAGCAGTATAGCTCCTTTACTTTGAATATGCTACAAAGGTAAGGCCACAAAATGAACCCACCGTTAACATAGGATAAGAAAGCTCCTACAGCAGATGATCTGTAAACTCTAGCCTACGTAACCCCAGCTCTAAACTCGCGCGCTCTGCGGCCGTCAAGGTGCGTAGCTGTGCTATCGCTGGCTGCAATTCATGCAGCTGCGCTAAGGTGCGTATCCCCAAAGCTGCCGTTGCAACAAGTGGATTTGACAAAACGTAGGATAAAACGATAGTCATAGTGTCTACGCCCAAATGCTCAGCGAGGCGGTCAACCTGCTTGCGAGCATGGCTAACCTCACTAGAGCGTAACTGCAAATAGTTGTCTGCGGGTTTATCCAGCAACAGACCTTGAGCAAGTGCGCCCCGAGCGACTACAGCAATCTGTTTGCGCTGCAATAAAGGGAATAGCGCTTCTGCTCTCCTATCCAACAAACTATAAGGCATCATCACTGAGGCGATGTTAGCGCGCTCGGCATAAGCCTTAATCACATTAGGACGGATGGATGACAGTCCATAATAACGAATCTTACCTTGTTTCTTTAGAAGCTCAAATGCCTCGATTAGCTCATCGATAGGGTCCTCAATCATGCCACCATGCAGCTGATAAAGGTCAATATAATCGGTTTTCAATCGAGATAAGGAAGCCTCTACCGTCTTGATGATATAAGGTTTACTGGCCTTCCAGTTCCATGTCTGCCCGTCGGAGTTCCATTGATTACCAACCTTTGTTGCTAAAACTACTTTATCACGAACAGGGTGTAACACCTGTCCAAGCATATCTTCATTCAGCCCGCGTTCATACAAGTCTGCCGTATCAAAGTAGTTTACACCTTGATGGTAGGCCTCTTGAATGATGCGTGTATTCAGCATCGTTGAGCCACCTTTCAATGACATCATACCCAAGCTGATTCGTGATACCCATAAATCGGTATTTCCGAGTTTACTTTGTTGCATCTTGCCCTTTAATTCCCAAAAGCTCAATATCAAACACTAAAGCGCTGTATGGCGGAATATTAGCACCGGCACCACGCTCACCATAGCCTAAAGCTGAAGGAATGTATAAACGATATTTAGAACCTACTGACATCAATGGAATACCAATCTGCCAACCACGAATAACCTGCGCCAATGACAAATCAATAGGACGACCACGGTCGTAAGAACTATCGAATACCTTTCCGTTGGCTAAGGCTCCTTTGTAATGTACATTGACTTCATCCTCCATGGTAGGCTTAGCGCCTGTACCTTCCGTCAAAACCTCATAATATAAGCCATCCTGCAAAAGCTTCACTTTTGGGTTGTTCTTCAAGGTGTCAAAGAAAGCTTGTTCTTCTTTTTTCAATCCAGCGGCCTTAACTTCGGAAGCTTTGGTAAATGCGGCACGGATGATTTGCATTTTTTCCTCTTCGCCAAATAACGTTGTTTTATTTTGTAAAACAGCCTCCATCCCTTGTATAAAACTTTGAGAATTCAAGGGAAGCCCACTTGTAGAAAAAGACTTCGCGACATCCATGCCTAAAGCGTAAGAAACAGAATCGACAGCGACTTTACGCACGGGCGCTTGTGTCGTGGTTTTCTTTGCCGGCGCAGCCTTATTTGTTTTTTTTACTTGTGCAAAAGTTGTTGTCGTTTGCACGCCTGTCGCCAACATTAAAGCGGCAGCGATTTTAAAATATGTATTCATTATTTATGTTTCTCTACTATCGATGATATTATTTCTTGTGTATTATCCGGGTAATCTACGGTAATTTTTGTTTCACTATTTAGCCACGACTCAATGGCATAATCATTTTTCTTCTTGAGGTTGAAAATAACAGGAACGCCCATTTGTTCGAGTGCCGCCGCATTTAGATGCTGCTCATATTGATTTTTCATGGGTACAACCAAAAGCTTCTTACCAAGAAATAATGCCTCAGCAGGTGTCTCAAACCCAGCACCACATAGCACGCCCGAAGAATTGGCCATACTTTTCACAAACGTATCACTTTGAATAGGGTTAATAGATACGTTCTTCACTGTAAAAGGACGCTTATTGTGCTTAGAGTAAACATCCCATTTGACATCAGGAAATTTAGCTAAGTTCTTAAGAAGATGTGCATCATCATAAGCGGGCAAATACACGGTATAATGCCCTTTATCTTGTGGATCCAATTCTCGAATAGACTGTCGAATAACCGGTGTAAAAATCTGGTTGCTATAGCTTTTGAAATGAAAACCGTAGGAGCTGCTCGATGGAGCATAGTTTTTCATAATGAACTTACCCAACATATCTGATTCTTCCGATTTGGGGCTCGCAGCGTCTAAAGCCGCTATCTGATGGCTCAACCCGACACAAGGGATATCCCTCGACTGGCAGGCCCAAGCAGAGATAGGCTCAAAATCATTGATGATAAGATCGTAGTTCTCAACAGGCAGGCTGTTAATCTCTTGGATAAACTTACGTACCGTAGAACTCATAAAGGTGCGCCATAAATCGACTCCGCCCGACTTACCGAAAATAAAGCTTAGACCATGCAGTTTATATTTCACATCAAAAGGCAATCCGATATCTGCCTGTATTCCACTAACTAATACATCAACCTCACCAAACTTTTTTAGTGCGGGGATGATATCAAGTGCCCTACATAAATGACCATTACCCGTACCTTGTACTGCGTACAATATTTTCATAATCGCTTACTCTTTTTGCTAGTCCAAAATAGCAATTTAAACTGTATTAATCGCCATAATCAAGGTAATCCCCAAAAATTATACCTAAATAAATAGCTTGGTTTATTGGGGTAAAATAAATATATTACAATTCCCGAAACACACCTTAAACCTATGCACTATGAAAAGGCTCATCCTCTCCATCGTGGCCTCCTTAGCTTGCTTCAGCCTAAGCGCTTGGGGCTTTTACGCACATAAGCTAATCAATGAACACGCGGTCTATAGTCTACCTCCACCCCTATCTATTTTCTTCAAAGAACATCGTAAGTTAATACGTGAAAAAGCAATTAATGCGGACAAAAGATGCTACACCGATAGCTTAGAGCCACCTCGTCACTATATTGACTTGGATCGCTATGAGAAAAGTATTGTAGATAATATTCCTTTGTACTGGTCAAAAGCCCGCGAGAAATATGGAGAGCGACAACTTCGCAAGCATGGGATTGTTCCTTGGCAAATACAAATAACATATCAACAGCTTGTCCAAGCATTCATCAAAAACGATGCAGCGCAAATAATAAATAAAGCTGCTGATATCGGTCATTATATCGCTGATGCGCATGTCCCATTACATACCACGATGAACTACAATGGACAATTAACAGGACAGATGGGTATTCATTCCTTTTGGGAGAGCAGGCTGCCCGAGCAGTTTGCGAAGAGCTATAAACTTGCTGTTGGCCGAGCAACCTACATTGAGAATACGCAAGAACTTGCTTGGACTATAGTACATGAAAGCAATGCTTTGGTGGAGGAAGTCTTGGAAATCGAGAAAGAGCTGTCCAAAACTTTTCCTTCATCTATGCAGAAAAGCTACATCAACAGGGCAAATATCACCATACTTACCTACTCCGACGCTTACGCCCATGCTTATCATGAACGCCTAAAGGGAATGGTGCAAGCAAGGCTACGCCTATCGATACAACGAATAGCTTCATACTGGTATTCCGCTTGGGTAGACGCCGGACAACCGATACTTCGCTCTGGCTACAAAGAGCCCACAGCGGCTTCTGAAAAAAAAGTGCTAGACAGGAAAATACTAGGACGTGAGGAATGGCACTAAGCGTAGATATTCTTCTTCAAAATCTGCACTACAATATCCATCTCCTGTTCGTTGAGGTGTCCAAAACCTAAGCGCATGGCGGATACATGCTGATTTTGATACAGCAATGTTTTAGGAATTAGCAGATCATCCTTAGCACAATTGGAGGCTAATTTATACAGCGATATATCACGACTCCAATTGGTCCACAAGGCCAGCCCCCCAGAAGGAACCTGAAAGGTGACGACCTCATTGAGATTTTCTACGAGTACTTTACAAAAATAATCTCGACGCTCGCGGTATACTTTTAACGACTTCTTCAGGTGTCGATGAATCTCTCCTTCTTCAATCATTTCACCCAAAGCATACTCCATCACCACATCGCCCTGCCTATCGATAATACCGAGATACTTCTGCATCTCCACCATAATGGTATGTGGAGCCACCACAAAACCCGTTCGAAAAGCAGGAGCTAAAGACTTCCCAAATGAACCTACATAAATTACCATCCCATCTTGATCAGCACTAGCCAAGGGCATCATATGTGCTTTCTCATACTGAAAATCATAATCGAAATCATCCTCCACAATCACGAAACCGTAAGCTCGAGCCAGCTGCAACAAGGCAATTCTGCGTTGCGCCGATAACGTAACCGTCGTGGGGTAATGATGATGCGGGGTTATATAAATCAAACGGATGTCGCCGGGACTAAAATGCGCTCGGATATAATCGACATCAATTCCTTCCTCATCGATTGGAATCGTACGTATCGTCGCTCCCATTTTTTGAAAAACCATGTTCACCGTAAACATGCTTAGCTGCCCTACTAAAACAATGTCGCCAGGGTTTAATAAAATCTGAGAGATAATATACAAACTCATCTCTGCGCTTCGCGTGATTAACAAATTCTCTTTCTCAATATGTAGACCTCGACTCAGATTAAGGTAATTGCTCAGTTGCTCCTTAAAATATTCACTTCCTTCTTGATGATAAGCGCTCAACCGCTTGCGATTACTCTTACGTTTTAATGAAGCGCTATAAGCACTACTCAGCTGTTGCAGTTGTGTCAAACGTATATCGGGCACCCCATCGTTAAAACTATACGAGCAGTTGGTATATTCAAACGGGTTATCCAGAATATTAGATTTACGAAAGCTGTACCCTGTTTCTTTAGGATACTTTGCTAAAGCCGTCAGCTGCGCCTGTCCCCGATCCACAAAACTATCCTGCCCCTGCTCAATAACAAAAGTCCCTTTATTTGGGCGCACCTCTACCCAACCTTGCGCCTCCAGCTCTGCATATATAGCGACCACTGTTTTACGGTGTACACCAAGCAAGTCACTGAATACACGGGTACCCGGCAGACGAGTACCTACTAATAAATAACCACGCTGTATGGCGTTCACAAGCTGCTGAACAGCCTGTAAATACATAGGCACCAACAACTTGCGATCCAACTTCACAATGCTTTGCAACAAAATCTCAACCGGACTACTCATATTCTCAAAATCGGATCAGTCTAATGAGCCAGAAAGATAGCAATTTTGAGCCATGAAAAACAAAACGAAAGTATATTTCATTTTAGCAGGTGCTTTGCTACCGCTATTGACAACAGCACAAATAAACAAGCAAGAGACGATTGATGAAATCATAATCAAAGAAAATAGAATTCAAATTCCTTTTCAGAAAAATAACAGAAACATAGAAATCCTAACGGCAGCGCAAATACAAAAACTTCCCGTAAAGACCATCAACGAAATGCTCGGCTACCTTAATGGGGTAGACATCCGCCAGCGTGGTCCTTTTGGTTCACAGGCCGATATTAGCATCGACGGCGGCAGCTTTGAGCAAAGCTTAATTCTGCTTAATGGCATGAAGATTTCGGACTCCCAAACAGCGCACCACAACATGAATATTCCCGTTCCATTGGAAGCAATTGAGCGTATTGAAGTATTGCGTGGCCCTGCAGCACGTATATATGGTATAAATGCATTAACGGGAGCAATCAATATCGTTACCAAACAGGTACAAGAGACGACTATTTCGGCAAACTTATACGGTGGCTCGTCCTTCAAGAATCGCGATGAAGAGGATAAATCGAGTGTTTACTATGGTGCTGGAGCTCGCATCGGTGGAACATGGCATAGCGACAAACAGCAACACCAGTTTTATTATAGCAAGGAGAAATCCAACGGACAACGCTACAATACGGCTTCTGAAAATGACAAGCTATACTACCAAGGTCAGCTTCATATCAATGAAAAGAATAGCGTAGACTGGATGGGGAGCTATATGTACAATAAATTTGGAGCTAATGGTTTCTATGCCGCTCCTGGCGACAAAGAATCGGAGGAAATTGTAGAAACGGTGATGGCAAGCATTTCTAGTAAGCATCAACTCAGCAATAGGCTAAGTATCAGCCCTCGTGTAAGCAACCGCTATAATGAGGATGATTACCGCTACTTTAGAAACGACCTCTCTAAAGCGAGAAGCAGACATTACAGCAACTCCCTTTCCCTAGAGCTTAATGGTCGTTATGAAACGGACTTTGGTGATTTTGGCTTAGGCTGGGAAACACGCATGGACCATATCCAAAGCTCTAATATTGGGCAGCATAGTAGAGAGAACCACGGTGCTTTTGCGGAATTCAGAACGGACAAGATTAAAAATATAGACTTAAACATAGGCACCTATGTCAACTACAATACACAGTATGGATGGCAAATTTATCCGGGCATTGATCTAGGCTACCATATCCATGAAAATTGGAAAATCGTCGTGAATGCAGGTAGTAGCCAGCGTGTACCTTCTTTCACAGACTTATACTTGAATCAACGTCCCGGAAATATTGGGAACCCTGACTTAGCACCCGAAAATGCGTGGCAAGCAGAAGGGGCTTTGAAATATTCGAAACAAGGAATCACAGCGCAAGCGGGCTACTTCTTCCGGAAGATAAAAAGCTTTATTGATTGGGTACGTGAAGATGCCAAAAATCCATACCAGCCTTTCAATATGGGTATAAACAACATGAACGGTATAAATACAAACTTCGCTTATACTTTTGCGAAAGGTGAAACAAGCTACTTCGTGAATGTTGGCTACAACTACTTGCAGCCAAGTCTAAAAACTGAAGAAGGTATTATCTCGAAGTATCAGATGGAGAATCTTAAACATCAAGCAAAACTACTGTTGAGCGCGAGTCAAAAAGATTGGTCTGTGTCGCTTGCTAATCGCTTCAATCAGCGTGTGTCCAACAAATCATACTTCATTTCTGATGTCCGGTTGAGCCACAACATGAAAGCATTTAGCATCTATGTTGATCTTCAGAATCTATTTGATGTAACCTATGTAGAGAGTATGGCCATTCCAATGCCAGGACGCTGGTATAGCGCAGGGGTTCGCTACCAATGGACAAAGAAGTAACAAAAAATAAGCATGAATTAACAAATGCTATTGTGAAATTACAAAGCGAGTTTCGCAATAGCACAACTCTTTAAAATAAAAAACGACGGGCTACACATACGGAGCTCGTCGTTTTTTTTATTATAAAAAACTTCCTCCCCTTTTGGCTTAACATATTTCAGTTCGACCTTTGATTCTAGCTTTTACAAACTACATAACAATTCTAAATCGACAAACAGTCTCGATAAAAAGCCTTAACCACCGTCCCCTAATAAGGACTATATGTATGCTTCAGGCACTTTTTATAAGAATTTTCACCAGTACTAAAAACAGAAATACAGAAAACAAGAACATTAACTAAACACTACTTTAATGATAAATAATTAATACAAAAGAATATTTAGATATATTATCATTAAATTTAATTACGCTTTAGAAAAAGCAATACTATTAATCATATTTAAACTTCTCCAAGTTAAATTAAACTTTACTACAAATGAGAAAACTATTTTTTATGTGCTTAGGCCTTGGTATCGCCTTATTCACCAACTGTAACAAAGACAAACTGTTTGACCCGTCTCTGGCAGATAATTCATTAAACCAAACTCAATTCACTAACAATGTAAACTTACCAGACCCCTGGACAACATCTACAAAAGTACTGGTTTACGTCAAGAACATCAAGCATAGTTAAAGACCTCATAATCAAATTCTAACCATTTATCAAATTATCAGAAAATACTCAACATTTCAATCAAACTTAAATTAAAAAAAATGAAAAAAATATTAATATTATTATTCATAATTACTACATTTTTATCCTGCAAGAAAATCACAAATATTGCTGATGATGAAAACGACTTTAGTAGTTTACCAAAACAAGGAGTACTAAAATTCAACTCAGATACAATTTACTATAGTCTAAAAGACGGTCTTTATTATTTAGATGATGACTATTACTTAGAACCTATTCAACTTAAAAGAATTTTAGCACGATTGGACACGATAAAAAATGCTAGAGGGTTAACAATTGACGATGCAGATTTACTTTGGCCAAATGGTACTATTCCTTATACAATATCCTCGAACCTTCCTAATCCTCAAAGAATCTACGATGCAATCAACAAAATTAATGCAGAAACAGGAATCAAATTAATCCAACGATCTGATCAAAAGAACTATGTAGAATTCGTTTCTGGATCACAGAGTCAATCTCCTCTGGGTAAAGTAGGTGGCTTCTTAACTGGAAAACAGAAAATAGAATTAACAAATAGTGCTCCTGTTGGAACTGTTATTCATGAAATATTTCATGCAGCAGGATTAATGCATGAACATCAAAGATCAGATGCTATTTTTAATATTAGTATAGATTTTAGCAATATTAAAAATGATTGGAAAAAACAATACCAAAGCCGACAAGGAAATAAAGCTGGACCATTCAATATAAACTCGATTATGAATTATGGATCAAGAAATTCAAGCGCAGCAATTGATCCAAATAAAGCTGTCATTTATAAAATATTAAGTAATGGAAATTTATCAGAATATAATTCTAATAGAGATTCGATAACCTATACAGATAAATTAGCTCTTCGTTTTTTGTATGAACCTAGAACTTCAGCATATTTACAAATACATCTGCTAAGTACAGAAATAAATGAACAGTACACAGACCAATCATCTGATATATACGACGTAACCAGAAACTATCGTATCACTTTCCATAGTTCTCCTGAAACAATAAACACTCCAAATTTCACAAGTGGATTCATGAAATTAAAGATACTATATTATATGAGATACTTTGGTAATGGTCCGCTCAATTTAGAATCATACCTAACACAATCTTTCATTATAATCCCACCTAATAGATCGTATTACGATTTTTCATTATCATCAAGAGATGATACTTATTTAGGCTATTACCAGCCATCAACATACATGGAACACTTATACAATGTTGAGGTTGATTATTCAAGGCCATAGCTTTAAAACACTAATAGTTATACTTCTATCTTTACATAGCTATTCGTGTTTAGGACAAACACTTGGTGTTTCCTATGGAAAAACGATAGAAAACATGGATTGGAATATTTCAGGCAACGAATTCGGAGAATCACCAAATATAAAGTCCGAACTAATATTCAGAGATATTGAATCTTTAAATATTGGCGTTGAGTTTCTAAAGAAAATAAATAAAAAAAATATAATCAACATGGCATTAGAGTATTCAAAAAAAAGGAATGGAACAATAGTGGACGTCGATTATTTAGACGATAATAGAAAGAATGTGTATAACTATGAAACTTACCCTATAAAACAAGGGCATTCTTTTACAGTTAACTTAAGCTATGCTTACAATATAATTAATACATCGGCTATCATTTTGAGTTTAGGACCTAGTATTCAACGCTTATCAAATCATTACCCAATTCAAGACTTAAATATTAATTTAGATAGTTTTTATAAATTTAAGAAATCTTCTATGGGTGGATTCATTAAAATAGAACATAGTAAAATAATAGATTTCACATTGGCAAACTCTCTTTATTTCACGAAGTTAAAAACTACAGGCTATTGGAATTTAAGAAAAGATTTACACAATCCATCATTTGAACAGTATATTAATGGACCAACTTATATCTTAGATATTAAAGCTACTTATCCGCTGTATAATTATAGAATTGGATTGATGCTTTGCTATATGGATTTCTTTGGAAAAAAAGGAGAGGATTATACTTACACAGTTGAAAAAACAATAAAAGCTAGACTTAACGAATTAAACTATACAAAGTACAATTTCGCACTAACAATTTCAAAGTCATTTAAACCTTAATGAAAGTTAATAAAAAACGGGCGCTCTAAATAGAGCGCCCGTCAATTATAATGTTATTAAACTTAGTTAAAGATATAACGAACTCCTAACTGAGCAGACCATCTAGATGGTGTATCTAAGTAGTAGTAAGGTGTATTATTATTTAAGTTATTCAAACGATAAGTAGGTTTCTTACTACCTGCTTCGTATCCAGCAAATGTAACTGGCTTAAAGCTGTTATCCCAGAAACTACCTGATCCGTCATACTGTTTACCCCAGCTACTTTTCAATAAGTTACCCACATTCATGATATCGATAGACAATTGAATTTTGTTTTTCGTTTTACCAATGTTTGTAAATAAATCTTGAGCTATTTTCAAATCAAACTGATGACCAAAAGGCATTCTAGCACCATTTCTTTCTGCATATTTTCCTCTACGAGATTTCAAATATTTATCAGACTCAATAAAGTTATTCAACTCATCCCATTGTTGTTGAGGAGTTTTAGCACCATTTTGAACGAAAGCAATCTCAGACTGATCTCTAGGAATATACATCAATTGGAATTGATTACTACCAGTAGTCGTATAACCAATTAAGTTACCACTTACTAAGTATGAATATCTAGGACCACTTTGACCTGTATAAATCAATGAAATCGTAGTTCCTAAGTTTTTAAGATATTCTTTAGAGTAAGAAGCAACACCTACAACACGACTACCTGTACTAAATGGAGAATGCGCTAAAGTTGGGCTATTGGAACCATTTACTGTAGATACACGGTAGAAATTAGATTGGTTTTGTGAAGATGTTCCAGATGTTAAATCTTTAGACTCTGTATATGTATAAGCCAAAGTTGCATTCAAACCGAAATCAAATCTTTTCGCTAAGCTCGCAGTAGATGACCATGAATACCCTTTATTCACATTGTCAATATAGATTACTTCTGTATAGTTATCCAAGACACGTCTGTTATTGTTATTTGCGTCATAAACAACACGATTGTCAGCTCCATCTAAAACACCAGTAGGACGTTCTAAGTTAAGATCTGTAAAACGGAAGGCACTTATGCTTTTTGAGTACATAAATTCTAAAGTACCTTTAACACCCCATGGCAATTCTTGATCTACACCAGCAGAGAAACGTGCAATTTGTGGAAGCTTAAGATCCTTGTCTAATACAGAAATATTTCCTGATGGAGAAACTGTACCATTGAATTTTGGTTGGTTATTTGGATCAGCAATGAAATCAACGTTAGCAGCAGTACCATTCCCCAACGAATGTCCACCCAACAAAGCACCACTTTGCGTGAAGGCACCTGAAGCCCATACAAATGGGAATCTAGATGTAAAAATACCAACACCACCACGAACAATCGTCGAGCGATCGGACTTAACATCCCAGTTAAAACCTACACGAGGAGAAAACATCAATTTAGCACCAGGCATTCTATTTGTTTTCACGTCATACATTTTAGCCAAAATGGAGTTATTAAAATCTGTGTTCTCCATTGGCACATCGTTATAAATAGGAATATCTACACGAACACCTGCGGTAATTTTTAAATTCTCTTGCATTTGGTACTCGTCTTGAACGTAAAACCCTAACTGCATCGCAGAGAACTTAGCTCCTTGACGAGGATCCGAGGTATTACTGTATTGAGAGTTATACGAAGCGGCTTTACCTCTTGCAAAATTCTCTATAGCAGTATAAGGCTTACCTGTTGCCGGATTAACGTCAGTAACTGGTGAGTCATTGAAATTATAGAATCCATTAGAGTTGTTAATATAAGCATTATACATCTTATAGAACTCATTATGCGTACCAAATGTTAGTGTATGAACACCTTTGTACCAAGTCAAGTTATTAGTTAACGTAATAACATCTTGATCTAATTGGTTTACATTCGCAACAGCATCTGTTCCTAAGTTGTAGGTACCATTTGTTGTGCGGATAGAAGCACGAGGAAATAAATCACCATTAAAACCACGTGAGTCACGTACTTTATTATATCCAATAACTAAGTTATTAGAAAGTGAGTTATTAAAACGGCTACTTAACTCTGCTGTCAAAGTATTATTACGATACTTCTTCAATGTACCACCGTTTGCGAATGTCACACTTCCTCCATTTCTAAAGTTTGACATATCGTCAGCTTCTGTATACCCATAGCGTACAGAAAACTTATGCTGTGAATTAATGTTCCAATCTAAACGACCGAAAATTTTATTTGATTTATTTGTATTAGCTAAATCAGCATAAGAACCTGGTTCATAACCATACTTATTTACAGCGATGTCATAAATTTGATCAGCTTCATCAAGTTTTAAGTTAGAAGCTGATGAACCTATTGGAAAGTTTAATGGTGTATTCGATTCAGTACGCTCATAATTGGTAAAGAAGAACAATTTATCCTTAATAATCGGACCACCAACACGAATACCATATTGTTTTTCAGAAAAATCTTCTAAACGTTTAGCTTTTTCATCTCCTTTAATAAGATACTTAGGCGTCTTACCTGTAAGATTTTGATTTCTAGTGTAATAATAAACTGACCCTTCAACATTATTAGTTCCAGAACGTGTTACTGCAGAAATACCTCCACCAGCAAAACCGCTTGAACGCACATCAAATGGTGCAATCTGTACTGTAATCTGATCGATAGCATCTAATGATACCGGGTTTGTATTTGTGCTTCCCCCATTTGTACCACTTGCATTCAAACCAAAAACGTCATTTGAAACAGCTCCATCTACCGTAAACTGGTTAAATCGATTGTTACTACCTCCAATAGATAAAGAAGAACCTTTTAAATCAGCTTGAGGAGTCAAACGCGTAAAATCCTGAATACTACGAGATACAGTAGGTAAATTATCCAGCTGAGCGCGAGAAATAAACGTTTCAGCTCCAGTTTTAACACCACGAGCTTTTTTTAACGCAGAAACTTTAACTTCATCCAATGAAGTAGTATTACTTCCAAAGACTGGATTTAACACAAAAGGCTGCCCCAATTGAAGGAATACATCATCGTAAGCCAAAGGGGTTTGACCTACATAAGTTACTTCAATACGGTAAGGACCTCCTACACGAATATTTGGTAAACTTACACGACCAGCTGAATTCGCTGAACCAGAATAAACCGTTCCTGATGGTAAATGGGTTGCTTTAATAGTTGCACCAACGGTAGCTACACCTGTAGATTGTGTAACAACTCCAGACATACTACTTGTAGTAACCTGTGCCTGAATAGTACCGTAACTAGCCAGAACTAAAGCAAAGAAAAGTAGAGATTTTTTCATACTCAATTATTCAATTTTTGAATTTGTACTGCAAAATTAGAAATACAACTTGATATTCATAAAACTTAACATAAACTTAATATTAAAAGACACACAGATTTAACACAATAGATTCAAAACATCTTAACAAAAATTAACATTTGATAAAAGTTTAAACACACAACTAGATATTTTTGCAAAAACATCAAAAAACAGCTATTAAAATTAGTTTTTTAACAAAAATTAACAATTGGAAATTTTCGTAACACAACGACTACAAAACACTAAAAACAAAGGGATTATCAGAAAACTAACACGAAAACAAAATAGTTAGTTACACAATTAAAAGCTTTCAAAAATTAACTTATAAGAAAATTAAACAAACATATGTAGAATAAAAAGCTTTTAAAACAAGGGTTTACGGTTTCAATTATAATTGTTACCTTTGCAACCAATTTAAAAAATTGCTCTCGTAATGAAAAAAAACACTGCCCTGTGGACAGCCTTTTTGGCGTTCATGCTTATTAGTAACGCATCTTTTGCTCAACGGATGCTTACTGGTAGAATCACGGATGGAACATCCCCTATCGCTGGCGCTTCTATCCTTGTCTCCGGTACAAAGACCGGCTCCTCCTCCGACGCCGAAGGAAACTTCAGCATCAACAGCAACCTAGAAAGCGGACAGCTTGAAATCAAATTCCTCGGTTACCTATCCCAACTCGTAAAATTTTCTAAAAACAAAGACCTCGGCACAATCGTCCTTGCTCCTAGTGATAATCAATCATTAGAAGAAGTCGTTGTTGTAGGTCGTGGTGTAATTGATATTGCAGAAGGCCGCATGACGCCTATTGCTGTTTCGACAATCCGCCAAACGGAAATTGAAGAAAAAGTAGGTGCACAAGATATTACGTCTACTTTGGTAAACACACCATCTGTGTATATCACCAGTCAAGCACGTGGCTTCGGGGAGTCATCCATGAACACACGTGGTTTTGATCAATCAAACACTGCTTTCCTTTTAAATGGACAACCTATCAACGGTATGGACAATGGTCGTGTATTCTGGTCTAACTGGTCTGGATTAACCGACATTGCTTCTGTTGTTCAAATTAAACGTGGCTTAGGTTCTTCGAAGCTAGCCATTTCATCTGTAGGTGGAACGATCAACTTTGTTACCAAATCTACGGATATGAAGCAAGGTGGTTTCTTAAAACAGACTGTTGGTAACGATATGTATGTAAAATCTACCATAGGCTACAACACAGGCTTAATGAAAAATGGATTTGCTGTTTCAGCAATGTTTACACATTGGCAAGGTGATGGCTATATGAACAAAACTGGTGGTCAAGGACAAAGTTACTTTCTATCGATTGGCTACAAGGTAAACGAAAAGCACAACTTAAACTTAATGGTTACGGGTGCACCACAGTCGCATGACCAAGCTTTCAACTCTACCTTAGAAACTTTCTTACAGAACGGACGTAAATTCAACAGTAACATCAAAACCATCAATGGTGTAGCTATGAATCCACGCATGAACTATTATCACAAACCTGTAGCTAACTTCAACTGGGATTGGAAGATTGATGATAAATCATCTTTATCTACCGTTGTTTATGCTTCTATGGCACGCGGTGGTGGCCAATCTGATCGTACGGATGCCAGCAAACAAAGAGTACCTTATTTAGCGGCAGACGTTAACAACCACCAGTGGTATGGTATCGTTTCTAACTACAACCGTAAATTAACGGACCATTTAAACTTTAATGTAGGTTTTGATTTAAGAGACTACAAAGGAGAACACTACAGACAAGTGACAGACTTATTAGGCGCTCAGTCGATTACACATAGTGGTAACGTAAATTATAGTGGTCCATTAACAGCATCGAACGTTTACACTACAAATCCATGGAAAGCATGGGGTGCTAAACCTAAAAATGCAGAAGACCGTTTAGCTTGGGATTACAACCAAATGATTCGTTATGCCGGACTATTTGGACAACTAGAGTATGCTAAAGATGGCTTCTCAACGTTCTTCCAAGGATCACTTTCGCAACAACAAAACTCTCGTGAAGACTTCTTCTTATATAAAATAGGTGAAGGAAAATCCAAAAAAGTAAACAATTTTGGTTACAATGTTAAAGGTGGCGCTAGCTACACTGTAGGTCATCATAGCCTTTTTGGTAACGCGGGCTACTACGCACGTCAACCTTACCAGAATAATATCTTCATGAATTTCAAAAATGACATTAATGAAAATGCCAAAAATGAAGAAATTTTAGGTTTAGAATTGGGCTACAAATTTGCTTCCAAATATGTTGATGTAAACATCAATGCGTACAAAACAACATGGGCACACCGTGTAACGAGTAATTCTCGTCTGGCTAGTGCTAAAGATGTTGAAAAATACAACCCTACTAACAACCCTGATATCTTAGTTGTAGGCGACTATGTATATTCTACAAACTATGGTGTAAAACAAGATCACCAAGGTGTAGAGCTAGACTTTGTAACTCGTCCTTTCACAGGTTTTGAGTTCAAAGGGTTTGCTTCTGTAGGCGATTGGGTTTATAAAGGGAGCTCGACAACTATTGTTCGTAATCAAGACCGTGTAGAATTAGCTACAGAAAATACAGATTTAAATAATGGTAAAGTAGGTGATGCTGCGCAAACATCTTACGGATTAGGCGTTAAATACAGTATTATCAAACACCTTTCGGTGGATGCAGACTACAGAGCGTATGACAGATTATATTCTTCACGTCAAGCAGGTCAAGGTAACGTATTACAATTGCCTTCTTACCAATTGCTTGATGTAGGTGCTTCTTACAAAATCGTATTAAGCCCAACGAATTCATTAAGCTTCCGTATCAACATCAACAACTTACTAGATAAATTCTACATCTCTGAAGCAAATACAAACCTTTTTGCAACAGAGGGAACAAGTACATGGCGTGGAATTAACACAGCGAACAACGTGTTAATCGGTACAGGTCGTACATGGAATGCTTCGATGAAGTTTACCTTCTAAACGTTTTTATCACGTTTACTAACAGGAAAATCCCCGCCAAAATTGGTCGGGGATTTTTTTATTTCGTAGCTTTACAGCATGCAGGACCACACGATTAAAGCCGTATTCTTTGATGTCGACGGAACGTTATTAAGCTTCAAAACCCACGAAGTAGCCGCATCGACACAACAAGCCATAAAGGCACTTAAAGCGAAAAATATTAAAGTTATTGTATCGACAGGGCGATCTATCAACAGTTTAGATCAGATTCGTTTTTTAGACTTCGATGGTTACATCACATTCAATGGTGGCTATTGTATGACAAAAGAGGGCGATGTTATCTTCAAGCAGGCCATAGACCCGAAAGATATCCAATCGCTACTGGACTATGCTAAAGAAAATCCACTGAGCTTTTCGTTCATGTCGGAAAAGGAAGTGAGCATCCACGATGTCACTCCCGAGATAGCAGGTATGTATGCACACCTAAACCTACCCGTCCCTCCTTTGGTAGATTTGCATAGCGTTAGGAATGATGATGTCTTACAGACGAATATTTTCTTAAACCCAGAAGAGGAAAAGGTATTTATGTCGACAGTGATGCCCAATTCATTAGCCTCGCGCTGGACGCCCCTTTTTGCTGATGTAAACCCGAAAGACCAAAGTAAACAGGTAGGTATTGATGTTTTCTGTCGTCATTTTGGATTTGACCCTAGCGAGACCATGGCCTTCGGCGATGGAGGAAACGATATCCGCATGCTAGAGCATGTCGGTATCGGCGTAGCGATGGGCAATGCTAACCCGGAAGTAAAAGAGATTGCCGACTATGTGACGAGCCATGTGGATGATGATGGTATCGCTAACGCATTAAAGCATTTCAATATCATATAAAAACAACAAAGCCAGCATCTAAAATGCTGGCTTTGTCTTTTATCGTATCTACAGAACTTTTAAAGTAGCGGCAGGGATTGGAGCGGCATCCTTTTTTCACGAAGCGCTAGCGCCGTGGAAAAAGATATAGCGTAAAGCCCGATGCGTAGCAGCCGCCCAAATCTTAAAATCGCTTATTAATCTTGAAGTGCTGATATAATGCGTGCATATTGCGATGAATCGCGCGCTGTAATTTCAAATAAGTTACGGTATAAATCGAGCACAGCGAAAGCTTCCGCTTCATCCCCAAGTTTATTTGCTAAGAATAATTTAAATGAATACGTCTCTTTGCTTGATAAGTCTAGATTTTTCTTGTTGGATGAAAACGTCAATGGTAATAAAGTTTTCGAGCTAAATTGTCCTGAAGAGGTCAATCCATAAAGCTTGGCCAATGCTCTTACGTAATGATCGGACTCTTTCCCAAGAGAGCTAATTTTAACGCCTCCTTTATGAAAACCGCGCTCATTATTAACTGTTCCATCTAGAAAAATGCCCGCATTCAGCCCATTAATGACTTCAATTTTCAATCCTACGGTATCCTTATCGGCTACAGACTTAGCGGCATACACCGTAGATGAATCTGTTTTAACAGCATCTACAAGTGTTAAAAAAGCACCCGGAATACGCCCTTCAGCAGGCACAGTAAAGGCTGTCAGTTGACGTTGACCTTCTCCTGAGGTCGATTTCTCTTTTGCCCCTTGCCCGGTACACGCCGATAAAAGACCTACAAAAGAGATAAATAACAAAGCTTTCATAAAACGATTTTTCATATTGACTCCTATTTTATTGAAAATTAACAAATAAAACCTGTAAAATGTTTTTCATTATTATTTTATTAATGCATCGTACAAAATCTCTACCGGATGGTAGGCTTTTCGCTGCACACCGTCCTTAATTTGGTGACGACAAGAAGTTCCTGCGGCAGCAATCAATGTATCCGCAGATGCCTGACGCACAGCGGGCAACAAAACCAACTCAGCAACCTTCATAGAGACATCATAATGCTCTTCTTCATAGCCAAAGGAGCCTGCCATACCGCAACAACCGGAAGGAATTACCTCTACGGTAAACTGCTGCGGCAAAGACAATAGACGCTCAGTGAAACCTACCAGGTGAAATGCCTTTTGGTAGCAGTGGCCATGGAGCTTAATATGTTTTTTATCGCTAGTAAACTGTTCGGCGTGAATGCGTCCTGCCTCGAGCTCTTTAACTAAAAACTCATCAATCATGAAGGTATTTTTCGCCAGTGCCTTTGCTTTTTCACGCTTATCCAAATCTACTAAATCTAAATACTCATCGCGGAAGGTAATGATTCCGGAAGGCTCAATCCCCAATAATGGGCTTTCTTCGGACACCAGATTGTGCAAGAGTTCAACGTTTGTATTTGCTATTTCTTTTGCTTTTTTCACAAACCCCTTAGACAGGTAGGTTCTGCCACTTTCTATATGCTTAGGCACCACCACTTCATAACCGAGCGCCACCAACAATTTGTAAGCCGTGATCCCTATAGCCGTATCATTATATTCGGTAAACTCATCGCTAAAGAGATAAACACGTCGCTTGGCAACAGGCTTAGGCTGCTTTTTAATCCACGAAGATAAAGTCGTGAAGCTCACCGTTGGTAAAGATCGTTTCGGCGCAAAACCAGCCACCTTTTTTATCAAGCCCGCAATAGCTGGAGTGTTCACCATACCATTATAAATAGGTGCAAAATAAGAACCTAAAGCTTGACTCTTGGTGAAGTTGGCAATGAGATGAGCACGGAATGAAGCACCGTTAGCATCATAATAATGCTGTAAGAACTCCGCTTTCATTTTTGCGACATCTACGCTAGAAGGGCATTCGCTTTTACAAGCCTTACAGCTTAGACAAAGGTCCATCACCTCTTTTATCTCTTCATGATCGAAGCGATTTTTCTGCGTGGAGCTTGTCAAAAATTGACGCAGCATATTGGCACGTGCACGGGTTGTATCTTTCTCGTCGCGCGTAGCCATAAAAGAAGGACACATAGTGCCTCCCGTAATTTCCGTTTTACGACAGTCGCCCGAACCCGAACATTTTTCAGATAGACGCAATATACTCTCCTCTTTGGTAAAATCGAAGTAGGTTTTTATGGCCTTAGCATCCGTTATCTGGTCATAGCGTAAGAAAGTATCCATCGCTGGTGTATTGACAATCTTATGGGCATTGAATATACCTTTAGGGTCAAAAATCTGCTTTGTATCTTGCAATAATGCATAGACACGCTCGCCCAACACCTTTCCGATAAACTCGCCACGTAGACGCCCGTCGCCATGCTCCCCGCTGAGGGAACCATTATATTTAAGGACCAAATCTGTCGTTTTCTCCAGAATACTGCGGAACTTACGCTTGCCGTCGGCAGTCTTCAAGTTCACGAAAGGCTCAATATGCAGCTCTCCAGCGCCAGCATGTGCATAGTAAGAGGCATGAACACCTTCCGACTGCAATAAGTCTTGCACATCCTTTACGTAGGCCGGTAGATCCTCTGGAGAGACAGCACAGTCTTCAATCAAATTGACGGGCTGCTCATCGCCCGGAAGGTTACGAATCAAGCCTAAACCGGCCTTGCGCACATCCCACACCAAATTTGTTTGCGTAGCTCCCGTTATAAAAGGATAGGCATAGCCCAATCCTTTCTGGATAAGCTCGGCTTTCAGGGCTTCGGCCTTTTGTGTTAAATCATCAACATTATCGGCACGAAATTCAATGATTAATAAAGCTTGTGGATCGCCCTCAATAAAGAAGCGATTATACTGATAAGTAGGATGGCCTACGGTAAAATCTAGAATATATTTATCTACCAACTCGGAGGCTTCAGGCTGATGATTTAGCGCGATAATATTGCCTTCCATACAGGAAATCATATCCGAAAAATGCACACATAACAATCCTATTTCTTTGGGTGGCAGTGGCATCAATTGCAACTTAGCCTCTGTAACTACGCCTATGGTACCTTCGGAGCCGGCCAATAGTTTACACATATTGAAAGGCTGCTCTTGGTCTATTAAAAAATCTAACGCATAGCCTGTATTCCTGCGGGTGATATCTTTTTTCGGGTAACCAGAGGTGATCGCTTCTTTATTAGCGCTATCGGTTATTAAACTATTCAGCGCGCGATAGATTTCTCCCTCACGAGAGGAAGCTGCTAATTTTTGAAAATAGGCCTGCGGAGTGAGCGCTTCAAAAACAACTTCAGAAGCATCATCCAATAATACGTGGGCAGCGATCAAGTTTTTACGTGTATCGCCCCATACAATGGAATGCAAACCAGAAGAGTTATTTCCAATCATCCCTCCTACCATGGCTCTACTGGCTGTAGAGGTCTCCGGACCAAACATCAAACCGTAAGGCTTCAGGTAGTTATTGAGGTCATCCCGAATAACTCCTGGCTGAACACGGACCCACTGTTCTTCAACATTTAATTCTAATATCTGATTAAAAAAACGGGATACATCCATCACGATACCCGCACCAACGACTTGGCCGGCAAGCGACGTACCCGCTGTACGTGGGATTAGCGTAACACCTGTTTTTTGGGCGAAGCTTATTAATTTTTTTAGATCTTGTTTATCCTCAGGTATAGCTACCGCTAAAGGCGTCTCTTGATAAACAGAAGCGTCCGTAGCATAGGCCAAACGCATCGTTTGATGCTTTGCATTCTTTGGATCATAGAACAGATCTCCACGAAGCGTAATAGAAAGTTCCTTTAGATTATCGATTATTCCCACGTATTTGTTAATTTTATAAAACAAATCTAAAGAATTACGACAAAACTTACCAGTATTTTGAGTTATTATTCATGAAGATTTAAAAAACACGCACAAACAGGCATTCCTAGCACGAATCCTAAACCCGGTTAATTAACAATTATTCAACACATTACTTTTACAAACGAATAAAATTCTATTTACTTAACGAAAGTTTGAATTTTATTCAAAAATTACTATTTTTGCAGCACTATGGGAAAATTGGAGTACAATCTAGACCAAATCGATTATCAGATCTTGCGTATTATGCAAGAGAATGCTCGTACGAACAACGCAGATATTGCACGTGAATTGGGCATGGCCCCTTCTGCGATCCTTGAGCGTGTAAAAAAACTAGAACAAAAAGAGGTTATTTTACAGTACAATGCAAAGATTAATCCAGCAGCCCTAGACCAAACGCTATTGTCTTTTATTTTTATTAAAGCACAAGACATTATTGGCGAACAAAAAGTTGGTTTTTTATTGGCTGAAATCCCAGAAGTACAAGAGGTACACGATATCGCTGGCGATGATGGTTACTTAGTTAAAGTGCGCACAAGTGATGCCGCAGGTCTTGTAGACTTGATGCGTAACACCTTGGGTAAAATTGAAGGTATCATTTCTACACGTACCACCATCGTACTAGCAACAGTTAAGGAAGATCAAAAGTTAGTGATTCCAGCTAAAAAATAATATGAATAAAGAAATACAAGGAACCCCTAGTTCGACGAGCATCGTTTTTGCTTATTTAGTAGTCTACATCGTGTGGGGTTCTACGTTCTTTTTCATTGAGAAAGCCTTGCACAGCTTTAGTCCATTTGTATTGGGTTCTATTCGGTTTATTATTGCCGGTACGCTACTGATGAGCTATTGCAAAATTCGAGGTTATAAAATATACATCAAGTCGGCCGTAAAAGACGCCTTATTTATAGGTTTCCTATTACTTTTTATCGACATGGCTGCTATTATCTGGTCGGAGCAATACATTTCAAGTGGTATTGTTTCTATATTATCTGCTGCGACCGCCATTTGGTTTATCATTTTTGATAAACCAAAATGGAAGCAGAATTTCAGTAGCCCACCCATCATTCTAGGTTTACTTTTCGGGTTTATAGGTGTTTTCATGCTCTTTGCGGAGCAAATATTTGGCGACACGGCCCATGGTGAAGACAAAACCATGAAACTGACGGCTATGGTTGTTTTAATATTTGGAACCATAGGCTGGACAATAGGCTCTTTGATTTCAAAATATAGCAAAGAGAAACGTCCTGTAGACAGCCAGGAGGAAGAGATGAACGTGTTGGTGAAAACCGCTTGGCAAATGGTATCAGCAGGTACTGCTTTTACTTTGGTAGCCTTGATAAATGGAGAATATGCCCGTTTTGACATCGCTAGCGTTGCAATGGCCGATTGGGGAGCGATGGCTTATTTAGCTACAATGGGGTCTATCTTGGCTTTTGGTAGCTACTTGTTCTTACTACAACATCGTCCAGCAACAGAGGTGAGCACGTATGCATACATCAATCCTATCGTCGCTTTAATGCTGGCTCATTTCTTCACAAGCCATCAAGTTACCAACATGCAGATATTTGGCTTAATAGTTGTACTATCAAGTGTGTTGCTTATGAATTGGGATCTTTATAAAGACAATAAAAAGTTTAAAGTCTATAAAAGAGCTAAGCGTATAAAGAAATTACGTGAAATGGCACCTCAAAGCAGTATTCCACGCATTGTGGAAATATCTAACTTTAATAGTAAGCACGAAAAGAAAAAGGTTAAAACGCCACAAGATTAGTTTAGGTCAATCGGATAGGCACGAAAAGCCTATTCCTGTTACTTACTAAAATGAAGCGCCAAGCGTTTGAAATAAAAATTCACCTAGGACACAACCTAGGGCCAACCCTAATAATACACAGATGGAAATCCTTATCCAAAAAGGAAATCCTAAAAACCTAGTCATACCTCTTAGTTTAAATTAAATAACTTCAAGTTAAATTTAGAACTTATTTTTTGCATTAAACAGCAATCAATTGTTATTTAAATATTAATGTAGCATCCTAGCTACAACATTATTGTATAGAAAAACAGAATTAACTCAATAGTTAATCGTTAAACGATAAATCGTATTCTTAAAATAATTTTTAGCTGTCAATTGTTTTTATTGCTTCATAAAAAACATGAGCATTTTCTTTCCCCTACTGTAGCGTACTGTCTATGAGCCCCGTATTAAGGGGGTAAACACAAAAGAGTTCAAATATGAAAACACTTCCTTTGAAATTATTTTTATGTAGCCTAATAGGTTTACTAACCTTCGGCAGCTGTTTAAAAGATAATGACGATTACCAAAACATTCCTGCGGGATTTATGATTCATGTGAATGCATTCCCTGAGGACAATGCATTGTATTACTACATTGATGGCCGTGGTATCAACAACAACATAGCTCCTATCGCATTCAAAAGCTATGCTTCCACAAACTTATTCACGGGACAACGCAACTATAAAGTGGTTGGCATGAATGCAACTAAAGCTTTGATAGACTCTACAATCACCGTTAAAGATTCCACAGCATACACCTCTTTTGTTTTTGGTACAAAAGAAAAACCTAAATTCGGGTTAACTATAGATAAAGGCATCAAAGATTTAGGTGATAAATCAGGGATACGTTACTTCAACTTAGCAAACAATGTAGAAGAGACGAATCTTTTCATTGGCACAGCTGAAACAGCATTGTTTAGCAAACGTCCTACAGAAACTGGTGCTTCGATTGTACAATACCAAGCATTCCAAGCGAATGCATCGGGCAACTTGCCTTTGATTATTAAAGATAACGCAGGCAAAGAGCTTGTAAAAAGAGATTATAACTTCGTTAAAGGGCAATATTATACCATTATCCTGACGGGCGTTAAAGACAATGCGCAAACACCACTTTACATTGGTGTTGTCGCAATACCTTAAGATTCTCAATATTTTTCTATTTTAGATTTTTTAGTCTGAAAAGCTCAGTTTCTGAGCTTTTCTTTTTTTAAGAAAAATCATCATCAAAATATGAACAGCCTCGAAGAAAAATGAGTATTTTCGTCCTTCAAATAAAAAACGAAATAGGCTTAGTTCATGCAATTAACAAAGTTAGAGATAAAAGGCTTTAAAAGCTTTGGCGATAAGATTACCATCAACTTCAATGAAGGGGTCACCGCTATTGTAGGCCCTAATGGCTGTGGCAAGTCCAATGTTGTCGATGCCATACGTTGGGTACTTGGTGAGCAGAGTACACGGATGCTACGTTCGGAAAAAATGGAGAACATTATTTTCAATGGTACCGCAAACCGTAAGCCAGCCAACTTGGCGGAAGTGTCTTTAACCTTTGAGAACAACAACAAACTCCTTCCTACCGAATTTTCTACCGTCACCATTACGCGTAAGCTTTACCGCAACGGCGATAGCGAATACCGCCTTAACGATGTAAAATGTCGACTTAAAGATATTACAGATTTATTTCTTGATACCGGTATCGGTGCTGACTCCTACTCTATCATTGAGTTAAAAATGATAGACGAGATCATTAATAATAAAGAGAACTCCCGCCGTAACTTATTTGAAGAGGCTTCCGGAATTTCCAAATATAAGGTACGTAAGAAGCAAACGCTAGCGAAACTTAAGGATACAGAAGGTGATTTATCACGCGTGGACGACCTTTTGTATGAGATCAGCAAAAATTTAAAGCAGCTAGAAACACAGGCTAAAAAAGCAGATAAATATTTTCAGCTTAAGGAAGAATACAAAAGCTCAAGTATAGGCTTAGCCTACTACCGTCTTGATGGTTTTAGTGGTGAACTTGAGCGCATCGCAGAGCAGGAAGGCAAGCAGCAAGAAATACTATCAGGCACTGCCGACCGCATCGCTCAGCATGAAAATCAGCTGCGTGAGTCAAGGAACTCTATCTTAGCGAAAGAGAAGAATTTAGCTACACAACAGAAGAGCACCAACGAGTATATCAACAAAATCAGAGCTTACGAGTCGGATAAAAAAATTAAGAACGAGCAGATGCGTCACTTACAGGATAAGGAGATGCGCCTTACAGCCGAGCTTAACAACGACAAGAAGCAACTGGAGAATGTTCTTTATACGATGAAAAGACTCAACGAAGAACTTTTTGAGGAACAAGGAAAGCTTGATGTATACCAGATAGGTATTGAAAAAGAGAAAAATGAAGTCGATGAGCTACGTGTTCAACAAACGTCTTCAAAAGCTAAATTGGATAACTTTGCACAGCAGAGTAGCACGATACAAAATAAGATATACCAGCTAGAGAAAGATATCGCCGTTCTTCACATCCAGAAAGAAGCATTACAGCAAGAGTCTTTACGTAACCTAACAGATACCACTTCTAAGGAAGCGGAATTAAACGAGTTTAACCTCGTTGTGAACGATCTGGAAGAGCGTGTTGCAAATCAGCAAGAACAATTTGATGAAGCTATTCACAACGAAGAGACTTTACAATCAGAAATGCAAACTATTGAGCAACGCCTACAGGAGACACGTGAGCAATTAAGCCGTGAGTCTCGTTTGGTGGATGCGAAGCAGAATGAATACAACTTAACAAAATCATTGGTCGACAATCTGGAAGGATTTCCGGAGTCTATCAAGTTTTTGCGTAAGAATGCAGGATGGAAAAAATCATATCCCCTATTCTCGGATATTTTATTCTGTCAGGAAGACTACCGTGTAGCCATTGAAAACTACTTAGAGTCTATCATGAACCACTATGTCGTGGACGACCAACAGGAGGCTGTACAAGCCATCCAGTTGTTGAGCGCTTCCTCTCGTGGCCGTGCCAACTTCTTTGTTCTTGACGCGATCATAAACACACCTGCTGCTGACTTAAACATCCCTACGGGGCTGATTCCAGCGATGGAAGTCATCAAAGTAGATAAGAAATATGCGGCTCTTTGTCAGCAGCTCCTTCAGCATGTTTACCTTATTGGTCCTGATGCTGCGGACAACTTAGAGTCTACTCTTCCTGAAGGGCAGCTTGTGATTCTTCACCCGGAGGGTAAATTCTCGAAAACACGCTTAGGCTTAAGCGGTGGATCCGTAGGTTTATTTGAAGGTAAACGTATCGGCCGTGCAAAGAACTTAGAAAACCTAGCGAAAGAGATTAAGGCTTTAAACATCCTAATTGAAAAGCTACAAACACAAGAGACTGCCGACATCGATGCCTTAGCTACGTTGCGCATCAACTCAAAGCGCGAAATTATCGACGAATTGAGAACGAGCTTGAATCGTTTAAACAATGAGCTTATCTCCGTAAAAACAAAACAAGAGCAATATCAAACGTTTATTACGACAAGTAAAAACAGAAAACATGATATTGAAAGCCAAGTTACGGTTATCAGCTACGACCTACAGAAGTCAGAACCTGAGTTACAAATTTTAAAAGTAGAAAGCGATACGCATCATAAACAGCTCCTTGAATTACAAGAGGCTTACAATGAGATTCACGAAGTGCTGAACGACAAGTCTACAGCCTTCAATCAGGAAAATATACGCTACCACCAGCAGCTGAACAAGGTATCTAGTCTACAAAAGGATTTAGAATACCGCGAAAGCCAACAAGAGGCTTTTGAAGTACGCATGGATAAAAACTCTCTGGAGTATGAGCAGGTAAAGGTGGAAATGAAAGATGCGATACAGTTTGTTGATCACAACGACACGGATCTTATCGCGATGTACACCGAAAAAGAAACCCTAGAAAAAGGACTTCAAGAGATTGAAGAAGACTTTTACAACTCGCGCAAGCTGATCAACGACTTGGAAGAAGAGATTACGCAATTGCGCCGTAATAAAGACCAAAACGACTTCCTACTATCGGAGTTGAAAGATAAGAAAACAGCTCTACAGATTGACTTAAGCAGCCTTAAGGAACGTCTATCGGTAGAATTCAACATCGATATCAACGAATTGCTAGAGGGTGAAATGCCTGAAATTGCAACCTCCTTTGAGGAGCTTGTTTCCACCTGCGATAGTCTTAAAAAACAATTGGACAGCTATGGTACCATCAACCCGATGGCGAAGGAAGCTTACGATGAAATGGAGGAGCGTAGCAACTTTATCACCAAAGAAAAAGATGACCTTTTGGAGGCTAAAGCTTCATTAATGGCTACTATTGGTGAAATCGACCTAACGGCCAACGAGAAGTTCATGTTTGCTTTCAACAGTGTACGCGACAACTTCATTCAGGTATTCCGTTCCTTATTTAATGAGGAAGACTCCTGTGACATGGTATTAACAGACCCTGATAATCCACTAGAATCGGATATTGATATCATCGCTAGACCGAAAGGAAAGCGTCCTTTATCCATCAATCAGCTTTCAGGAGGTGAGAAAACACTAACAGCAACAGCGTTACTATTCTCTTTATACCTATTGAAGCCTGCACCATTCTGTATCTTTGATGAGGTGGATGCTCCATTGGATGATACCAACATTGATAAGTTCAACAATATCATACGCGACTTCTCCAAAAACTCACAGTTTATTGTGGTATCCCATAATAAACGTACCATTGCGAGTACCGATATTATATACGGGGTGACCATGGTTGAGCAGGGTGTATCTCGAGTTGTAGCCGTTGATTTACGTGATGTAGCGGTAGCTTAAAAGCTAGAAATAATAAAAAAGCCTGTGCAATAATTTATTGCACAGGCTTTTTTATTAGTGATATACCAACTAAAATTAAGGTACCCAAACAATCTGAAAGCCCAGTGGATTAGTTACCGTCTGTATCTCATCTTCCTCGGCATCATAAGAAGATTCATAAAATACCAAATAGAGGTTTTTCTTAACATTCTTAATCGGCACCATACGATAAGGATCCAATAAAGCTAGATTCTCAATCGTTCTTGTGCCTAAATAACGACCATTGCTTTCCTTAGGATCATGATCAAAACGATGCTGTTCTTTGGAGGTATAGAACCAATAGCTGGGTGCCTCATCAGACATCATTAATGATTTATCATCATTAAACATATCATCAGCCATACCTGTATTTGAAAACCACATCACTTCCAAATCAGCATCCCCCATCGCCGAGCGATACAAGTCTTTATCGAAAGTAGCGCCTATCAATACTCCCTCATCAAGGATATGAGATAGCTGAATCTGAAAAGGCTTCTTCTTCAGGTTTACGGTATTGTTCTCCGCTAGGGGCACCTTTTGTCCATCCTGAATAAATCGTACCGAAAACAAACGCTCTTGAGCCTCGGCACTCAAAAAGAAGCCCATTAAACACAGGCTAAGTACAAATAACTGTTTCATTCTCTATTTTTTCAATTATAGGGCAAGATAAACAAAGACTTGAAAACAAAAAACAGCCCTCACAAAAATATATGAGGACTGTTTTCAACCTTAAAAACCTACACTTTTATCTATTTCACGTCTAATACGCGTTTTGCTATCTTAGATTCTTCTTTTTTACCTACTGTTACAACCAAAACACCGTCAGTATATACGGCATCAATATTATTATAATCTACAGATTCTGGTAAAGTAAAGGAGCGATTGAACGCGCTAAAATTAAATTCTCTTTTACTAAAATGCTTAACTACTGCCGCCTCTTCCTCTTTCTTCTCTACGGAAATAGTTAATAAATCTTTGTCCACTTGAATATTGAAATCAGATTTCTGCAAACCTGGAGCTGCTAACTCAATAAGATAAGCGGCATCATTCTCTGAAATATTAACCGCAGGTACTGCTGAAGTAAAACGATCTTTCACGAAAGAATCATCAAAGAAACTATCAAAAAAATTGTTTGCATTAGGGTTTACGCGGTGCGTATGAATTGATCTGTTTGGAAATGTTACGAATGCCATGTTTATGTTCTCCTATATCTTTTTTTAAATATTTATTTACAGAGAACATATCAAAGCCTATACCACCGCACAAAAACACAAAATTTAAATGACTTTTTGTCTTGTTAAAACAAAATAGAATGACTTTTTGTCTTAATCACACTATTTCTCATAGCATAAAGACACTTCCGAGCGTAGGTTATCCCAACCAAAAGGAGGCGTAGTTTTCCGAATAAGCACATAAACTTTGGTAACGAAGTCGTACTTCTCACACACTTGCGTCAACATTTCTTCGGCCGCCGACTCCAACAATTTACGTTTAGGCTGCATCACGGTAGTCATAATTTTAAAAAGCTCCTCATAGTTCACCGTATGCTGTAAGTCTTCACTATCCAATCCTCGAAAAGGAAAGGTAACCACCACATCTACATAAAACTCATTACCCAGCAACTGCTCTTCTTCATAATAACCGATCGGCGAAAAGAAACGCATATCTCTTAACGCCACTTCTTGAGTGATTTTAGCCATACGACAAACTTAGAAAAAAAACAGAAGCTTGAACGAAATAATAAACAAGGAAACGGCCCAATCGCTAAGAAACCTACAAAGAATAGGCGCTGAATTACAATCAATTTTCTATTTTAGCATTCTCATAAATTAAGCAGAAATGAAAAAGTTACTCGTACTGTTTTTGTTGGGCTCTTCCGTTGCGTATGGACAAAGAAGCTTCAACATCAACGAAACTGTTTTTGGCCCTCGTCAATACGCTCCAAAAGCCATTGTACTTCCTCAATGGGTTCCCAATAAAGATGCTTTCACTCATTTTGATGATAGCTATCAAAATTTAATAATTCGCGAAGCGAAAAGCAACTGGCAAGCGACGCCATTACTTCAAGCGGAGCAGATCAAACAGGCGCTACAATCGTTGCTAGCCGGTAAAGAAGAAGTAAAGCTAAGCACCTTCCCTACCGACTACCAATGGAACAGCGCCAATGAGCTTGACTTCACCCTCAACACGAGTAACAGCAAATATCTTATTCGCTATAACCTAGCTGATAAAAAAGCTTCTGTACGTGCTGCGCTACCTATAGCGGCTGCCAACGAAGAGTATACAACTGACCTTTCGAAGATAGCCTACTTGGTTGACAACAATATCGTCATTCAAGACCAACAGGGACAGAAAACAGCGGTAACAAACGACAGCAATCCTGCCATCGTTAATGGTAGCGACTATACCCACCGTCAAGAATTTGGTATTAAGAAAGGTATGTGGTGGAATACACAAAACGACAAGTTGCTATACTACCGTAAGGATGAAAGCATGGTCAGCAAATACCCTTTAATCCAATGGGGCGAGCGTGTAGCGTCTGTAAAAGATATCTACTACCCTATGGCGGGCATGAAAAGCGAAGAGGTAACGCTTGTTATCTACAACAGCAGCAATGGCCAGAAAGTAACGTTACAAACGGGAGATTCTAAAGAAGAGCAGTACTTAACCATCTGTACTTGGGATCCTACGGGCAAATTTGTATATGTAGGCGTATTGAATCGTGGCCAAAACCACTTGAAACTTAACAAATACGACGCTACAACAGGGGCATTTGTACAAACCTTATTTGAAGAACAATCAAGCAGCTGGGTAGAACCACTTCAGGCCTTGACATTCTTACCTAACAACCCTAATCAATTCTTGTATCAAACGGATAAAGACGGATTCAACCAACTGTACCTTTACAATACAGAAGGTAAACTTATCCGCTCATTGGGCTACCAAGATGTTATTGTCGAGAAGATACAAAACTTCAATAGCAAAGGAGACCGCATCATGTATACGGGCATCACCAACAAAGGCTTAGACCGTCAGCTTTTCGAAGTGCAGCTGTCTACCGGAAAAACAACACAGCTAACGAGTGAGTCGGGCTTCCACAATGCATCGGTTAGCAGCGATGGAAAATACGTTTACGACCAGTTCTCTAATATCAGCACGCCAAACAAAGTGGAGGTAAAAGAACTAAACAAAGACAAAAAGCAAAACATCCTAACGGCAGAAAATCCATTCGCAGGAAAAATCGACCTTCCAAAGATTGAAGCTGTATCCTTAACTTCTGCAGATGGCACCACGCCCTTAAATGGACGTATCATCTACCCGAACAATTTCGACCCGAGTAAAAAATACCCTGTAATGGTGTATCTATATGGAGGATCACATGCGCAGCTTGTACAAAATAAATGGCTCTATGGCGCTGGTTACTTCGATATGTACATGGCGCAGCAAGGCTATATTGTTTTCACCTTAGACAACAGAGGATCTGACGCACGCGGTAGAGACTTCACACGTGTTACACACCGTCAACTAGGGCAAGCGGAGATGGCCGATCAACTACAGGGTGTAGCCTACCTAAAAGACAAGCCTTTTGTTGATGCTTCGCGTATGGGAATATTCGGATGGAGCTTCGGCGGATTTATGACGACTTCCATGATGACGCATCACCCAGACATCTTCAACACAGCAGTAGCCGGTGGCCCTGTAATGGATTGGAAATTCTACGAAATCATGTATGGTGAGCGCTATATGGATACACCACAAGAAAATCCTGAAGGCTACAAATTAACGTCGCTGTTAACAAAAGCAGACCAGTTAAAAGGTAACCTTTTAATTATTCATGGAGCACAAGACCCTGTTGTGGTACAACAACACAGCATGGAGTTTATTGAAGCCTGCATCAAAGCGGGTAAACAAGTAGACTACTTCTTGTACCCTACGCATGAACATAATGTACAAGGTAAAGACCGTGTTCATATGTATGAAAAAATTGCTAAATACTTCGATATACACTTGAAAAAGTAAATATCATACGCATAAAACAAGAAGGGATAGCATCAATAAAGATGCTAGCCCTTTCTATATACAGGTAGTTGATTTCTTAAACAAGATCCTTTTCATAAGCTTCTTGGTGCACCGTTGCTACAGCACGACCTGAAGGGTCATTCATGTTCTGGAATGAAGCATCCCAAGCCAAGGCCTCCGGGGTGCTACACGCTACCGACTTCACCGATGGTACCGTCTGTGCTGCCGCTTCAGAAGGAAAATGTCCCTCAAAAATAGTACGGTATAAAAACTCTTCTTTATTTTTAGGCGTATTGATTGGGTAGCGTGCCGCCGCATCCGCAAACTCAGCATCACTAACCTGCTCTTCGGCTTGGATTTTCAAGGTATCGATCCAGCTGTAGCCTACGCCGTCTGAAAACTGCTCTTTTTGACGCCAAGCAATACTTTCTGGCAGATAGTCTTCAAAAGCCTTACGCAACATCCACTTTTCCATTCTTCCTTCACGAATCATTTTATCCGCTGGGTTCTGCGTCATCGCCACATCCATAAATTCTTTGTCCAAGAAAGGAACACGTCCTTCAATACCCCAAGCGGCCAACGATTTATTCGCACGCAGACAGTCGTACAAATACAATTTATTCAATTTACGCACCGTCTCTTCATGAAAAGCCTGTGCATCTGGTGCTTTATGGAAATATAAATAGCCACCGAACAACTCGTCCGAGCCTTCTCCAGAGAGAATCATTTTTATACCCATTGATTTAATCACCCGTGCCAATAAATACATAGGTGTTGAAGCACGCACGGTCGTCACATCATAGGTTTCTAGATGATAAATAACATCACGAATAGCATCCAATCCTTCCTGAATCGTGAAGTTTACCTCATGGTGAATAGTACCAATATGTTGAGCCGCAATTTGTGCAGCCTTTAAATCGGGAGCATCCTTTAAACCTACAGCAAAAGAATGTAATTGAGGATACCAAGCTTCCTCGGCACCACCAGTCTCTATACGTCGAGCCGCAAACTTTTTGGCAACCGCCGCCACGATAGATGAATCCAATCCGCCGGAAAGTAAAACACCATAAGGCACGTCCGACATCAGCTGTCGCTGCACGGCAGCCTCCAAGCTTTCACGTAAAGCCTGAATATCCGTTTCCGCATCTTTCACCGTTGCATAGCTATCCCAATCACGGGTATACCAGCGCTGTGGCGCCTCCGTCTCGGCACTATACCAATAACTGCCTGGAGGAAACTGATCAATCGTCACGCAGAAACCTTCGAGCGATTTTAACTCCGAAGCTACAAAAAGCTGACCTTCCGCATCACGACCATAATATAAAGGGATAATTCCCATCTGATCACGCGCCACTAAAAAACTATCATTGCGCGCATCATAAAGTGCAAAACCAAAAATACCGTTTAAACGCTCAATAAAATCAGGACCATGTGCTAAATACAAAGCAAGGATAACTTCAGAATCAGATTGTGTAGCGAAATCATAATTCGGCAGACTAGCGCGTAACTCTTGGTGATTATAAATCTCACCATTTACAGCCAACACAACTTGCCCATCAGGGCTATAAAGAGGTTGACTACCAGATTTAGGATCGACAATGGCCAAACGTTCGTGACTTAAGATAGCCCGTTCATGCGCATAAATTCCTGACCAATCAGGTCCGCGGTGTCGAATACGTTTAGACATTTCTAATACTTGACTACGTAGTTTTTTCGAAGACGACGACTTCAATTCAAAAGCTCCAACAATTCCACACATGTGATTATAATTTTATTAACGTTTCTACTGTTTTGTTTAAAATACTACACAAAGTAAAACAATAAAAAACAAATGTCATAATGTTTTTAAAAAAATGTTACAAATAATTTAAAACAAAACTACAATCATTGAAAATTTCATAACCAAAAGCGATATTCACTATGAAAACAAAAAAAACCTAGTCTTTAGGACTAGGTTTTTTAATTTATCTATAAAAAATATTTTTTAAATAATTCCGTGCAAAGAGCCACCTCTTTCTCCTAAACGATCAACACGACGCTCTACAGCTTCATCTTTAATTAAGGCTGGTGCATGATGGGGTTTATTACGTGCATCGATAATTAAAGGCCCCGTACAACCCCAATGCTTAAATTGCGTAAAGCTACCTACACCATACATATCATACGCAGGGTTGCTTCGTGTAAATGCTACCCATACAAAGTTGTTTAGGTTCTCCGCAACAAAGCCCGCATCGTCAGCCAGAATAAGCAAAGGAATACCTTCCCAAGCCAAATTTTTTGCAGCTTCACACCAATCGGCAAGTATCTTAGCTTCTTCCGCATAGCTTGTGAAAGCTGCCCCCTCAATAGCGAGCACACCCGGCATCACCATCTTAGCCTTATTAAAAGGTCTAGGCAAGTCTAGTCCCGCAGGCAACTCATGTAGCAGCGTGCGCTTCTTCGCGCCAACAGCAGCGAAGGTTACTTTAGACCCCGCGTTTAAACCATCGCCCGAATAATCGAGAGTATCAATAGTGGTGTTGGTTTGAAAATGCACATCACGTGTCAAATCGATACGTTCCAAGATATGCTGGAAAAATCCAGAAACGTCATGAATATCCAACGCTGGATTATCCGCATGAGCGGAAATAAATAAGTATTTAGCTAAGCTAAGCTGATTGGTACCAAATATCTGATTCGCAATTGTCAACAACTCTTGCGGACGATCTACCTCTTGGTAAGGTGTATAACGCTCACTACCGATAGCAAACAATAAAGGATGCACACCTGCAGCATCTACCGCATGTACAGCATGCAAACCATTAATTTGCTGCGGAATAGCATTCCCTGTAATCTCATGAATCAAAGCACCGAAGCTCGTATCCTCCTGTGGCGGTCTCCCCACAACTGTAAAAGACCAAATAGGATTTTGACGATGATATACTTTATGCACACGCATCAACGGGAAAGGGTGTGTTAAACTATAATAACCAATATGGTCTCCAAAAGGGCCTTCAGGCTTATTCTCCTGCGGATATACCGTTCCGGTGATAACAAAATCCGCATCCGAGGAAATACAAAAACCTTCGTCATCATAAAAATAACGGAAGCGACGGTTACCTAAAGCTCCAGCAAAGATCATTTCAGAGAGCCCTTCGGGCAATGGCATTACCGCCGACAATGGATGTGAAGGAGGTCCACCAACAAAAATACTAACCTTTAGGGGACGCCCCAAAGCATTGGCTTTTGTTTGATGCACACCAATACCACGATGCAGCTGATAGTGCAGGCCTATCTCTTCATTTGGTATATAATCGTTTCCAGAAAGCTGAATACGGTACATCCCTAAATTGGCCTTCATTATACCCGGCTGCGTTACATCCTCTGTATACACTTGAGGCATGGTCACAAAAGCACCACCATCCATCGGCCAATTTACAATCTGTGGAAGCTCTGAAATCTGCGTGCGCCCATAAAGAATAGGAGCACCAGCTCTTCTTTTCCATGGCAAAGCACCAAGAGCCACCATAGATGAGCCTACATAGTCAAAAGGTTTCTTAAGCACCATGGTAGGATCCATCTTCACGTCTACCAATTTCTTAACATGATCCAAGGTGTCACGAAACATAAACTTCGAGCGATCCAAGGTTCCAAAAAGGTTAGATACGGCAGGGAACTTACTTCCTTTAACATGTTCAAAATATAAAGCAGGACCTTCAGCATCAAAAACACGCATGTGAATAGCGGCCATCTCCAAATGTGGATCCACCTCCTCTTTTATCCGAATTAAATGACCGTGTTTCTCTAAATCATCGACGCATGCTCTTAAACTATTATATCCCATTGCTTATATATAATTGTGAAAAACAAAAATAACATTTTCTGATAAACCCTCCCCCTCCAACCCTGCTTTATTCCATAATCTAGTTATTCCAAAACGAAAGCAGTCACTCACTCACCAAAGGAATAGGCAAAAGAGGACAAAAAGCAATTTACTTTGTCTCTACTTTGTAAAAAGAGGCTCTTTCCTTAAAACGATTCTAAATAAATGGCTTCTTTAGCCTATATTCGTGGGTTGTTGTATTAGGTATTTTATTGACACCCCCTCTTTGTATGGCGAAAAAAGTAATTTTATTATGGTTTAGAAACGATCTGCGCATTCTTGATAATGAGATTTTGTTTGAAGCTGCTAATAAAAGTGACATCGTAATTCCTGTTTATTTTTTCGACCCACGCTATTTCAGTGCAAACAATTTCGGATTTCGTAATACCGGTATTCAACGTGCTCGCTTCTTGTTGGAGTCTGTTCAGCATTTCAAAGCGTCTTTACAACAAATAGGTGCCGACCTGCTTGTTTTCCAGGGTAAGCCGGAAGACCTCATCGGTACGCTATGTGCTAAATATGATATCACAGAAGTATATCATCACCGGGAGGTAGCGACCCGCGAAACGCTTATCTCCGAAAAAGTAGAGGCCGTTTTATGGAAACAGCAAATCAACCTTAAGCATTTTATCGGGCACACCCTTTACCATAAAGAAGACCTACCGATTCCAATTAAGGATATTCCTGATGGCTTCAGTCAATTTAAGAAAAAGGTAGAGAAAGAAAGCTTTGTTCGTCCTATTTTGCCAGCCGTAGAACATATCGTTACGCATCCACATTTGGAAGAAACCAATGTACCTAGCTTAGCGGAACTTGGCTTTGAAGAACACGAAATCACAGCAATACAGGCACAAACGTCCCTGCTGCAAGGTGGTGAGCAAGCGGCCTTGGCGGTTTTAAAAGAAACATTAGCCTCCGACTATAACGAGATCGATGACTACAATTTGATATCGCCTCATATCGCACACGGAACTATATCGCCAGCCTACTATTATCATCATATTAAAGAGGCACAGCAAGCATTCAAGAAGAAAAAATATGAAAAGCTAATTTTACGCTTACTCTGGAGAGACTACTTCCGATTCATGTTTAAGAAATACCCCAACATTTTCTTTAAGGATTTCAAAGACAAAAAGGGAATTGAAGCATCCATCACAGCGCTAAAAGAACTACTAGAAAATAACACGGCACAAGAGCCTATTCATAGCTTTATCCAAGAGCTGCAAACGGAGGGAAACTTAGCCTACGAAAAAAGACAAATTGTAGCCACTTACCTCCTGCAAGAGCTCGACATTAACCACCTCGTGGGAGCCCGTTTTTTTGAGGAGTTTTTTCTGGATTATGCACCAGCCAGCAACTACGGATACTGGCTTCACTATGCCGCGCATGGCACCAGCAGCAAAGATAATAGCACCCTTCCTTGGAGTGAATTGCTAAAAAAAACACCCGAGCTAAAGTCCTTGAAAGATAAGACCATCTAAATAAACAAGCCCCTTCTGCGGGCTTTTTTTTCAAACTTATGTCACATAAGTTGTTTTTCGAAAAAAATAGCGTTTTTACAGGCTTTTTTGTTCCTTTTAAGGGTGATTAAATGTGTAATAATGCTTAACTTTGGGCAAATTTTTATACGTAAGATATCCTCTATGGACAAATTAACATATTTGAGCAATGCTGATTCGGGTTATATCGACTCGCTTTATCAAGCTTATAAAGAAGACCCTAGCTCAGTAGATGTAAGTTGGCAAAAGTTTTTCGAAGGTTTTGAATTTGGTCAATCTGGCCCTGCAGCAGTGGCTGTAGAAACACCAGAACAAGCCATTAAAGAAATCAATGTTTTGAACATGATTAACGGTTACCGTGAACGTGGTCATTTGTTTACCGAAACCAATCCGGTGCGTGAGCGCCGTAAATATTTCCCAGGCAAAGAGCTTGAGACTTTTGGTCTTTCGGATGCCGATTTAGACACAACATTCAATGCAGGCGTTGAAGTTGGCTTAGGTCCAGCAAAGTTGAAAGATATCCGCCAACTGATTGAGGACACTTACTGTCGTTCTATCGGTGCTCAATTTCGTTATATCCGTAATCCAGAGAAAATCAAATTCTTACAAGATAAAATGGAAGCAGAAAGAAACACCCCTTCTTTCACCATAGACACTAAAAAACTTATTTTAAATAAATTAAACGAGGCTGTAGTTTTCGAGAGCTTCTTAGGCACTAAATTCTTAGGCCAAAAGAGATTCTCTCTTGAAGGTGGTGAATCTTTGATTCCTGCATTAGACTCTGTTATCCAAAAAGGATCTTCATTAGGTATCGAAGAATTTGTTATCGGTATGGCACACCGTGGTCGCTTGAACGTATTGAGCAACATCATGGGTAAAGCTTACGAAACAATCTTCTCTGAGTTTGAAGGTAAAATGTATGAAGCAGAACCAGATGTTCCTTTCGGTGGTGACGTAAAATACCACTTAGGTTTTTCTTCTGATATCAATAGCCAAGATGGCAAAAATATTCACCTTAGCTTAGCCCCTAACCCTTCTCACTTAGAAACGGTAGATGGTGTAGCAGAAGGTATGGTACGCTCAAAAATCGATTTAAAATATAACGGTGACTCTTCGAAAATCGCTCCTATTTTAATTCACGGTGACGCGGCTATCGCAGGTCAAGGTATCGTTTATGAGACCATCCAGATGTCTAAATTAGACGGCTACAAAACTGGTGGTACCATCCACATCGTTATCAACAACCAAGTAGGCTTCACTACAAACTATAAAGACGCACGTACATCTACTTACTGTACAGACGTTGCTAAAGTTACTTTGTCGCCAGTTTTCCACGTTAATGGAGATGATGTTGAGGCATTAGTATACGCTATTAATTTAGCGGTAGAATACCGTCAAAAATATAAAACCGATGTTTTCATTGACCTTTTAGGTTACAGAAGATACGGTCATAACGAAGCTGATGAGCCTAAGTTCACGCAGCCTTCGTTGTACAAGCTTATCGAGAAACATCCCAACACCTTAGCGATTTACGTTAAGAAATTGGTTGAGCAAGGATCTATTGATGCTGATTATGCTAAAACAGAAGAGAAAAGCTTCCGTGGCATACTTCAATCACGTTTGGACGAAGCTAAATCTGTTGAAAAATTAAGCGAAGCTAGACCGATGTTTGCTGGTGCTTGGAAAGGATTACATCCAGCAAAAGCGTCTGATATCAGTACGCCTGTTGAGACTAAAGTTTCTACAGACACCTTCTTAGCTTTAGCGACAGCAATGAACACCCTTCCTGCGGACAAGAAATTCTTCCGTAAGATTACTAAAGTATTTGAAGATCGCTTGAACATGATCAAGTCTGACAAATACGACTGGGCAATGGGTGAATTAATGGCCTATGCTACCTTATTGAACGAAGACTACCGTGTACGTATCTCGGGTCAAGATGTTCAACGTGGTACCTTCTCACACCGTCATGCTGTAGCAACATTAGAAGATTCAGATGAGACATACACGCCGTTAGCACAGCTAAAAGGTGGTGACAAATTCAGTATCTACAACTCTTTGCTTTCCGAATATGCGGTTTTAGCTTTTGAGTATGGTTACTCTTCCGTTAACCCGAATGCATTGACAATCTGGGAAGCACAATTTGGTGATTTCGCCAATGGTGCTCAAATTGTATTTGACCAATATATCGCTGCAGGCGAAGTAAAATGGAAACGTTCGAATGGATTAGTTGTTCTTCTTCCGCACGGAATGGAAGGCCAAGGTCCAGAGCACTCTTCAGCACGTATTGAGCGCTTCTTAGAGCTTTCAGCGAACAACAATATGGTTGTAGCTAACATTACATCACCAGCTAACTACTTCCACTTGTTACGTCGTCAGCTACACTGGGATTTCCGTAAACCTTTAATCGTGGCAACACCAAAAAGTTTATTACGCCACCCTAAAGCAGTTTCGCAGCTTACAGACTTCACGGAGAAAGCTTTCCAAGAGATCATCGACGATGCAAACGTAACAGCGAAAAAAGTGAAACGTGTTGTTCTTTGTTCGGGTAAAATCTACTACGACTTGTTGGAGAAACAAGAAACAGAGAAACGTCATGATGTAGCTTTAGTACGTGTAGAGCAACTTTTCCCTATCGCCTACAATCAGATCGAAGCTTTACAGAAAAAATATGCTGGAGCAGAATTTGTATGGGTACAAGAAGAAAACGAAAACATGGGTGCATGGCCGTTCTATAGCCGTAAGTTCCGCGGATCAAGCTTAGACTTGCAAGTAATTGCGCGTCCAGAGAGTGCTTCGCCAGCTACAGGTTATATGAAGCAGCACGTTGCACAACAAACAGAAATTTTAAATAAAGCATTTACATTGTAAAACATATTCCAAGGTCTTCGGACCTTGGAGTCGTATAGAAAGAAGAATATGAGCTTAGAAATTAAAGTACCAGCGGTTGGTGAATCGATCACGGAAGTAACCTTAGCACAATGGTTAAAACAAGATGGCGACTTCGTTGAGATGGACGAAAACATCGCTGAATTGGAATCTGATAAAGCTACATTTGAATTACCAGCTGAAAAAGCAGGTATCTTACGTATTATTGCGCAAGAAGGTGACACTTTAGAGATTGGTGCTACAGTTTGTACAATCGAAGAAGGTGATGCACCAGCAGGCGCTCCAGCGGCAGCAAAAGAAACAGCAGCTCCAGCAGCAGCGGCATCAAGCCCAGCGCAAGCGGCCGACGACTCTGAAAACCCAGATTCGTACGCAGCAGGAACAGCATCTCCAGCGGCAGCTAAAATCCTTAGAGAAAAAGGTATCGACGCTTCTACTGTTAAAGGAACAGGTAAAGATGGTCGTATCACGAAAGAAGATGCAGAGAAAGCTCAAGTAGTAGCTAAGCCAGCAGCGAAACCTGCGGCAGCGGCACCAGCAGCAGCTCCTGTAGTAGCTGGCGCACGTAATGAGCGTCGTGAGAAAATGACTTCTTTACGTAAAACAATTGCTAAACGTCTAGTAAGCGTGAAAAATGAAACGGCTATGTTGACTACCTTCAACGAGGTAAACATGCAACCGATCATGGACTTACGTGCTAAATATAAAGATGTATTCAAAGAGAAACATGGTGTAGGCTTAGGCTTCATGTCTTTCTTCACCAAAGCCGTTACAACAGCCTTGAAAGAATGGCCTGCTGTAAATGCACGCATCGAAGAAAACGAATTGGTATACTCTGATTTCTGTGATGTTTCTATCGCCGTATCAGCACCTAAAGGATTAGTAGTTCCGGTTATCCGTAACGCTGAATCGTTAAGCTTACAACAAATCGAGAAAGAAATCATCGCTTTAGCAACTAAAGCGCGTGATAACAAATTAACGATCGATGAGATGACTGGTGGTACCTTCACGATTACAAATGGTGGTGTATTTGGTTCGATGATGTCGACACCAATTATCAACGCTCCACAATCGGCAATCTTAGGTATGCACAACATCGTTCAACGCCCTATCGCGGAGAATGGTCAAGTGGTTATCCGTCCGATGATGTACATCGCTTTATCTTATGACCACCGTATTATCGACGGTCGTGAGTCTGTAAGCTTCTTAGTACGCGTTAAACAGCTTCTTGAAGATCCAGCTAGATTATTATTAGAAATCTAATCCAAGCGGATTATACATAAAAAGGGCCAATCATAATAATGATTGGCCCTTTTGCTTCTCTATGGTAGAATTACACACTTTATGTGTTTTCCGTTTGTTTCTCCTTCTATTAATATCTCTCCATTCTCTTTCATGAATATTGTTTTTATTATTCATATACTAATTCTATTATTGACCAATCGCAGCTACATGAAAATATTTTTTTTCTGTCTCGTTATTTTATCTATAGTAATACTATCAATTTCCTTAAAATATTTACCTTCTAATCTAAAGTACAATTCATGAAAATGATAATCATTCACTTTCTGCTCTATTATTTTAAATCCATGAACTAAAACAATCTTAATTAATACTGCCATTGCTTCAAAAACCTCAACGCTATCTATTTTCATATTAAAATAAGTTAATCGGATTATCTACTGGTTTTAAAACACTTATAAAAGTATCTACAAAATATTGTACAACGCCGCCTTTTCCTAGATGAGGGTTAGCACTAACTAACAAAAGAACACCAGAACGTATTGAAGCGCTCGAACAGCTTGTAGAAAACAAAAAACAAACTCTATATGATCTCATTGATACCTATACCAGAGAGGCAAAAACTAGAAAAGCGTATGCTTAGTAATACAGATTGGAAATATTAAATAACAAAAAAACCAACTCTGAAAAAGTTGGCTGTAAGCTTCTTATAAAATATAGGGAGTGTAACACGAACTGTGTCATTGGATAATTAACCTAAACCTAAAATCCTTTATCGAGTTTGAGCCTATCACCAAATTTAATATAAAGTTGGGATATGGTCAAGCCCCAGTTATGCATCGGCATTGTCCACTTTTTAGCGATATCCTGAATTATCAGAAACATTAACTTCATAAGAGCTTGCTCCGAAGTGAATGCACCTTTAGACTTCGTGATTTTACGGACCTGACGGTGGATTCCTTCGATAGGATTAGTGGTGTAAATAATCCTGCGTACTTGCTCATCATACTCGAAAAATGTGGAGAGGTTAGTCCAATTCTCTAGCCAAGATTTAGCCGAAATTGGATATTTCTTGCCCCATTTCTCCTCAAAGGTAAGTAAGTTTTCGTAGCCCACCTCTTCGTTAACAGCTTTGTAAATAGGTTTTAAGTCTTCAATAACGGCTTTTTTATCCTTTTCGGTAACATAGCGCATACTTGATCTGATTTGGTGAACGATACATAGCTGAACTTTGGTTTTTGGAAAAATAGCCTCTATTGCTTCAGGAAAACCTTTCAAACCGTCGATGCAAGCAATTAGAATATCTTCGACACCACGCTGTTTTAGGTCTGTGAGAACAGATAACCAAAATTTTGCACCTTCGTTTTCTGAACTATAAAGTCCTATCAGATCTTTACGGCCATCCATTCCTATTCCCAATATATTATAAATAGCCCTAGATTCAACTGTACCATTTTGACGTACTTTATAATGCATGCAATCTAGGAAAACAAAGGGGTAAACAGCTTCCAAAGGACGAGTTCGCCACTCATTAACAGCTGGCATGACACTTTCTGTGATACGGGATATTTCGGTAGCAGAAATGTCCATAGCGTATATCTCACGAATAAAATCGCTTATAGCACGTGTACTCATACCTTTGGCATACATACTTAGCACATGACCTTCTAATTGTTCCGTAATAATGAGCTGACGCTTAGGAACTACTTTAGGTTCGAATGTCCCAGATCGATCCCGTCCAGATTCAAGTTCGAAAGTACCTGTGTTTAGACCTCGAACTGTTTTCTTTGTCTTGCCATTGCGACGATTAAGGGCTCCTGATGCCTTATCTTCTTGTAGATGGTTCCCTAACTCACCATCCATCATGGACTCCAGTAAATGTTTCATTAAGGGCGCTAAAACGCCGTCATTGGGAGATAAACTCTTCCCTTCGTAAAGACCTTGCATAGCTTCCTCTTTGAAGCGCTCAAAGTCGAATGGGGTCTTGTCTTTCATGACCATGTCGTTTGAATAATTAAATATAAATAATCTTATTAAATTATTCCACTGACACAGTTCACGTTACAGTCTCAAAATATAGGATTATTATTTTTATCAAATAATTGAGGCCTCATCCCTTTTGCCTTACAAATAATCATAACTCTTTTTATTATACTATCCTGTTCTTCTTTTGAAACAATAGTATCATCGGAAAGTCTTATAATATCATCTGAATAAATAGCGTAACCATATTCGGACGTATCTCCAACCATTTCCGAACTTACAAAATAAGCTCCTCCTAATCCATCAAAATAATTTAAGCCCGCACGACCAGTGATCACAACTCGTTCAGAATGATTATTATCAACAAACGATTCGGACGTTACCCCTGCATTTTTACAGAATGTATGTACTCTTTCTAATACCTGAGCTTTTTCCGTTCCTGAAACAACGCCAGCATCCGAAAACCTTATCATAATTTGACGAGATTTAGGCATCAAACCATCTTCTAAACCTAAAGCCAATTGCGGTGAGACTAAATACATTTCTCCAGAAGCATTATAATACTTCAATCCAGAACCACCCATTAGCTCAATTCTCTCTAAATTATTGTTCTTTTCTAATGACATTTTAGTTTAGTTTTAACATTCACATCAATTACTTCTGTGGTAATTCCCTTTTTCTTAAGAATAGGCTGTTCGGAAAGTTCCCAAACGCTTTCTGCACCACGATATCTTTCAGAGTCTATAAATACAATAGCGTGTTTTTGACTTTTAGGAACTGAACCCGCAAAATCTTGGGAAGTTTTTTTCCATAACGGCTCAGCTTGAGTTTTCCAGTCCATATTTTCAGTAAATTTTTGAAGTTTCTCTCCATGGGCAGTCATTTCTAATGTAGTTCCGCCTGTTTTTTTTGCATATGTTTCGGCAGCTGACCTTGCTTTTGGTCCACCAGACCAAAAAACTTTGTATAAACCACTTAACCCAAAAACATCGACCCAACTATTACTATCCCTCACATAAGCGTAAAGCGTCGGGTTGTTTCCCGCCAGTCCAATTGGATCTTTACTGATGTAAAGCCCACTCTCAGAGTCGTAATAGCGGTACCTGTTATAGTAAAGACCTTCTAACTCTTCATCCTCATACTGACCTAACTGCCTAAAGGGTATAAAGGTTTTATCTCCCCGTAGATTTTTAGGTTTTCCGTAGATATCATAATCTGTTTGCCAGATCAGCTTGCCCAGTTTATCATAAGCCTGTATAGGCCTGTCGATATAATCGCTAACAATACTGTAACTATCCGCTCCGACAATCTTGCCACAAGGAACCAAACTTCCTGCTTTATACACCCAAGTAACCAGATTTTCAATAGGTTCTTCTCGGTCGTATTGGAGGAGGCTATTTTCTCCCAAAACAAGCTTAGGACGCAAGTTAAGTTTATATTTCCACTCGTGCAAAAGCCTGTTGCCATCCCAAAGATAGCGCGTAATCTCTTCTTGGAAAATCTTTGCCGTACGCCTTCCCAAAGCATCGTATTCCATACTGACCTTGTAACCATCCGGGCGCATCACGCTTTTTAGCATGCCATTGGCATACCAAGCGTACTTCCAGTCTCCTCTCTCCCATTGGGCCGGACTTGGAGGTCCATGTTTATCGGCATCGGGGAGGTTGGCTTCCTGCCAGTTTTCCTCGATATTCCAGTCCTTTGAAGTATTCCGAAGGTAAGATTCATAAAAAGATTCTTCCGTTGGCTTTTCGGCAACAAGGCCTATGATATTTCGCTTGCTCTTAAGGATTAAGTTGCCTTGATTATCATAGCGGTAATACCATTTCTTATCCTTTAGCAGCCTTCCGCCCTGATCATAGATACGGTCTTTGCGGCTTTTGCTTTCGTAGAGGTTGCCGATTTCATCCGGACTCTTATAATCCATACTGCCGTCTGCATATCGCGCTCGGCTAAGGCTTCCATAGAGATCATACTTATACTGGGTACCGCGCTCATGGAGCAAATCTTCCACATAATGGAGGCGATTGCCGGCCGACCAATAGTATTTTTTATGTAGACTGGTATGTCGGTGATGGGTAACCTTCTGGCTAATAGGCATGCCCGTAGGATCGTATTCAAAACTACTCTCCACGCCACCACTCATCTGCTGTTGTTGCAATTGCCCTTGTGAAGTATATTGCAATAGCGATTCCCAAGTATTGTCCTGACCTTGCTGGGTATTATAAGCTTGAATATGGGTCAATTGTCCCAAACTGTCGTAGTCGTGAACGACTTCTGCCCCGAGGCTACTGCTTAGTCTTGTCAGCTGACCTTGCTTGTTATAGGTATATTCTATATAATGCTCTCCCTGACGCTCTTGGGTAATAAGCCCCATGGCGTTTCGGGCAAAGTCTACACGGCTATTTTCGTTATCCGCACGTATCAATAAACCCGAAGAGTCATAGTGATAAACCTCCCAACTGCCATCTTGGTAGTCGGTATGCACCAGCCTTCCGGCCAAATCGTATTGGTAGTAGATGGATTGGTCTTCTCCAAAAATACTCTGGGTTACCAAACCGTCTTTGTTGCGCAGGTATTTCTTAACGATTCCATCAAAGCCTGTCTCTTGGATGATTTCATTGTTTTTATTGTGCACAAAGCGATAGACTTCTTCTTTTTCATTGGTAATGGACAATAGATTTTCATATACGTCATAGAAGAAGCTAAGAACCTGAGTCTGCTTCTTGCTGATCCGATCTCGTCTCTCCTGCCGCTTAAGGCTTCCCATCGGGGTATACTCCATCAACCATTCGCGCTGACCATCGCTCACGCTGATCGGAAGATCATAGGCGTCATATGCAATCTCCAAATCCGGAACACCGGTCTGGCTAAGCTGAGTCACTCTTCCCATTTTGTCGCGATGCCAGTGTAGCTGCATGCTGGTTTGGGGATTAAAGATCTGCAGCTTTCCATAATCGTCATAACGCCAATGCTGCTCGGTGCCCAGGATATTACTCAGGTAGATTAACTGCATTTGCTCGTTATACCGATACTGGGTATTTATGCCCCAAGCATCGGTACTACTGCTGGGCAGCTTCATCTCGCCCTCGTATTCATACTGGGTGAGCTCACCGAGTTTATTGATATAGCTCAGCAGCCTCTGCTGGTCGTCATAAACCCAAATTTCCGAAGCTCCCGATGGCGAAAAGCGTGCCGTAAGCTGACCATGCAGGTTATGGGTATACTTGTATTCCTCCCCATCAGGGGTATGATAGGTAATTATATTTCCCCATTCGTCATAGGTATATGCCCTCGTGCGCCCCTCAGGAGAGGCACTCATGCGCTTCTCTTTATGGGGAGTATAGTCGTGCCAGGTTTCTCCCCCTTCGCCATTTCTTTCTTTATAGATTAAGTTGTTCTCATCGTAGTAGTATGTTTCTGTTTTTTTGTCTTGAAAGGGATAGGTAACACGGTTGTAGCCCAATTCAGGGTGGTAGCTAATGGTACCTACTTGAACGCTCTTAAGCCCGGTCGTATAGATCACCCTTCCTTGATTGTCGTATCTCCAGGTATATTGCATTTTATTGCGATTAATCCTTTTGACAATACGATTGTGCTCGTCATATTCAAAATATATGGCCTTGTCGTACTGATCCCATACGCAGGTTAGGTTTCCTCGCTCGTCATATTGATAGCGTACCTGTAGCTCTCTAAGTGCTCCACTCACGTAATATACTTCGGCAATACGGGTATTTTCTTTATTAGGTAAGGTTTCTATACGTCGGCCACTCTGATCTTTAATACTTTGCAGCAATAGCGCTCTACCGGTATAAGCAAAATCCAAATGGGTTCCGTCGTGATAATCGATATGGGATATCTTATAGACTTCCTCTCCATCAATATGTACAAAATGCTTGTAGGTATACGTATTTAAGCCCTTACGAATAATCCAAGTTTGTTCATCGGGTCTAGATTGCCATACTTGCTGGGTTCGGAAATATGCTTCTTCAGTTCCTAGATCTGGGATAGGAAGCGGCAAGGGTTGATATTCATCGGGATGAATCCAAGCGGCTACCTCCAACGCGTAATCGGGGATAATATAAAGGTCATAGTTATTAAAGACCCCCGTTCCCATTTGATTTCTATCATAAAGCTGATCGCTAAGCCAAGCATTTTTCCAACTTAAAGGAGTATTCCCTCCAATCTCGAAATCATCCCATTCAAAATTCATGGCTCCGGTAACAAAGTTTACAGGGTCTAATCCAAGCCTACATAATTTTCTGGAAAGGGCTTGCGCCATTTTGAATTTACTCAAGGGACCCTTCTTGAGCAGGCTGTTATTCATCTTGGTTAAGCCTACTTTGGCTCCTTTTCCTAAGGCTTTACTCAGCTTCTTCATTAAAAACATCCCTGCAAAACGCATGGCCATCTCTCCTAAGGTATATACATGGGGAACAAAAGCCCCCCCAACCAATACAGGGTTCCCCGTATTGATCTGCACATACATACTGGCAAAATTGTTGTAAAAAGCAAAATAAGCCAATGGATTTTTCTTGGGCTTGGCAGGCATGGCCGGAAGCATGGTCATCCCAAAGGGAAGTCCCATACAGGTTAACACTTGCTGAGGCTTGTCTCCACTCATCTTAGATCCCTGACCTAATACCGTCTCCGAGCCATAATAAACTTCTCCTTCATGGGGCGCCTCTACCGGAGAAGGAATGGTATAAGCCGGAATTAAGGAGCTCACATGTTTAAAAGGGATAGCGACTCCCATAACGCTGGTCGTTGTAGTCGCCTTGTGCCTTCCATGTACATAGATAGACCCGCCCATTGGTATGCTTTCGGGTAAACTGCTAAAGACCTTACGTACAAAACTCGGAACAGGAATCGTGAATTTTATGTAATCCATAACATCAAAAATTAATCCGATAAATGGATGTGGTAAGGGATAAATGCCAAAAGGGGTCAGTGTCCAGTGGATATCTATACCCAAGACAATATCAAAATGCTTACCTGTATGCTGGCTCGCCGTAGGATGAACCGAAGGTTTGCTCACTTGGATTAAGTGGACAAGGCTCTTGGTAACTTTTGGACTATCGGAATTCGATTCTGCCGATCCTGCAGCTGCGGATTCTGCTCCCTGCTGCGGCTCTGATTTCCCCAAACTATTGGTGGAAGAAAATGGATTGAAAGACTGAAGGTTGTTCTTCATAGACTGCTTCAAGCCTTGAACGTTATCTTTACTAAAGCCATCGATATTCCCTTTAACATCAACTTTAGACCAACGATCTATACCCATATCCGGCTTATCAACCGCTATAAGTTTTATGTTAACTTTTTTATTCTCGTTCTGTTGCGACATAATTGAATCCCCTTAGTAATTAAATAATAGACGGGGCCTTTGGCCGTTTTGTAGAAACTTTCCAAGCGTCTCCAAAATAAGAATGCATCTCTTGTTCCAAATCCCAGTATTGTTTTCCACTATACTTTTCTGATAATACAGAACCTATGTATCTCAGACTGCTCTCCTGGCGCTGCTGTGAGCTCATTAACCGGCCCATCTCGAGACTTTGCTGATACATTTCTAGCATTCGAGACCTTGACAGCAGGCTATCATAGAGGATGCCCACCGTTCTGTAACACTCCAAGGCGATGGCATAATCGCCCCTTGCCTTGGCTAAATCCGCTGCTTGTAAAAAACTTCCCTCGGCCTTGCCCTTGTGTCCTTCGCCTAATAGAAAGCCTCCATAGTTCATGTACATTTGGATTTCCAAAGCACTTCCTTTTTCTACTTCTCGAAAAATCTTTTGATAAACGTCTTCGGCTTTGTCTTTCTTTCGCTGTGCCACATGGGCTTGCGCCAACAGGGAATAGGCAGCAATGCCGGCTTCTTTATTGTTGAGTTCCGAGCTGAGCTTGATCGCCTTGCCTAAGGAAAGCTCCGCTTCTCTAAAACGCTTTTTACTCAAATGATTACTCGCCGAGAGTATCTGCTGCTGAAAGTCCGTATCTACACTATTCTTGGTTCTATTGGTATGGGCTGCCGTATTTTCCATAAGCTCGTGGACATCGATAGCTAATCTAAAGCTGTGTGCAAAAGACGTTGAAGGTAGGGTCTTGAAGTTATGATGCTCCGACCATACTAATTTGATATGCTCGATCTCGAGTTTTTTGCATAAATGACACCAATCGTCAACCCACTGTGCCAGCTCCGAGAGATCACTGATTCTTAAAGGGGCGATATAAAGGAAGATATATGATGCTTGAAGCTCGGGAAAATGCTCTTGTAAGTGTATTAACGGGAGTAGTGCCTTGTAAGCATCCGTGGCATAAACCTCTTCTTTCTTTAGCGCCCAGTTGGGCAGGGTAAACTCAGACTGCTGATCTTCTTTAAAAGCCTGGTATACCTGGCTCCACTCTTCCCATAAATGTTCCCCAAATGAGTTTTTCCCTTCAAAATTCTGGTAGTGGATCAGGTAAATATCCTCATCTTCATTTTCTTCGGACATACGAGACTTCATAAAACCGTCAAAAATGTCGGTTTCATGTTTCTCGCCCCGACATATAATCATAGGGGAAGACTGGCTCTGGAGAAGCTCTTTCTTCCACCTATATTTTAATTTTACCAGTTCTAACTCTACAGGATTCATAACTAATTTAATTTAATCGTACCACTGGAGATATTAGTTTCTGTGCCTCCGCCAATATTAATTTTAGCGCCGCCAAGATTTGATTCTGAAAAACCCTCCATCGTTAGTATTTCCGTTCCTATATTTAGTTCTGTAGGGTTTATTCCTATGCCTGAAGTAGGAGTTCCCTCTTCGGGACCTACCCCCACGCCGACAGTCGCAGATCCTGAAACACCTATATTTTCACCCAGCGTAACTATATTTTTCCCTTTGATCACGATATCGCCGTCTTTATTAATATATATGGAACTCGCCCCGCAGCTAATCGTTATGGAATCCTGGGTGGTCAAATCTGCATTGCCTGCTCCGTCTAGGATTAAGAAATTCTGCCCCTTATCCATTACCGTTATCCCCCCTGCGTCATTAAGTTCTACTGTGTGTCCGCTTTTTGAGCTGAGGCTTTTGACATTGTTGCCGCTACCTCCACCTGCAGCGACTTGACCATGGAATAAGCCGCCCATCACATAGGGGCGGTCGGGATTGCCGTGCACAAAGCCCACCATCACCTGATCGCCAACCTCTGGAATAGCCATGAAGCCTCGGTTCTTACTTACCTTTTCGCTACTTCCAGCATCGGGGCTCAGCACCCGCATCCAATCGCTCTGCTCCGCCTGACCTTGCCAGTCGAAGCGCACCTGCACACGCCCTTTCTCATCTTTGTTGTCGATGACGGTTGCAAACTGCGGTTCTGCTTTAGGCTGCTTATAGTCCACCGCTGGCAGGTAGCCTGTACCATGACCCACCGCTTCAAAATGACCAGTATAGTTTCCCAATTTATCGACATGATGCTCCACGCCGACAATCATCAACCGTGTAAAGTAGCTCGCCTTTTTGGTGCCGGGCCTAATCATTTCCATCTCTACCAGGCAGCTCGGGTATAAAAAGGGAACCGTGCTACGTCCGCTGGTCACGAAGGTGTCTACCGAGCGGCTTCCCGCAGCGCTATTTTGTGCAGCATCGAGATCCTTGGAGGTATGCGCCCGCAAAGGGGCAACCTGCAAAGCATGTGTCGTAAATGTGTTTTGGGATATTTTATAGGCTGACTGCCCTAAAGAGGATTCGTGCTTTATCTGACTGGCTCCGGTATACAGCGGCTGATGCCTATTGCTGTTGTAGCCATAGTAGCTGGGCTTCACATGCAGGGCTTTCATCTGTATATCTACCTGATCGACATTCCGGCCGAAGGTGAGCTGTATCGCTTTCTCAGGAAAAGGAAAACGGCCAAAGCGGAGCGTATCGCCATCGTAATAAAACTGCTCGCCATGGGTCGTAGCCAAACGAACCAGGTAGTTGTAGTGCGTCTCCTCGTACTGGCAGCTATACGTCACATGGCCAAACTCGGACGCCACGGCCACCTGATATTTCTGCGTACCCAAGCCTTGTTTAATCACTTCTTGGGCGATAGTACCCAGTGAGATTGTAGCGTCTCCGCCAAAGCTTTGCATGTTTGTGGCTCCATCGAGCAGTATCGTGGGGCTGTAGCCCGACAAGACAATGTTGCCATGGTTCTTATGCTCCCGACTTAAACCAACTTGGGTTATCACCCCAATAAAGTCTCGTTCCGGACTTTCTATAAGGTTGCGATAACGGAAGGTCACCAAGATGCGCTTGCCCAGCAACTGCTGCGCCTGCTCCATATGATGGTCTTCAATCGCACCCAAAGAGTCGTGATCTAACACTAAGGTAAAATGATGGTGCCCGCCCGTGTGTTGGGACAACCGAAAATCTTTGTAACTCGTAATCAAACGGCCCTCCACAACAATGGTGAGCTTAACCAAATGGGATACCCCCATCAGTTCGTTGGCCGTAATAAGAACGGAGTTACTGGGCCTGCTGCTGCCTGCTGTCATAAGTTCATCGTTTTAGTACTCGATAAGGATGATGACAAACGGACGCCTTCGAGGCTTCAGCTTGTCATATTTTTATAGTAATCTTTTTGCTGGGCGCGCAAAAAGAGTTTATTATCGTTTCTATATACGTATGGTTAGCATACGTAATAAAGTAGATTGCCAGGCTATCCTTCCGGGCGAAAAGGTGGCCCCGCAATCTAAGAATTAAGCGCTAGGCCAGATGCCTTCATAAGCACCGCCGCCATAGTTGATTTTCTCAGCGCTGATCACAAAACTGATAAGCATACTGTTTGAATCTATTGCATCAAAATCTACCGAATGTTGGATTACGTATCCGTTTTCCCAGTTCAAGGTGATCAAGGTGCCTTCTTCATGTGATTTGTTGAAGGTAACTTCTCCTGCTGTAGGTTTGTACTTCCCGTTCAACAAACTCTCCAGAATGTCCGACTTATCGGTAGCCTCTACGGTAACCTTGATAATTGCATTGGAGGGATCCGATGATACGCGGCCGGATACATCGAATGCACGGCCGACATTGTACTATAGTTTTAATACTTTTTGCGCTTCGCCGCCGTTGAATTTCAACACGGATATTGAATTGTCCTTTGCCATGGTTAACTGTTTTAAATAATTAATATGTAACTGTTACCAAACCTAACAAAGCCTTTTCCCTTTTCCTAGTAATCATACGTTTATCTGGAAAGTGTAGTAAAACTACTGCTTCTTAAAACGAAATTATTCATCACTAAACATATAGTAAGAACCCCATCTCCTTATACCAAAACAGCCTTCAAAGCTCCAAAAAAGCGAAAATAAGTACTTATGGGAAAAGCGAATTCGCGAACTAACCAAAAGAGTAGTTTTGGTGGCCTTCACCTATTTTAGGTTGAAATTCCCGAAAATCGTAACAATGACTTTTAAGTTTGGTAACCAAAAGGTATTATCTCCACAGCATTTGATCCTGTGGTAGGTTCCTAAAAGAGTGAAAAATTAAAAAAGTCCGACAGTAATTAAAAACTGTCATTACGAAGCAGAAATAAAATTCGAAACTCTTTACAAGAACGTAAAAAACAAAAAGGACCAAACTCATTAAGAATTTGGTCCTTTTACATTCCAAGAAATGCAAAAAGTTTATTTTCTGTTACACGTCACTTACGATAAGTGTTCTTTAACACGTTTATTGATTTTACGTAAATGTAAAGACATGCTAATACTTACAATCCCCGAGAGGATAATAGCGAAGCTCAATACATAAACGATGTACAGGCCTGTTAGTGCAGGGTTAAAGATTAGGATTAACGAAAACAAAAGACCTAAAACTGCCCATGTCAACATCCATCCCCAGTTTTTTGCGCCATACTGTTTAAATTCTATTGCCGTAGCTACCCCAAAAATGGATTGAAAAAAGGTATAAAAGGCAACGACGAAGGGTAACGTTAACATGGTGATTCCTGGATTTACAACAATATACAAGCCGAGCAAGGTGTAAATAATACCCGCAGCAAGCTGCCAGCCCCAACCATCAATATCATCCTTATTGCTGATGGCGAATACCAATTGCAAAACACCCGAAAAGAGGAAAGCAACACTGATGAAAATACTAATAGCAATATAGGTTGCCAAGGGTGTCCCTATGGATATAAAACCTAAAAGAACTAATAATATACCAATAATTAGGGGTACGTACCAATGTTTAAGCGTACTTTTAAATTTATGAATTGCTGATGCCATGATTATTTATTTTAATTGATTAATACAGTTCATTACTAATAATAAAACCTCGGGCCAGCTTTATTGTTTTACAGAAAATAGACAAAACAGAAAAATGGCTTTAAAAGGACCATTCATCTATTTTAAATATACGTAATTATTGTGCTTTTCGCAATAAGCTTCCTATTTTTGGTAAACAACAAATCAGTAAACTATGATAGTTAGATTGCTTTCCGTTCGCCCCTTTCTTATTCTTTCTCTGCTCCTTATCCTATCGGGCAAAATGATGGCGCAGCAACGTGCAGGAATGGAAATTGATTTCTTTGGTTATATCGACAACCGTGAATATAAATCTACGTACACAAAAGATAAAACCATCCTCGGGACGATTGTATCGCCCAAGCTTTACTTTGCTATCGACAGCAATAACCGCATCGTAACCGGAATTCACTACAACCAAGACTTCGGTAAGAATAAAGACAATAAAGATATCGTAAAACCAATAGCCTACTATAGCTACGAAAGTCAGAAATTCTCCTTCGCTTTAGGTCACATGCCGCGCTATGAACGTCTTAATGATGTGCCTCGTTTAGTGATGGCAGATACGTTTATGTATGACCGACCAAATATTGAAGGTATCTATTTCGCCTACCACAACAAAGGGTTTAAACAACATATCTTCGTAGACTGGCTCAGCAAACAGAGCTACACGCAGCGCGAACGCTTTATGGTGGGAACATCAGGAAAATTTAGAAAAGGTAACCTATACCTAGCAAATGATATTACCCTTTATCATAATGCGCTAACGAGCAACGACAGTATTGTTCAACATATCCAAGATAACGGAATCGCATTGGTTCGTTTGGGTGCCGACTTAACCAACAAGACTGCCCTAGACTCCCTAAGTATTGAAGCGGGATTTGCCTTTGGTTTTGACCGTGTGCGTACAGAGTATGAAATGCGCTTTGCAAAAGGCTTTTTAGCGCAATTTTACCTAGGCTATAAGAAGTTTTTCGTCGGCAATACCCTATACCTCGGTCAAGCCCAAAATCTTCCCTTAGGTGACTCTTTTTACCACCATAACCGCTACAACAGGTTAGACTTCGGCTGGACGCCTTTCAAAAAAGGAAACCTGGATGGCCGATTCACCGCTTCCCTACATTGGACACCCGATGGTGCCAGTAACCAGCAGGCCTTCACACTGAGGTATCGTTTTGGTAAGACTCTCTGGAAAAACTAAGAAATAAAAAAGCAGACTCATAACGAAGGTATAAAGATTCATCTTTCAAGTACTCGCAAAATAATGAGCATGACAAATATTATATTAATTCTAGGAGCTCCAAATGACGATCAGGGCACTCTGTCTACAATGGCAAAAGATAGATTAATTTGTGCATATCATTTTATAAGGGCCAATTCAGGATTTGAGATTATCTGTACAGGAGGTTTTGGAGAGCATTTCAACCGCACTTCAAAACCACATAGTTTCTACGCCAAGCAATTCTTACTTGAAAGAGGAATTCAGGAAACAGATTTTCTAGAATCGCCCCTTTCGATAAATACGATAACGGATTTTCTAACGACAAAAGATATCATACAGCTCAAAAAGCCTAATATTCTCGTAATCGTTACTTCAGATTTTCACATGCAAAGAGTCAAAATCTTGTATAAGAAACACCTCAACTACCCTAAAGTAATCTTTCTGCCAGCCACTTCATCACTCACAGAAATGGAGTTAGTGCCCTTGATTAAGCATGAAAAAGAAGCTATACAAAGGCTAAACCAACAGTAATAAAACAAACGCGTCTGCCTACCCTATTGGGCGACAGACGCGTTGAATTGAATATATACATATCGTTTTTAGCTAATCCGTAGACAACCTTACTCGCCAGCTATCAATTTATTATGAATCATACTGTAATTATAGCGCTGTATAAAAGCTTTAAGCTTATCATCCAACAGCTGCAAGGTATCTTTTTGTGTTTCTAAAAGATTGTGCTGCTGCAAGCGGTCTGTCTTCAAATTAAATAAAGAAACGGGCTTTTTACCATCATGCGTCATGAAATAATCGCCTTCAAAAAAGTTAAAAGTACCACCGATATTATTCACTAAGAAGTTGTTTTTCTGCGGAGCAAAAGCATCAAACCCAAAAGAGAAATAAGGCTTATCATACCCCAAATAATTCAATACCGTCGGCATGATATCAATCTGCTGCACCAATTTATCAGACATCCCTTTCAAGTTTTTTCCAGGTGCATAAAAAAGAATAGGGATCGCAAAGCCCTGCGCCGTGGTGCTATATTCAGGGAAATAGCTTGTCGTCGAGTGGTCAGCACACAGCACAAAAAGGGTATTATCAAACCACGGCATTTTAGAAGCCGTAGCGAAAAACTCCTTCAACGCATGGTCTGAGTAGCCCATAGGCTCATGCACGGGCAATGGCCCTTTAGGAAATACACCGGCATATTTTGCGGGTACTTTAAATGGATGGTGCGACGATAGGGAGAAGAAACCAGCGAAGAATGGCTGCGGCATAGCATCAAGCTTGTTCGCCATAAACTGCATAAAAGGCTCATCCCAAATTCCCCAAATACCATCAAAGTCGGCATCATTATTATATTCGTTCTTTCCGTAGTAGTGTTTCACACCTGCCAACTGCATGTAGGCAGAGAAGCCCATACTTCCATTGGGAGCACCGTGGAAAAAAGCAGTTTCATACCCTTCATTTCCCAAAAGACGGGCAATGCTCGTCGTTTTATTGCCGGAGTAAATCGATAAAACAAAAGGCTCTCCTACCGAAGGAATCCCCGTCATCACCGATGGCAAAGCATCGATTGATTTACGACCGTTGGCAAAGCTATGTTCAAATGTGTATGACTGTCCAATCAAGGAATCCAAGAACGGTGTATACCCTTTGTACTTACAACCGTCAAGGTCATGGTTATAAGCACCGATATATTCCTTAGCGAAGCTCTCCATAATCAAGAAAACGACATTCATCTTCTTAAAATTACCTGTAGCCTGCGGCTGATGAATAACAGGGTATATCTTGTCCAGCTCGGCATCCGAATAGTAATGCACCTCTTTTAGCTGTACTGCTTTTAGCGTCTTCAACATGCTAAAAGGCGTATTGAGCACGATATTCATTTCTTCGGCATTTTTCACATAATCACCGGCATTACTCAGTGTAATCGGTCGCGTACTATGTGCCCAACCGCCACGAACACCACCGATGAAAAGAAAAGCTACCACAAGGAATAACCCCGTCTGCCCAACATAGCCAAGCCACCCGAAAGGTTTAGGCTTCTGCAGCTGCAAAACATCGTACAGTTTAACCAATACAAAGACAAACAAGGCAAAGACCAGCAGCAAATACCAGTAGTCAACCAAGAAGTCTACAAACAGCTTACCTAGGTTAGATTCGTTAGAAAACTGTCCAAAAACAGTACCTGTAGTACGTTTCAGCGTAAATGGATAATAAGCATAATCCATCAGATTAAGCGCAATACCAATACTATTTGTCACGATGAAAATCCACTTTGCAACCTGCTGATAAATCCGATTATAGGTAAAAGGAAAAGGCAGTGATAACAATACGATGTACAAGATGTTTAGGTAAAGTAGCGCTACGATATCAAAACGCAGCCCTCCCCATGACATCCCTAGCAGCTCCTTCGCTCCCACCATCGGGAATAAAGACTGATTGTAAAGGAAAAAGCCTACACGCAACAAGGCATACAAAAAGAGTAAGCCGATAAAGCGGAGTGCGATAACTAAAAATTTGTTATAAAAACCTTGAAACTGGATAGATTTCATAGCCTAATACTTTAAAAAATCTTTAAAAACAGTTTGATAATAAGCCTTAGCGATTGGCAGTAAATGTTCTTTCTGCTCCTCTGTTGTGCCAGGTGCTGTATATGAAACTTTACGCCCTTGCAAGTCAAAACCTACGGCAGCATCATTCGTTACCACCCCATAGGTGCTATTCGAATTGTAAAATGCAATATGCTTTCTTTTCGTATCAAACAAATTAGTCGAATACTTAAAGCGGTTGCTCTTGTCACCAACAAAACTAGCCAACGTAGCTACCACATCCGTTTGACTCACCACATCGTTAACCTTCATACCTCTATATTCTGGCTTAATAGCACCACCAAACATAAACAAAGGTACATGAAAACGCTCCGGCATATCCATCCCATATTTCTCGGTAGGATACATATGTCCGTGGTCAGGCACGACAATAAATACCGTCTCGTCATACCACGATTGTTGCTTCGCCTTTTCTACAAAATTATAAAGCATGCTATCGGTATAAAAACAAGTACTACGGTACGCATTAGCTTTGGTGTCATTACCAAATTTGTATTCTGTATCTAAATGGAAAGGCTCATGATTCACCAACGTATAGAACACGCTAAAGAAAGGTTTCTTATCTTTCTCCACATCTTGCAATAATCTATTAGCAATAACGTGGTCATAAACACCCCAAGAGTTACGACGCACACCTAAAGGGAAATTCTGGTTATCGACCACTCGGTTGATACCGTGGGTATACATATACGATTTGAAGTTGTAAAACTCACTCTCTCCACCATGGTAGAAGGAAGTGCTATAGCCTAAAGAATCAAAAACTTGACCAATACCGGCTAATTTCTCATGCTTAGGAATGTAGCTGATAATACTTTCTGGCCCTTGTGCAGGAAATCCACTCATCACAGCAATCATCCCTTTATCGGAGCGATCTGCCGCTGCATAGGCGCGCTGAAAAGAGATACCGCCATCCATCAACTTCTTCATCTGTGGCGTCACATTTTTCTCGCCTCCTAAATTTTCGAAAACCTGCGCAACGACGCCTTCCAAAATAACAAGCACGACATTTGGTCGTTTCGTATTTAAAACCTGTAGTACAGAATCAGAAGGTGAAGGTAAGACACCCGTCAACAACGCTTTCGCATCGGCATCATCCATATATTGGTAAGGGTTTTTCTTTGCACTCTTCGTCATATCCTTTAAGAAAGCCCAATAGGTATTTACGGCAACATGGTTGGCAACATTACTATCCGAAAAATAAACCGAGCTAGGATTTAAGGTAGCGCGGCCGTAGCCTCCACGGATAAAAGAGAAAGACACCACGGCAGCAATTAAAAAGCTTATTAAGACCGTGCCTATCGGCTGAGAGCGATATTTAGCAAAACGAACGACTACTAAATGGTAGAAAAAATGAGCACATGTAAAATAGATAACCAGCACAAAAGCCGCTTGCGCAAGCATGCCGATATCTACCGAACTGGATACCCCACCCATTGTGTCTATCCCTAGCGTTATTGCGCGACGGCTGATTTTCTCTCCCCAAGCTTCATAAAGCGGTAGGTTGCTAATCGTGATAGCCGCAAAAAGTAAAGTAGGGAAAAAGCAATACAGCCTTAACACCCATTTCGAAACCGCCTTTTTTAAGATAAGCGACTGGAAAAGAAAGAAAAATATCGGGATAATCAATAGATAGGCACTCAGCGACACGTCCATTTTCAAGCCATAACCGAAGGCATAAAGTGCATCTGAAGAGTCTTTAACCTTACGGAAATTACTCGCGTAAAAAGCAATCCGATCCAGTACGGAAAGGAGTGTCCAATATAAAAATAGAGACACAAAAAAGGAGATATTAGATCGCCAAGCGGATTGTTTATGTATCATAGAAACCGTACTAACTTATTATCAATGTATAATGCGGTGCAAAAGTACATATTATTCAACAAGATTATGAATAGCCGATGTAACATCTACACGATTTTTATTCCCTTATATATGCCTTAAACTCTGTAAAATTCAGTATTTTTGCTTGTTGAATTCCCAAATAAAAAAATGAGCATAGCAAAAACTTACAATCCGAAAGAAGCAGAAGAGAAGTGGTATTCCTATTGGATGGAGAACGGTTTTTTCCGTTCCACACCTGATGAACGCGAGCCTTACACCATCGTCATGCCTCCACCAAACGTCACTGGAGTCTTGCACATGGGGCACATGCTGAACAACACGATTCAAGATGTATTGATTCGTCGTGCACGTATGTTAGGAAAGAATGCATGTTGGGTACCTGGTACCGATCACGCATCCATTGCAACTGAAACAAAAGTCGTCGCTTTGCTTAAAGAAAAAGGTATCGACAAGAAAGATCTTTCACGTGAGGATTTCTTAACACATGCCTGGGAGTGGAAAGAAAAATACGGAGGCATCATCTTAAAGCAATTAGAAAAACTAGGTGCTTCATGTGATTGGGAGCGTACGAAATTTACAATGGACCCTGACTTGTCGGAGGCCGTTATCGACACGTTCATCCGTTTCTACAAAGAAGGATATATCTACAGAGGGGTACGTATGGTAAACTGGGATCCGCAAGGAAAAACAGCCCTATCTGATGAAGAGGTAATCCGTAAAGAAGTAAATCAAAAGTTATACTACATCCGCTATAAGATTTCTGGTAGCGATGAATATATTATTATTGCCACTACACGTCCCGAGACCATCATGGCCGATTCAGCCATCTGTATCAACCCTAATGATCCTCGCTACACGCACTTAAAAGGTAAGAAAGTATTGGTTCCTTTGATTGACCGTGAGATTCCGATTATTGAAGACGAGTATGTAGATATTGAATTTGGTACAGGTTGTTTAAAAGTAACACCAGCACACGATTTAAATGACTACGAGCTAGGTCAAAAACATAATCTAGAGATTCTTGACATCTTAAATGATGACGGTACTTTAAATGAAAAGGCACAAATTCTTATCGGTGAAGATCGTTTCATCGCCCGTAAGAAGATAGCTAAATTACTAGAAGAAGTAGAGCAGATTGAAAAAATCGAAGACTACAAATCGCAAGTAGGTTTCTCTGAGCGTACTGACGCTGTAATTGAGCCTAAGCTTTCTATGCAGTGGTTCTGTAAGATGGAAACATTAGCAAAACCAGCTTTAGAATACGTAGAGAATGGTACCATCAAGTTGATTCCAGAAAAGTTCTTCGCTTCCTACAAACACTGGATGGAGAATGTGAAAGACTGGTGTATCTCTCGTCAGTTGTGGTGGGGACAACGTATTCCTGCTTGGTATAATGAGAAAAACGAATGGGTTGTTGCCAAAACAGAAGAAGAGGCTCGTGCTACCTTCTTAGCGGAAGGTAAATCGGCGGCAGGTCTTCGTCAAGAAGATGATGTACTCGACACCTGGTTTTCTTCAGGTTTATGGCCTATGTCAGTGTTTGATGGCGTGCGTAACCCAGAGAACGAAGAATTTAAATACTACTACCCTACGAATGACTTAGTGACGGCACCAGAGATTTTGTTCTTCTGGATTGCCCGCATGATCATCATGGGACATGACTATACCCAAAAACCTCCTTTCAAAAATGTATACCTAACAGGTATCGTTAGAGATAAGCTAGGTCGTAAAATGTCTAAATCGTTAGGTAACTCTCCTGATCCAATCGACTTGATGGAGCAGTATGGTACTGATGGTGTGCGTGTAGGTATGCTTCTATCCTCTCCGGCAGGAAACGACTTGATGTTTGACGTTTCTTACTGTGAGCAAGGACGTAACTTTGCCAACAAAATCTGGAATGCTTTCCGTTTGGTAAAAGGATGGGAAACAACGGACAGCCCTGCTACAGAAGCACAGAAAAATGCAGCAACGTGGTTTGATAATCGCTTTAATCAAGCATTAGTAGAAATCAATGAGCACTTCGACAACTACCGCTTGTCGGATGCCTTAATGACGACCTACAAATTGATTTGGGATGATTTCTGTGCATGGTACCTAGAGCTTGTTAAACCAGCTTATCAAGCACCTATCGAAAAAGAAACATTAGATACCGTTGCTGGTTTCTTCCAAAAAATATTAAAGCTTGCTCATCCATTTATGCCGTTCTTAACGGAAGAATTATGGCATGACGAGATCTTCGGTGAGCGCGATGCCAAAGACTGTGTAATCGTTGCCGAATACCCTAGTGTAGCTCCTTTTGATGAGAAAATTATTAAAGAGTTTGATAGCGTAAAACAGATTATCTCAGAGGTGCGTAGCATCCGTAATAGCAAGGGTATCTCACCTAAGATTGAACTTCCGTTAGCGATTAGCACATCGGATATTAACTTCGCTAAGTACCAAGACAGCATTGTGAAGTTGGCTAACATCTCGGATTTATCGTTTGTACAAGACAAAATTCAAGGCGCTGTTTCTTTCCTAGCGGGAAAAACAGAATGTTATGTTCAGTTAGAAAACAATGTTGATGCGGAAGCGGAACACGAGCGTATCAGTAAAGAGATTGAATACTTAAAAGGCTTCTTAATTTCTGTAGATAAGAAATTAGCGAACGAACGTTTTGTTCAAAATGCAAAACCTGAAGTCGTAGCTAACGAGCAAAATAAAAAGGCTGACGCCGAAGCTAAGATTAAAATTTTAGAAGAAAGCTTAAGCAACTTAGGCTAAGCCATCGCTTGACCGATAAAAAAAGGTTTCTTGTCGAAGTGAATACGTTCACCTAGGCAAGAAACCTTTTTCATTTATGAACAAACCCTTCCTCAACGAGCAAAGGAATAATGCAGGCTAATTAATCAACCGTAATCACCTTGATACTAGTCTTTGCAAAGGCTACTTTTCGTTTTTCGAATATTAGCTTCAGCTTCTCAGCCATTTCATAGCGTGTAGCGCCAAAAAGCTTGCTTGCAGTCCACGCATTAATGATAAGCTGCACACCCGAATCGGTAAGATCCCCCACAACACAGATAGGCTCTGGCTTATCCAATATCTTTTCTTCCTGTTGAAACAGCGCAAGCACCTCATCCCTTACCTCCTTAATATTGGTATCATAAGTTACGTGCACTGTAAACTGCATACGTCGATTGCCGTGCTTAGAGAAGTTACGGATAACAGAGTTGGCCAAGCTACCGTTTGGACTAAAAACTTTAACACCTGTACCATCATTCAACGTCGTATACAGCAAGTCAATATTGTTTACCGTACCCGAAGAACCGTTAGCACTCTCAATCTCATCGCCCACCTCAAAAGGACGAAACAACAAAATAAGTACACCTCCGGCGAAATTGGATAAGCTCCCTTGCAAGGCCAAGCCTACGGCTAAACCAAAAGCAGAAAGAATAGCAATAAAGGAAGTCGTTGGGATACCTATTGTATTAGCCACCGTTAAAAAGAGCAAAATGTACAGCACAATGCGTACTAAGCTCTCCATAAAACTGCGAATCGATAGACTCACATGCCGGCGTTCAAAACGCTTTGCCAATACGCCAATAAAAAAGCGAATAAAATAGATACCTACCAGCAAGATAACCAGCCCTACGGCGATACTCGGCAGCTTCATAACTACCATATTAATAAGCTTTTCGAGGGTTCCTTCTAAGTGTGTTAAATTTTTCTCCATACACAAGAAATGTTTTATTAAATATAAGAAATACTTAATTCAAAACAATTATGTATATAATTTTCGATATCTTTAATATATGGGATTGATTTACTTGGATAATAACGCCACAACACGCATTGATGAACAGGTACTCAACAGCATGCTCCCTTTCCTTCGGGATAACTATGGCAATGCCTCTAGCCTGCAACATCGCATGGGAAGAGAAGCCAATAACGCCGTAGAGCATGCCCGCAGACAGGTGGCCAGTAGGCTTCATGTGCGCGAGAATGAAATCATCTTCACCAGTGGTGCGACGGAAGGCATTAACATGGCTTTACGTGGTATTGCCAAGGCTTATGTGGGGCAAGGGAAACATATCATCACCTGTACCACGGAGCATCGCGCTGTTTTAAGCACCTGCCAAAACCTAGAAAAGCAAGGCTTCATCGTTACCTATCTTCCTGTTGACGAAGCAGGAAATATCGACCTAGACGTACTCCGCGCTAGTATCACGCCAGAAACTATATTGGTAAGCTTAATGGCTGCCAACAATGAAACGGGCGTACTGCACCCGCTTGAATCCATTGCGCAAATATGTCAAGAGAAAGATGTTTTGTTTTTCTGTGATGCAACGCAGCTAGTAGGTAAGAAAGAAATTGACTTACAAAGAATACCGATTGATATCCTTGCCCTCAGTGCCCATAAAATACATGGACCCAAAGGTGTAGGCGCCTTATTTATTCGTCGCAAGAGCAAACCAATACAAATACCAGCTTTAATAAGTGGAGGCAGTCAAGAAAAAGGACTCCGTGGAGGAACACTGAATGTCCCTAGTATTGTAGGGCTAGGCAAGGCTATAGAAACAGCTTACCTACCAAGCAATATTCAAGAGTACCGAGATTATATAGAGGAGCAAGTAGCGCTACGTGTTCCTGAGATACAAGTGCATAGTAAAGAGGTGCCGAGACTAGGAAATACCAGTAATATTGCCTTTCGCCATATAAAATCGGCGGAAATAATGAGTGAACTACCCGATATCGTACTATCGGCAGGCTCTGCCTGCGCTTCAGGGCTTCTAGACCCTTCTCATGTGCTCAAAGCAATGCACTTAAGTGATGCCGATGCTTTTAGTAGTATCCGCATTGGCCTAAGCCGTTACACCGAGCGTAAAGAAATAGAGCAAGCTACCGAGATGCTCATACAGGCGGTAGAAACTATCCGCGCACGTTCGCCTATCTGGCAGCTTTACCTAGATGGAAGCCTCTAACCGCTTTCTATTTACGGTGAGAATCAATCACGGCGGTCAGCTGTGCTAACTGTAGAACACCACTTTGACGCCATACCTGCACGCCATCTTTAAAGAGAATAAGCGTCGGTACACCTTGCACCTTATAGTTTGCCGCTAGCGCATTGTTTTTATCTACATCAATCTTAACAATAGAAAGGGCCTCTTCATAGTGCGCTTTCACGTCCTTTAAAATTGGGGCCAATACCTGACAAGGGCCACACCAGCTCGCCGTAAAATCTACCAATACTAAAGGGTGTTGTTTTATAATATCATTAAATGTTGCCATAGCGTATATAGTCGTTGTTTTGTCTTTACTTTTAATAGGCTTAAAAATACAGTAATTATTGAATCAATGACGTCTTCCTCCTGTCAGATTTTCTTTAGAATTTAAAACGATATAGCTTTCAACAATAGATTTATCACGATTTCGACAGCTATATATTCCCCGCAGGGGATTCAGCATTAATAGGAGATTGTTAATTTCTCAAGGTCTTCAATATTACCTTTAAACATATTCAAATCTACATTCCCTTTAATACCTTTGACATTCCCCTTTTCAGAAAACTGCCAAAAATGCCAATGCTTCTTCGGCTTATTCACCCAGAAATTATAGTTGGCAATCCAAAGGACATGGTCTGAAAATTCCTTTTCCAGAAAATCAGTGAAGTAACTATCGCCCGAATACAGAATAGGCTTAACACCGTAGTGTCGTTCCACTTCGTCCAACCAGCGCTTCAGCCCCGTCTTTAGGGAATCCATAGACTGCCTACGCGGACGCTCTTCAATATCGAGTACAGGAGGTAAATCGCCAGGTTTCAGCTTCACCTGCTTAATAAAATTCTTAGCTTGTTTAACGGAATTTTCGTTAGGTCGAAAATAATGGTAGGCGCCGCGCAGTTTGGTACGCCCAGCAATAGCATTCCAATTTTCCTTAAAGCGCTTATCGACTGCCGACTCCCCCATGGAGGCACGTACAAATACAAAGTCGACAGGCGCTTTTTCATGAATGGTATTCACTTCGTCCCAGCGAATACGCCCTTGATATTCGGAGATATCAATGCCAAACACCTTATCATCATGCTCACGCATCAAGGCTATATTGCGAACATCATGCTCGAGCGCGCTATGGCTATCCGTTTGCTCCTCTCCATACCACCATCGCTTAAGCATATAGGAGAGGTTCGTTTGCGAAATTAAAACCGCTAACAGCACAAAAATTCCGCAGGGAATCAGAATGCTATACAATAGATAACGCTTCCTATCCATCGCCTTAATAGGCTCCTTTTTCTTAATCACTCGCTTGGTACGTGCCATCAAGAGGTGAAATTAGGAGATTTATTTGAGACTAAACAGTTTTATCAACTATTTTACGAACGAAAAGATTGTAATTTTCATGTTTCTCCACAAAGATGGTTTCGCCAGCGTCGATGAATCCATCTAAGGCTACCGCATCATACCATACACCGTCGATTTCTATTTTGCCCGAAGGGCGCAAAACAGTACGTGCTATTCCCGTTTTTTGAAGTAGGTCGACCTTCTGCTGGGAGGAAGTGTAGCCCACATCAGCACGCTGCTCATCTTCCAAAACCAATCTTCTGAACATAGAAGAATTCATTATATTTTTGCCCATCAAGAACATCAATAGGACGGCGCCAAACATGGCTCCTATTACAATTAAAAAGGAAGTCATTAATACACCTGGTTTTGTAAAGGTAAAGTCTAAAAAGTCATTATCTACCATGGATAAAGCCAAGCCACAAAGAACGAAAATTATCCCTAAAATACCGGCAATTCCAAAACCAGGAATAACAAATATTTCCAAAGCCAGCAGGATAACACCGAGAATAACGAGACCTATTTCCCAGTTTTCAGCAAGCCCTTGCAGGTAGAGGGGAGCAAAAAACAATGCCCCACAGATAACAGCTACCACCAAAGCAAAGCCTATACCTGGCGACTGCATCTCAAAGTAAATACCGCCAATAATTCCCAATATTAAAAATCCACTTACCGCAGGAAGAATCAGGAAAGCGATAATACGGTCCATCCACGTTATTTTATGCTGACTAACCGTCGTAGCCTTAATGCCTGCTTGCTGATACAGTTCTTCAATAGAGCGCACCTCAGCTTTGGCTATCCCAGCCTTAACGGCTTCCGTGGCGGTGAGGGTAAGCAACTTTCCATCGGGCTTCAATGCTGGAATGGAAATCTCCGGATCCACAAAGGCTTCCGCAATATGAACATCCCTGCCTTTGGCTTCCGCCGTAGCACGCATCAATCCACGCATATACGATTGGTACTTCTCAGGCATCAGCTCTCCATTGGCATTTACAACACTCGCCGCTCCGAGGCTTCCCCCTTTATGCATATAGATTTCATCCGCCGCAAGGCTTATCAAAGCACCTGCAGAAGCGGCATTATTATTGACATATACAATCGTCTTTAATGAAGAACTTAACAAGCAGCTACGGATAGAATCTGCAAAATTCACAGCTCCACCGAAAGTGTTCAGCTCTATTAAAAAAATATCAGCCTTTGTGCTCACCGCTTTTTTATAAGCTAAATTTACTGTACGCCAAGCATTAGGGCCGATTTCATCTTTGATATCTACCTTGTATACTTGTTGTGCAAAGCTTAATTGAATTAACATAAAGAATGTTAAACCAAAAGCAAGAAAGCTTTTTGTAAATTTGTTCATATAAATTGCGGTTATTAACTGTTTCATTCGTCTGTAATGACTAAATATACGTTTTCTAAACTATTTTCTCAAGATTTTCCGTTCATAATATGGAAAATCGTAGCCGATCCGCTATCAGCGATGCTCGGCATTGAACTTCGACATCCCGAAAGTACACTACCTATACTATATAGCCTCGATTTCAAAGGGAATATTCACCATAAAGCCCTTGAGCTTTCCCCAAAAGAATGGACGCTCGATGCGATACGCAAAGACAAACTCATCCTTAAAAAAGTGGGCGACTACCAACCTGTGAAAGAAGGCGTACAGATTATTGATGGGCATGGCCATGCGGTATTCACCTCGGAGGAGCATGTACTGCTTCATAGTGACCAGCACTACCTACAGCTACGACACCGTAGCTTCCAGTCGGGATTTGAACACTATGTAAACCTCGACGACTATAGCGTCAGCCAGCAGGCTCCTACGCCCAAAGCTGCAGCAGTCCCAATACTTGAAATTCCCCAGTTCTATAGCGGCCCTAAGCCGGCGTACCTCCAAACTGTTACAATGGCGGATGGCCTATGGTTAAGCCGCTGGGAAGACAAGTTTTTATGGACTTATCATCGTCAAGAAAAAGATAAGTACCAGTTAATCCTCTGCATTGCAGACGAGTCTAATCTACTACATACGGAAATTATGATGGAGGATATGCCTAAGATGATTCCTCAACCATATTTTCAAATAGGCAATCAATTATTTTTATTGTCCTATAATAAACAAGAAATTGTTTCGTATTTATTATAATTGTAATTGTATGAAAAAAATTGATGCGTATTCAACTGCCTTAAAGTTGAGTTTTATTGGATTGTTCTGTGGACCATTTTTTACATTAACAAAAGCGAACACCCTTCTTCCTTCGGAAGCACACTATATAGCGAGACCCGATTCTATCGGAACAGAAATCATTAATGATCAACTATTTGTTATCCACCGTGTAGAACCTAAAGACACGTATTATGGATTAAGTAGACGCTATAAAGCACCGGTAAACGCTATTATTGATGCTAATAATAAAAAGAACTTAAAGCCTGGTGATACCGTAAAGGTACCTACCGGAAGAAAAGCCGTAGCAACAACAGCACCGAGCCAGCCGACAACGACGCAGACTCCTGCCACGCAACCAGCAACGACACAATCGCCAACAGGTAGAGCACCGAAGCCGGTAGAACCAAAAGGTAGAGTGGCAGAAACAAAGCCGGAAACAACCGTTAATACTGTAGCTCCAGCAAATGATGTGTTGACGAGCTACAAAGTAGGTAAATCGGAAACCCTATACGCTATTTCTCGAAGATTCAACACGACGGTTGATGAGATTAAAAAATTGAACAACCTAACGAGTAACTCTATTGGTGAAGGATTGCTTTTGAAAATCCCGAATTCCGTTGCTGTTCCTCCTGTTGTGGAGACGCCCGCTATAGAACTACCTGTAGTCGTTGACACCCCAGAGGTAGATGAGCCTACAGGCTCAGGCCGCGAACTTAATTTCGAGCCTAGCCGTTACGGTATTCGTGAGAAGAAAGAAAAAGGAATTGCGGTATGGATGGACAACTTAGAGACGAAGGAAAAAAGCAACTTGGCTCTTCATAAAACGGCTCCAATAGGTACAATTCTTAAAATAACGAACCCTATGACCAAAAGCGTTACGTATGCTAAGGTAGTTGGAAAATTTAATGATAACGCTGACAATCAGGACGCTATCGTGATTTTATCGAAGTCCGCAGCATCTTATATTGGAGCTTTAGACAGAAGATTTTTGATAGAAATTGCATATGGTGTACCTTTGCAAGAACAATAGATAATTTTTGCATTGATGAACAAACCATATGTTATTGGTATAGCAGGGAGCAGTGGGTCCGGAAAAACCTTTTTCTTAAAGAGTTTTTTAAATCATTTTAAGAGCGATCAAGTTACTTTGATCTCCCAAGATGATTATTACATACCGGCAAATACAAAAACGAGAGAAGAGAATCGTCTCTACAATTTTGATATCCCGACCTCCATCAACCGAGCTGATTTTTATAAAGATATCAAGCAGCTTTTTGAAGGACAAACAGTTTTTAGAGAAGAATACACATTCAATAATCCGGATTTAAAACCACAAATGTTGGAGATAAAACCGGCACCTATTCTTATTGTAGAAGGTCTTTTCATCTTTCACTATACGGAAGTTAATGAACTGCTAGATTACCGTATCTTTTTAGATGCCGATGAGTCTGTAGCGCTAGACAGAAGACTTCGTCGTGATTTGATTGAGCGTGGATATGATGAAGAGGATGTGATGTACAAATGGACGAACCATGTTGTACCATCCTACCAAGAGTATTTACTTCCACACAAAGAAGAGTGTGACTTAGTGATTATCAATAATACGGACGACCCGAAAGTTATTGATGAAGCGGCCAACAAAATATCCGTAGAACTACATGAGAAAAATTCTACGCTGAATATTATTTAAAATTAATCTAAATAACTATCTTTGCATCGACGATGGATTTGACAGTTAACATTTTAGAAGAGAATAAACTGGAGAATCCCTTTTTGGCAGACGTCAAAAAGGGATTTGACTTTCAGGCAGATACTGATTTTTGTATTTTCAAAACATGTTGTAAGAAATACAAAAAGGGGAAACGCTGCAAGAAATGTCCTGGTAGATAACTTTATTCTCCGCAGCATGCACACAACCGTGTGCATTCAATTTTTACACGAATAATACAGACATTATTCCCTTAATGACAACAAAGAGTCGTATTTTTGCTGGATGCAATTGTCAGCAAATTCTTTAAAATGGTTGTTAAGGGTGTACCCTCCTTTTCTTTTCCAACGCGTTTGGATTAAGAAGATTCATGCTGATTTTAAACAGGCTGATATTCGCATTTCGAAGAGCTTCTTAAATATGAATGGCAATAAGAGCATCTTTGGTGGAACGATTTTTTCATCTATAGATCCCATACATACCCTACTGCTCGATCAAATTTTAAAACAAAAAGGTATTCCTAAAACGGTAGCTTGGCTTAAGTCGGCCCAAATAAGCTACCTAAAACCAGCAAAGAAAAACCTTTCTTTTTCTATAAAGCTCCACGATGAAGATATCGATACAGCATTAGAAGAAGTAAAAAGCCAAGGGAAAGTGGTAAAGACATTTGCTATCGATATCATAGATACAGATGGTCTTTTGTGTGCGCAGTCAAAAAATGAAATTTATATCCGAGACTTGGACTTTGATTTTTCAACAATCAATGGACAAGCCCATCCAAACTACATAAAATAAAACGTATGAAAAAGTTCACCCTTTGCGCAATCGCTCTCGCAGCAGTCACAACCATCAGTGCTTGTAAACAAGCAACAAAAGGAACTCAAGATGACTCTAAAGCACTATCGGCACAAGCCATTGAGGTACACGACGAAATCATGCCGCAAGTTTCTGCATTTGATCAACACAGCGTACTCATCGACTCTTTATTAGGCAACTTAACAGCGGTTAAAACGGCAAACCCAGCAATTGACACGTTGAAGACACGTCAAGAATTGGCGACACTTAAAGATCAATTAGAGTCTGCAACAGACAAAATGATGAGCTGGATGTATGAGTACGTAACCGACAGTACGGACACCGACTACCAAAGAGCTGAGGTGAAACGTATCACGGCCTTAAAAGCGGAATTTGAAAAAGCAAATACCGATGCGTCACGTATATTAGAGCCTTTCAACAAATAGCTATGAAAAGATTCTTAAAATTAGCTTTAGCAGGACTTCTTTTCGCAAGTATTGCGGTAAGCTGTTCATCCAATAGCGAGCAAAAGCTTCCTTATATCGGAGAACCACATATCGAAGAGAAAACGGTAGACGGAAAAACGGTTAGTGACACTATTTACCACCGTATTCCTGATTTTTCTTTTCTAAATCAAGATAGCGTACTCATCAGTCAAAAGGATTTCGCCAACAAAGTATATGTTGCGAACTTCTTCTTCACCCACTGCCCGAGTATATGCCCAACGATGCAACGCAACCTGTTGAAGGTGTATGAAAAATATAAAGGCGATGAAAGAATAGCTTTCTTATCGCACAGTATCGACTTCAAATATGACTCACCGAGCATATTGAAAGGTTATGCTGAAAAACTAGGCGTCACCAACAACCAATGGCAATTTGTAAATGGCAGCAAAAAAGATATCTACGGCATCGCCGAACAGTATCTAGTGTATACCAAAGAAGACGCTACTGTACCCGGTGGTTATGATCACCAAGGTTATTTGGTTTTAATCGATAAAGATCGTCATATTCGTGGTGCTTACGACGGTACCAACGAAGAGCAGGTAGAGCAATTGTTCACCGACTTAGAGATTCTTTTAAAAGAACAGTTCAATTAAGCCATGCGGAAGTATATTCTTTCTTTAGCAGTCATAGGGATGCTCTTGATTACCGTAATGGGCATTCAATCCTGCTACTCTAATGTAAGCATGGAAACCGCACAATATGCGGTCAATGGACAAAAGCTGTATACCACGCATTGCCAAAACTGCCATGGTGCTAAAGGTGAGGGCTTGGGTAAACTATACCCACCACTTACAGACTCCACCTTTCTGAATAAGCAACGTGCACAGCTGGCTTGCATCGTCAAGCACGGCATACGTGGGCCACTCCAAGTTAACGGAAAAACATACGACGGCATCATGCCTGGCAATGCCAAACTTAATACGGTAGAGATTGCTTATATCTTGACCTACATTACCACCACCTTTGGCAATAGTACCAGTACCTACACACAGGAAGAGGTTGTAAAAAACCTTGAAAACTGTAAAAAATAAAACGAAAGGCGTAACCCAATAGATTAAAGGTTACGCCTTTTTTATGTAACAAAAACAGCACTTTATTGCCGCCCAATAAAAAAAATAGTATCATTGCATGACGTGCAAACAAGTAGAACATATCAAAAATCGTGTAGATGGACCTCCTTCTTGGCCATCCTTGCTATCTTTTGCATCCTACTATCCTCCTGCCCTATAAAATCAAGCATTAAAAATTTTATTGGCTCCGACTTTCCAGCTGCGCAGAAAGATAAGTCTTCAGCACAGAATGGAACCTCCTTTTTTTCGAATAGCACCACAGACTGTGCAGTACAGAATACCGTTAAGGAATCGACCTTTCAAAAGGGAGATAGCAGCCAACATGCACAGGTATCAGCTACACTCTTATTCAGCCTTGTTTTAGCCTTCATCTATGGTAATTTCACCCTAGACAAAAAACAAAAGCCACATCACAAAAATGTAGGCATCAAGGCAACTATTCCCATTTTCATTGCCTACCGCAAACTTCTAATTTAATACCAACATCCTGCGAAACCCTTTGTAGCCGTATACAAGGTCCACAAAGATTACTGCACGGCTACTTCAGCCTGCACACTCCTATTTGGTATTAATTTCAAAAAAATGATTAAAAATATAGTTCGCATCCTGCTTATCGCAGGATGGTATAGCTGTGCGCTACAGCCGCTGTATGCGCAGCAGGATTTAGCACGCCTATGGCTTGAAGTTCAACAGCAATATCCAGGCTTACAGCAGCGCCAGGTCCATATCGAAGCCGACCGACTGCGTGCCCAAGCCGTCAAAAGCGATGCCCTACCGCAAGCTAAAGTACAAGCACAAAACAATTATGGAACGCACCAAACTAGTCAAGGTAGCTTCTTTCCACAAGCAGGTTTTTTCAATGTGAATAGCCCTGCCGCAACCACGGGCGCATCGTATATGTCGAGCACTTTCGCTTCGACGATATTGGAATATGAGCTTTTCACCTTCGGCCGACAGCAGGCAGCGCAAGAAGCAGCCAACATGCGTACCTCCCAAAGTGAGGCCGAAAAAGAAGCCTATGCTTTACAACTGAAAAAAGAACTAACAAGCCGTTACGTCTACTATCGGTATACGGAGAGTAAACGTAATTGGGTACAACAGCATAGCCAACGCTTACAAGAGCTACACCGCATGGCGGCAGGTCTCTCTAAAGCCGGACTAAAGCCGGCGGCCGACAGCCTTTTGGCCTATGCTGCCTATGAGCAAGCTTTAGCAAACAAAGACCTGTGGACAGGAAATAAAGCTTTAGCTATAGCAAGTCTCCAGGAAATTTACGGTCCAAAAGACCTAAGCCTCAGCCGGGAAAACAAGCTCTTTAATGACCGCAGCCTCCAAGCCGAAGGCATGATTACAGAAAATATTGATGAGCATCCGCTCCTTACTGTTTTTAGTAAGGCCGCTACCTATCATCAACTGGTAGCCCAGGAACAAAACAAAGCTAGCCGTCCGAGCATCAAACTGATGGCGGGTTACGCTTTCCGCGGCTCCGGCATCTCCCCGCAGGGGAATGTATCGGGCAGCTGGGTAGATGGTTTCTCAAATCACGCTAACAATGGCTTGGTAGGCATCGGCCTCACCTGGAATGTGACGAGCAGCTATAGCAACAAGCTCCGAAGCCAAGCATGGAAGCAAGAGTCCGAAAAAAGCAGACTACAGCAGGTAGAAAATAGACAAGCAATACATGCCAATCTGCAAGGGGTAAAAGGAAAGCTCCAAGAACAAGAGAAACAAATCGGCAGGACGCGATTAGCCTTGCAGCATAGCCAAGATGCCTATGTAATGTATAAAGCACGCTACAAAAGTGGTCTACTCAGTATGACGGAGCTGTTGCAGACCAGCCTACTGCTCGAGCAAGCCGAAAACAACCACATAGAAGCACTACATAGCTATTGGCAGCAGAAGACTGAAGAGGCTTGGCTAAGCCATGATTTTGACTTTTTGTTTAACAACTTATAAGCTAAACCGACATGAATATTATACGTTTTGCATTAAGAAAACCTATAGCCATCATGGTTATCTTGATGGCTATAGGCATCTTTGCCTACTCGACCTTACAGAAAATTAAAGTCGATATCTTCCCCGAGGTGGAGCTTCCCGCCATGTATGTAGCCATGCCTTATGGAGGCTTATCGCCGTCCTATATGGATGGATTTATGGCCAACGAATTTCAAAAAGTACTGCTCTTCGTCAACGGCGTAAAAAATATAGACTTCAAAAGTGTGCAGGGGCTGACCATGATGAAGCTTACCTTCTACCCGGGCACGGATATGTCTCAAGCAGCGGGCGAGTTGGCAACACAGGTAAACCGTGCTATGGGCTTTCTCCCTACCGGTGCCGTCCCTCCTATGGTTGTTCGCTTTGATGGAAACTCCCTTCCCGTTGGTCAGCTCGTCTTTGAAAGTGCGACGCGCTCTATTACCGAGCTGCAAACACTAGCTATCACGAAAATAAGGCCTCTATTTGTCGAAATACCAGGAATCACGGCACCAGCTCCTTTTGGAGGAAATGTACGCACGATACTAATTAACATCGACCCGCAAGCCATGCAGGCCTACCATTTAAGCCCTGAAGAGATAACCCTAGCGATTACAAAAAACAGCCATCCTTCACCGGCAGGAAACCTACGCATAGGTGATCAGAATCTGATGGCTCCCATCAACTCCATCGCCCGCGATCCGCTGGAATTTTTAAATACGCCAATTAAAAATACAGATGGACACACGGTATACATCCGCGATGTAGCGCAAGTGCAAGATGGTGCCGACCAAACGGTAGGTTATGCCTTGGTCAATGGCAAGAGATCCGTCTACCTACCGATTATCAAAAAAACAGATGCTTCAACCCTTACGGCGGTAGAAAACTTAAAAGCTTCCCTGCCCATGCTGAAGGATCAACTTCCAGAAGATGTAGCGGTACGCTACGAATTTGACCAATCTAAATACATCAGTAGAGCGCTATCCAATCTAATCCATGAAGGACTTCTTGGGGCCTTATTTACTGGGTTAATGATTTTACTTTTTCTAGGCGATAGCCGTGGTGCTTTGATTGTGGTGCTCACCATACCAATAGCCATTTTGGCTGCTGTGAGTATGCTGCACCTACTGGGCTACACCATCAATATGATGACACTAAGTGGTCTAGCACTATCTATAGGCATCTTAGTCGATGAGGCAACGGTCACCATCGAGAATATCCATCAACATTTGGAAGCAGGAAAGCCCAAGCAACGTGCCATCCTAGATGCCCTTTTAGAAATTTCGATTCCTAAGCTATTGATTTTACTGTGTATCCTCGCCGTATTGACGCCGGCCTTCATCATGACAGGCATCCCAAAAGATATGTTCCTACCGCTTTCGCTCGCTGTAGCCTTTGCGATGGTTGCTTCCTTCCTAGCCTCACAAACTTTCGTGCCTATCTTGGCCAACTGGCTTATGAAAAATAAACAGAGCTATCCGAAAAGAGATAGAAAGAAAAACTTCTTCCATAAATTCCAGTCTCGCTATACGCAGCGTTTGAGAAGCTGGTCGGGAAGAAGTAAAACACTCTTCGCTCTCTATGTTAGCTTTTCTGTAATCAGTGTAGCCGTATTACTGCGTGTTATAGGGATGGACGTCATGCCCATCTCCAATAGCGGAGATTTCCAAATCCGCATTATTGCCCCACAAGGAAGTAGACTCGAGAAAACGGAAAACATCGTTCGACAAATTACCGAAGATATCAAAGCAGAGTTGCCTACCGATGCACTAGCGATAAGCTCAGCCTTCGTCGGAACGCATCCATCGGCAAGTCCCATAAATCCGATTTTCCTGTTTACCACAGCCTCCCATGAAGCCGTCCTTCAGCTTGCTATAGACCAAAAGATATATAAAGGGTCTATCGAAAAGCTGAAAGAAGAAATACGTATCATGATTGCGCAGAAGCACCCATCCGTGCGCATCAACTTTGAAGCCATGGAGCTTACAGAGAAAATAATGAGTCAGGGCGCCATGACGCCGATTGAGGTAAAAGTTGGTGCAGGTCAATTAAAAGTAGCCGAGCAGCATGCTTTGAAAATTAAAGAAAAACTGCTTGCTATTCCCTATCTACGGGACATCCGCATTGCGGAACCTCTAGCGGCCCCAGCCTTAAAGATTGAGGTAGACCGTAACTTGGCGGCCCAGTTTGGGCTGACGATGCAGGATGTGACACGTAGCCTGGTAACGGCGACTTCCTCAACACGCTATACCGACAAAAATTTGTGGATAGACCCCAAATCAGGGCTTGTCTTCCAAACACAGGTTCAAATACCGGAAGCACGCATGAGCAGCACCGAAATGCTACGTAACTTACCCTTAAAAAAAGGAAGTCCAAGGCCTATCTTAGAAGATGTAGCCACTATTCAGCAGGCTACAGAACCGGCACAAGTGAACCGTAAAGGGCCTAATCGCTACGTGACGGTATTGGCAAACATCTACGACAAAGATTTAGGAACAGCAAGTGCCGCCGTAAAAGAAGCTATTGCTGCTGCTGGCAAACCACCAAAAGGTACGCAGGTATGGACAGAAGGAATGCTTCAGCTCCTCAGCGACACTCTAGGGAGCTTGCTCGTGGGCTTAGGCGTTGCCGTCATTGCCATCTTCCTGATGCTCTCGGCCTATTACCAATCGTTTAAAGTACCCTTAATTATCCTGTCGGTAGTTCCCGCAGTAATCAGCGGGAGTCTTATCCTTCTTTTTTGCACAGGAAGCACGCTCAACCTACAGTCATACATGGGTATCATCATGTCTATAGGGGTATCGGTATCCAACGCTGTTCTGCTCGTCAACCAAGCAGAGCACTACCGTAAAGATTTAAAGCTTGCACCAATTTTCGCTGCGCGAATGGCGGCCAGCTCTCGCCTGCGTCCCATCCTGATGACCGCTGCTGCCATGTTTGCAGGTATGCTGCCGATGGCTGTAGGCATTGGCGACGGAGCGGAACAAATTGCCCCATTAGGGAGAGCTGTAATCGGTGGGTTGTTAGCATCCACGGTGACCATCCTCTTGCTTATACCCCACTTTTATAGCGGCGTTATGGCCCGATCCGTCAACAGCAGTCCATCATTGGACCCTGATGATCCACAAAGCAGGTATTACCAAACAGAAAAAGCATAAAATAGCGCATACAAGACATGAAAAATATAAAATATAGCCTGATCTATTCTTTCTTAGGATTCAGCACCTTAAATTTACTTATGGCCTGCGGAAGTCCAAAAGAGGAGAAAAAGATTGTTCAAGAAACAAAACAAACACCCACTTTAGCGACAGACAGCATACGTTGGATGCAACCTAGCTATACACTTTCGCTGCCTGGAGAATTGAAACCCTACGAAGAGGTGCAAGTGTATGCGAAGGTCAATGGTTTTGTACAAAAGCTGCACGTAGACCGTGGAGCCTACGTGCATAAAAATCAGCTATTGGCGGTATTAGAAGCACCGGAGATGGGGCAGCAATATGTAGCTGATAAAGCGGCACAAGAGAAGATGCACAGCGACTACCGCTTTGCGGAGCAGGCCTATGCACGACTAAAGGAGGCATCAGCCACCGAAGGTGCAGTATCGCCCATTGAACTAGAGCGTGCACAAAGCCTTCTTTTACGAGCAAAGTCGGCTTATGAGGCTTCCAAAGCAGGAACAGGCCGCAGTGCACAGATGCAGCAGTACCTACAGATTGTCGCTCCCTTTGAGGGGCGCATCAGCCAGCGTAATGTATCAGTGGGCGCCTTAGTAGGTCCCGGAGGTTCCAATATGGCACTCTTTCATATCCGCCAAGACCATAAGCTACGGTTAACGCTATCCATTCCCGAGAAGCATGCAGCCTCCATTCCTGACGACTTAGCGGCAAGCTTCACCGTAAGTTCTCTTCCCGGCGAAACCTTCACCGCAAAACTATCGAGAAGTGCTGGAGGTATAGATAGAGACCATCGCTCATTGACCTTGGAATTTGACGTCAACAATAGTCAGTATAAACTACAAGGAGGTGAGTATGCACAAGTGAATCTACAGCTGAAGCGTAAAACAGGCTCCTTTTGGGTTCCCTTATCGAGTGTGGTGCGCGCACCCTCAGGCAACTTCATTATGCAGCTAGAAGATCAAAGCTTACAGCGCATTCCTATTCGAGAAGGCATTCAGCTAGACAGCCTTGTCGAAGTATTCGGCAATGTGCAAAAGGATATGCAGATTCTACGTAAAGCATCAGAAGAAATAAAAGAAGGAAAATTAAACAACAACGAATAACGAACAAAAGATAGAAACATGAAAACAACGTTTAAAGGTATCAGCATCGGATTATGCTGCTTAGGGTTAACCATCAGTGCTTGCACCCAAGCGCATAGTGAAAAAAATAATTCCCCTGCAGGGGATAAAAAACAAGAACTCGCCATTCTGGAGGACCAGCCCCAGGAAGAGGTCTTTATGGTTAAAGATGAACAAGGGAACACCATTAAGCTATCCGACCTAAAAGGTAAAGTGGTATTTATAAATTTCTGGGCTACTTGGTGTCCGCCATGTATCGCAGAAATGCCCTCCATCGCGTCCTTAAAGAAAACCTTTAAAGATGATAAAGACTTGGTGTTCCTAATGGTTGATGTAGACAACAATATCAAGAAATCGACAAAATTTATGGCGAAGGAAAAATTAGATCTACCCGTTCATGTTCCGGCGAGTCAAATTCCAGCAACCCTGCTGGGTTCTTCTATTCCGACAACGGTAATCATTGATAAAAAGGGAGAAATTGTTGTTCGCGCCGAGGGTGGTCGTGATTATACAAATCCCAAAATAATAGCCGCGGTGAAAGATTTATTGGCCGAGTAGGCCAAAAACAAAGTTTAGTGCATAAAAAAAGGTTTCCAGTCGGGGAGAATGGAAACCTTTAACTAACCAATTATAAACCTAAATTATGATGATACAAATATACAGTGCTTACCTATACTTTTCAACACCCTAAGCAAAACTTAACAAAGATTTAACATAGCCACCGAAACAAGAATCTTTGAAATACCCATAAGGTTGTAGCGACAAATTTTTATAACAAACTTTTGACATATTCTCTCTAGTTATTTTCATACATTTGCTACCGAATGAACGTTCAGTTACTAAATAAAAACTAACTACATTGCTTACTAAAGAGATTAAAGACGAAGAAATTGACTTCGTCGAAACGAAAAAAAAGGCCAGCCCGCCGACTCCGGAAATAGCGACCAGTCAAAAAAAAGAAGCTATTTTCCTAAGTACATTAAAACTTATTCATGAATATGGCTTCCATGGAACGCCTATGAGCCAAATTGCTTTGCAAGCAAATGTGGCAACAGGCACCATCTACCATTACTTCACCTCCAAGGACGAATTAATTTTAGAGCTATTTAAATACTGTCGAGAGAAAACAAATGAGCACATTTTTCAGTTTGATGAAGAAGCGAGCTACAAAGAGCGCTTTGCATCGGTTTGGAAACGCTTAGTTCACTATTACGTGGAGAATAAAGAAATTTTCAGATTTATAGAACAGTTTTACTCTTCTCCGTATTATGAACTTATGCAGCAACGTAAAGACCCTAGTTACTATGGTGTTGACCGCATGCGCTTGTTCTTTAAAGAAGGTATTGATGCAGGAATCATTAGAGATGTCAATTTTTTCACGTTGGTATCTATTTTTATAGGACCTGCCACCTCTATCATTAAACATTATAAGTTTAATCAATTTTGTAAAATAACGGATCAAGATCGCGATGATCTTATCGAAATCATTTGGAATGGTATTAAAAATCAATAATATGAAATTCAAGAGAGCTACCTTACTTTTATGTATAGCTTCTTGCTTTATGGGCTCTGCACAGGCGCAAAGCAATAATCAGGCAGGAAAATTAATTGGAGATGTCACCCTAAGTGAGCTGATCGACTATGCCTTGCACAATAAAATAGAAGTCAAGCAGGCCGATATTGACAAAGCTATAGGCGAGCGTGAGATTGCCTCTGCCCTATCAGGATGGCTTCCACAAATCAACGCGACAGGGAATATCGTACACAGTATGCAATTGCCTACCATGTTTATCAATGGAGCAAACATTCCTTTAGGACAGCGTAATACTTCTGCATTAACTTTCCAAGCCGACCAAGCGATTATCAGTCCACAGCTATTCCAAGCATCACGAGCGGCTAAATTCGTACGTCAACAAAACGACTTGAACATCGAGAGCGTACGTATTAATACCGTTGTCGATGTGAGTAAAGCTTACTACGACATTTTAACTTCGGAAGAATCACTAAAGATTATCAACGAGAATATTATCCGTTTGAAGCGTCAACAAATGGAGGCTAGCTCCCGTTATGAGGTGGGTTTAGTCGACAAGATTGATGCTAAACGTGCACAAATTTCATTAAACAATGCTTTTGCACAGTTGAAATCAACAAAAGAAAGCCGCGATTACAAATATGATTATTTAAAGATGCTTTTAGGCATGAATACCAAAGAGGGCTTGAGTCTTTCTTTTGCTAATCAAACCTTAGAGCAGAATATCCTTCTCGATACAACAGAAATTTTGAACTTCGCTAATCGTGTTGAATTTAAACAGACACAAACATTAAAAGATATTCAAAAGCTAAACACACAGTATCAGAAGTGGAACTTTCTACCAAAATTAGGTGCATACGCTAACTATGCATTGAACTACCGTAATGACAGCTTTGGAAAACTTTATAACGATAACATCCCGAGCTCCGTTGTCGGTCTTTCGTTAAGCTTACCAATCTTCACCGGAACGAAACGTATCCAAGAGATTCGTAAGTCTGAATTGCAAGAAGAAAGAATAGCTTGGGATCTTAAAAACCTAGAGAATAAAATTAGCACGGAATATGCAGGAGCTATGGCGAGCTACCGTGCCAATATGAATGAATGGCGCAACTCAAAAGAGAATATGCAGCTATCCGAAGAGGTTTATAATACCATCAAATTGCAATATGATGCAGGTGTGAAAACATACCTAGAGCTGATGACCGCAGAGACCGACTTAAAGACAAGTCAATTAAACTATCTGAATGCACTATATGCTGTTTTATCGAGTAAGCTAGATATTCAAAAAGCACTAGGCTCTGTAAATACAACGAATTAATAACAACCCTGATTACCCTTTAGAAATATACGAGAAACATGAATAAGAAGTATTTATTTTCAGCATTAGTTTTAGGTTCAGCACTGGTTTGGCAGTCTTGTGGATCTAAAGACGGTTCAAAGCAACAGGCTGCCGGTGCAGCAGCGCAAGGTGAAATGGCTATTCCTGTTTCTTTTGGAACAGTAAGCCAAGAAATTGTAGCTGGTTTGAAAAGCTACCCGGCTAGCGTAGTTCCGCTTCAAGAAACCGAAATCCGCGCAGAGGTAAGCGGATATATTACTAATATTTTTGTGAGCGATGGAGCGTCAGTATCCAAAGGTCAAGCGCTTTATGAAGTTGACCGCATCCGCTACCAAGCAGCTGTAGATCAAGCTAAAGCTAGTGTAGAGATCGCTAAGTCTACCCTTCAACGTGTAGAAAAAGATTTAGCACGTTACCAAACTTTGGCAGACAAAGACGCGATTGCAAAGCAAACGTTAGACAATGCGCTAACCGATGTTAGCACACAACGTTCGCAAGTACAAGCAGCACAAGCGGCTTTAGTAACGGCACAAACAAACTTACAGCGCTCCACTATCCGTGCGCCATACAGTGGTGTTTTAGGTATCTCGCAAGTACGTAATGGTGCTTTAGTAAGCCCTGGAACAACGCTTTTAAATACGCTAAGTTCTATTGACCCTGTAGCGGTAGAATTCCAAATTTCAGAAAAAGAAATCGCTGAGTTCTCCGCATACCAATCGGGCCGTTCATCAACGGAGATTACTGTAGCATTGCCTGATGGTACATCTTATGCAGGACAAGGTCGTATATCGCTTATTGACCGTGCTGTTAGTTCTTCTACAGGAACGATCAGCGTTCGTGCTACCTTCAATAACGCACAGAATATCTTACGTGCAGGTATGAATGTAACGATGAATGTGACGAGCAACTCTACTGTAGAACAAATGATTATTCCTTTCAAAGCGGTTCAAGATCAGTTGGGTGTTTACAACGTGTATGTTGTGAATGACAGTAGCAGAGCAGAACAACGACCTGTGGAATTAGGCACTAAAATCGGTGATAAAATCGTCGTAAACAAAGGCCTTAACATAGGTGAGAAAATTGTTGTCGAAGGAATTATGAACGTAAAAACAGGCGCTAAAGTTGTAGAAAATGCAGCTCCAGCACCAGCTGCTGCCGCTGCACCGAAAAAATAGAGGCTATCACTGTGATTAGAAAAATTAGAATATGATATCAGAAGTTTTTATAAAAAGGCCCATCACCGCAATCGTTATCTCGATCTTAATCATGATCATTGGTACGATTTCGATTATGACGCTGCCTATCAGTCAATATCCATCGATTGCTCCACCTACAGTTACCGTTACGGCCAACTATACGGGAGCCGATGCACAGACCGTTGAACAAACGGTAACCACGCCTATTGAGAGTCAGATTAACGGTACGCCAGGGATGATGTATATGTCGTCCAATAGTACGTCAAACGGACAATCAGCTATCACTGTAACCTTTGAAGTAGGCACAGACATCGATGTCGCAACACTGGATGTACAAAACCGTGTAGGTATCGCTGAGCCCTCACTTCCGGAGGCAGTTCGCCGTTTAGGGGTGACTACGCGTAAGGCGAATACAGATATCTTGATGTTGGTATCCTTAACTTCACCGAAAGGAACACGTGATGATAAATTCTTGGCCAACTACGCCAATTTATACATCAAAGATGCGATTATGCGTGTTAAAGGTGTGGGGGATGTAACGACCTTCGGTCAACCATTCTCTATGCGTATATGGCTAGATGCTAACAAATTGACGGCGTTAAACCTAACGCCTGCCGACGTATCAACAGCTATTAATGAGCAAAACTTACGTATGCCTGGTGGTTCTGTTGGTGCCCCACCGCAGTACAACTCACAGGTTTTCGAATATCCTGTTATTACAGACTCGGATCTTTCTAGCGTTCAAGATTTTGAAGATATCATCATCAAGTCGAACCCTAATGATGGTTCTATCGTTTTCTTAAAAGATGTAGCCCGTGTTGAACTCGGACAATTTAGCTACTCGTTAACGACTAAAACCGATGGTATTCGCTCTACAGGTATGATGGTAGCACAAACACCAGGTGGTAACGCTGTAGAAACAGCAGATGGTATTTATAAAGCTTTAGCGCTCTTAAAGAAATCCTTCCCTGATGACGTTGACTATGTTGTAGGTTACGAGACTATTTCTGTTGTTAACGCTTCTATTGAGTCTGTTATCCACACGTTAGTTGAAGCCTTATTCTTGGTAACCTTGGTTGTATTCTTCTTCTTACAGTCGTGGCGTGCAACGTTGATTCCAGTATTAGCTATTCCAGTTTCCATTGTGGGTACATTTATATTCTTTACTCTATTTGGTTTCTCGATCAACAACTTAACTTTATTAGCCTTCGTACTTGCCATCGGTATCGTGGTGGATGATGCCATCGTTGTGGTGGAGGCCGTCCAGCATTATATTGACCACTACCAGATGAGTGCGCGCGAAGCGACCATGCGTGCGATGAAAGATATCACCGCTCCGGTTATTGCTATTGCGTTAATCTTATCTGCGGTATTCGTTCCGGTAGGTTTCATTCCAGGGATGGTAGGTCAGTTGTATCAACAGTTCGCCATAACCATTGCCGTTTCGGTAATGATTTCGGCCTTCATTGCGCTGTCCCTAACGCCAGCCTTATGTTCGCTATTATTAAAGCCTACATCGGTAAATAAAGACGCACGTGGATTGAATAAATTTTTCTTCTTATTCAACCGTTGGTTTGAGCGTGTAACACATAAGTATTCTATTGGTGTGCGTAATGTTATTCGCAAAGCACCTTTAGCTATTATTATTCTAATCTGTATTTTAGTAGGTACCGGCTTTATGTTTAAAACGAAGCCTACAGGTTTTATACCTACAGAAGATAATGGTGCTTTCTTTGCCGGTGTTAGTTTACCAGAAGGAGCATCAGCAGCACGAACAGAAGCGGTATTAAATCAGTTGGAAAGAGAATTCCGTGCAGATTTCCCAGAGATTGAACACGTAACGTTGATTTCGGGTATTAACATCTTGAACAGATCATTCAAATCCAATGCAGCGACACTTTTCATCTCTTTGAAGCCATGGCATGAGCGTAAACGTACATCAGCACAGATTACGGGCGCTATCATGGGTAAATATCGTGCGTTCGACAAAGCGCGTGTATTAGCCGTTACACCTCCAGCAATTCCAGGCTTGGGTACTTCCGGTGGTTTCTCGCTACAGATTCAGGATCATGAGACCGTTGATATCAAAGAATTTGAAGGTGTTATTGGTAAGTTCTTAGCAGCCGCAAATGCGCGCCCTGAGATTGGTATGGCCTATACCCTTTTCAGCTCGAACTCACCGAACTTCAAACTATCGGTAAACCGTGAGCAAGCGAAGAAAATGGGCGTTCCGCTATCATCTATTTATACAACAATCTCTGCGTACTTAGGTTCTGCCTATATCAATGACTTCACACGCTACGGGCGTAACTTCCGCGTGGTAACACAAGCGGATCAAGAGTTCCGTATGAATATTGAAGACATCAATAAGCTATATACTAAAAATGTAAATGGCGCTTCGGTACCACTAGCGGGATTAGTAAACTGGGAATTGGTACAAAACCCTTCCATCATCAACCACTACAACATCTTCCGTAGTATTGAGGTTAGTGGTTCTGCTGCTCCTGGTTACAGTTCGGGTGATGCTTTGAAAGCATTAGAGGAAGTAGCTGCACAGACATTGCCTAGAGGCTATGGTTACGATTTCTCTGGTCTATCGCTACAAGAGAAACAATCCGGAAACATGACGGTAATGATCTTCGCATTATGTATTGTCTTTGTATTCTTACTATTAGCGTCGTTATACGAAAGCTGGTCGGTACCATTCTCTATCTTACTATCCGTTCCTATCGGTATCTTCGGTGCCATCTTGACGCTATTGTTTATCCCAACGTTGGATAACAACATCTATGCGCAGATTGGTTTGATCACTATTATTGGTCTTGCCGCGAAGAATGCGATTCTGATTGTAGAGTTTGCCAAAGAACGTGTAGATATCGGTATGCCATTGATGGATGCGACACTAGACGCTGTAAAACTTCGTTTACGACCAATTATTATGACTTCCTTCGCATTCATCTTAGGTATTATTCCTTTGATGCTATCGACAGGAGCTGGTGCATTCTCTCGTCAAACAATTGGATGGACCGTATTTGGTGGTATGCTTGCAGCAACTTTAATGGGTATCTTTATTATCCCAGTATTGTTCTACGTGATCACGAAAATGGCTTATGGAAAGAAAAAATTAGCAGAATTAGAAGCTAATTTTGATGAAGAAAAAGCTAAAAACTTAACAGCTCACTAAGCAGCTAAGTAACACATAAAAAAAGAGGGATTGAAAAATCCCTCTTTTTTTATGCTTAATGCGCCGACTCTATTTCAACCCTACATAAGAGGCAAAACATAAATTCTTATGGAGAATATCAACTTGACTAAACCCTACTTTTGTCAATAAATTCAACTGATACATCAAACTTCTCGGCGAGTCCTCTTTCTCGATATACGTAAATACGGCATCCCGATATTCCGCATCCTTTAAGCCTACCAAATAGTCCCCATACAACTCTTCATATACGAGAGTTTGTAAAGTCGGCGTCTGCTGTTGTATCAAGTCAAAAATCCAAATGCTTCCACCAGGATTCAATAAATCATATAGATTTTTGAAGCTACCCTCCCAATCAGCATCATCACGTAAGTGGTGTAAAACGGCTGTTGCGATAATTACATCGTAGGTACCTTCCGTTGCACTCAAATTTCTAAAATCTCCTTTTTTCAAACGTATAGAACCATCATGCACCTCTTTTACGCGCTCCAGCGCTTTGTCCAACATTGGCTGACTTAAATCTGATAGCGTCAAATCTAGCTCCTTCTTTTTCTGCAAGAGCTTGAGCACGTAGTTACCTGCGCCGCAGCCGATATCCAACACTCTGATTGTCTTATGGGGATAATGCTTCGCAATGGCACTTGTCATAAGGTCCATATTAAAAGCGGCATCCAAAGTCGTTTGTTGCCCCGTTTCTAAATTGGAAAAACGGATTACATCGTTATCAAAACGCGCTTCAATTTCTGCTAATGTTGATTTCATCTCTTCTATTTTTTAGTAAAAATAAAGGCTTTAACAATACCTTAAAAATACTATATTTAGCATATATCAATACCTTTTAAGTATGGAAATACGCCATCTCCATTATTTCTTAGTGCTAGCTGAAGAACTTCATTTTGGTCGCGCGGCAAAAAGACTGTTTATCTCACAGCCTCCTTTAAGTCGACAAATAAAACAATTGGAACACGAGCTAGGGGCAGTTTTATTCTTACGCGAGCACAAGAGAGTCAGCCTTACTCCTGCTGGACAATACCTGCAAGATGCAGGCCAAACACTCATCGATCAGATAGCCGTCATTAAAACCCGTACCTTCGATATTGGAAGGTCTATTGCTGGCGAAGTAAAGATTGGTTATATCAGTGCCGTAGATAAGCTTAAGCTAGGTTTATTTATCCAAGATATGCAGCAGGATTTCCCGCATGTACAGAGTAAGCTGTTTGAGCTCTCCACAGAGCGCCAAATTGAAGCGCTACAAAATGGTCAACTAGATTTAGCTATCGTGCGTGCCCCTATCCACAGCCCACACATCCTGCTTGAAAAGCTCTATCAAGAGTCTTTCTGTATGGCCTACTCGGCCGATTTTGAGCTACCGGATAACTTGTCGGCCCTCCAAGATAAGGCCTTCATCACCTACAATGCTGACGATGCACCTATCTACCATAGCAATGCACTATCCTTTTGTGCTGCACTGGGCTTCTCGCCCACAATCAGGCACGAGTGTAACACCATTTCGTCTATACTTGAACTCGTACATCTCAACATTGGCATCAGTATTGTCCCACAATCTGTAAAGGAACAATACCAACACTTAGCTATAAAATATTTAGATTTGAAAAACAAAGATATCAACACGACCACCCTCTTGGCTTATCGCCAAGAAGGTATGGACCAGGCCTTAGATAACTTGCGTAAATTGATTATAAAAAACTTCAAAGGATGAAACTACACAGCATAGATACGGGATTTTTTAAACTTGATGGAGGCTCCATGTTTGGCGTAGTTCCTAAATCGATATGGCAACGAACAAACCCTGCCGACGAGCGCAACCTATGCACATGGGCCAACAGACTTCTTTTAATCGAAGATGGTAAGCGTCTTACTTTAGTTGATACTGGTATCGGCGACAAGCAAGATGATAAATTCTTTAGCCATTATTTCCTACATGGAGACGATACGCTGGATAAATCGTTACATGCTAAAGGTTTTCACCGCGATGATATCACGGATATATTTTTGACTCATCTACATTTTGACCATTGTGGTGGTGCGATTAAAAGAGAAGGTGAGAAATTAGTACCAGCCTTTAAAAATGCACATTACTGGAGTAATGAACAACACTGGAACTGGGCCACAAACCCGAACCCGCGCGAGAAGGCATCTTTCCTAAAAGAGAACATCATGCCTATTCAGGAAAGTGGCCAATTGCAATTTATAAAAGAAGGAACGCCCTATGCCGATAAAGTCGATGTACGCTATGCATATGGGCATACCGAAGCCATGATGCTTCCGCAGGTACAATACAAAGGAAAGACGCTATTGTATATGGCAGATTTGCTTCCTTCTGTTGGCCATATTCCCATCCCTTACGTGATGAGTTATGATGTGAGGCCGTTAACGACAATGGACGAAAGACAGTCTTATTGGGAAGAAATTGTAGACAATGAATACATCCTCTTTTTAGAGCATGACCCTGAAAATGCATGCTGCACATTGCAACGTACAGAAAAAGGAATCCGTGTGAAAGATGTATTCCGATTGGATGAAATATAGAAAGCTAGGTTTTCCCCTAGCTTTCTCTCGTAAAAAAGTATAATTTACCGCTTAGCAGTCAAATTGGAGGGTTAAGCGCCATGCGCTAACCAATAGGCTCAAGGTACTGCGCATAGCAATATCCTTCTTCCCCATTTTTCAAGCGTACCAACCACCATTGGCTATTTGCACGACTTAAAAGGGTAATAACCTCTCCTTTAGCTACTTTACCAACTATCGGCTGATCTGTTCCTGGTCCTTTTCTAACATTAAGATTTCCATCTTGCGTTATAACACGAACCTCACTACCAGCAATAGCCGAGGAAACATCAATATTCATAACCACATCGCCCGACAAAAAATTAGGATCTATCTGATTATAAATATCCCATAGCTTGTTCTTTACATCTGCATTTGGCGCCGTTCCTCTAATTTGTAAAACACCATCTTGCTCTACATATTGCAAATCGGGTATACCAGAAGCCCCTGCTGTATCCAGCAACACTTTATATTTATCTTGTAATGCCATAGCTTGTTATTTAATAGTTATACCTTTAAGATCTACTTTTTTAGGATTTAAGGCATCCAAAGCGATTTTTAACGGCTGAATACGACTTTGCTCCAAAGTACCAGTAACCGTGATTACACCATCCTTAACATCAGCTTTAACGGTAGGATAATCTTTAACAGCATCGGTTACCTTTTGTACTAAATCAGCATCGTTCGTATTAACCTCAATAACAACAGGCTTTTCAATAGTAACGTCGTTTACGATCGATTGAATTTGCTTCGAATCGACACCTTTCACCGCTTCTGCTAAGGCAGTTTTTTCCTCTTCAGAGGCTACCGTTCCAGAAAGTGTAACAACCCTATCTTTAACGCTCGCCGTCACATGGGGATGTGAAGCGGTTACCGATTCAACCTTAGCCTTCAAATCGGCGTCTGAAATCTTGGACTTACAAGCGTTCATGCTTAAGGCCATAGCTCCTGCTACAGCCAAAACTAAAATTCTATTTCTTATGCTCATAAAAATTTATTTATTCTTAACGTGTTAGAGAACTATTTATGAGCTTAACAAGAGATAGAAAGAAATTGTTTTAAGAATTGCTAAAATTAAAACTAAACGATAGACAAAATCTGCTGGGCGGCACCATTAAAATTAATGGAATCACCAACGACTTTCCCCTTGAACAATTGACCAATCGGTGAACTAACTGAAATAACCATGAAATCAGTACCATCAATAGGCACTCTCCCCAAACTAATGGCAATAAAATAGCGAGCACGATCATTTATAATTAAAGAACCCACGACGATATGTGGCACCTCTTGCTTAAGGCTCAGCTGCTGCAACGCATTCAAATCGTTCTTAGCCTGCAATAGCTGCCCCTGGTAGCGTGTTAAATCTTGTTGAATCATCTCTCTGGATGTCTCATACTTATCTCCCGCACTACTTTTGGTATCGCTAACGAGCGATTCCTGTGCTTGATCCATCCCCAACACAATCTCTTGTATACGCTGTTCTGTGTGCGTAGTACAATAGTCCTTCAGCTTTTCTTTGATATCTTGCATAATGATTTTTTGAGCAAAAAAAAGCGCCAAACTATTCGCATGGCGCTTTCCTACAATATTGCAAAAATAAACCTATTTTTTCAAGGATTCTTTTAAATCTTTGGCTTTATCTTTAGCCCCTTCGCTCAATTCTTTGGCTTTTTCACCAACTTCTTTAGCTTTCTCCGCAGTTTTCTCCGCTGCATGGTCTAAGGCATTACCTGTAGATTTAGCCGCATCTTTTGTTGCATCAATTGCTTTATCAACGCCGTGCTCTACTTTTTCGCCAGCCTCTTTAATGGCTACTTTTGCTTTATCCAATGCGGAATTAGCCTCATCTAGGGCTTTCTGTGCTTCTTCTTGTGCTTTTTTATCACCCTTTTTTGCGGCAGCATCTAAATCAGCTTTAGCTTTAGTTGCGGCAGCTTCAGCAGCAGCGACACCATGGTCAACGGCAGCTCCAGCGTGATCCTCCGCAGTTGCGTGGTCATGACCAGCATGCTCATCTGTTGCTACTTCTGTTTTTTCTGTTTTTGCGTTGTTTGTACAAGCCAACAAAGTGAAGGCCGTAAACGCTACTAATGCAATTTTTCTCATTTTAAGTATGTGTTTAAGGTAATTCTAATGTAGTTAATTTTTTAACGATAAAATTTGTTCTCTACCCCTCCTCATAACGTAAAAAACAACCTTTTTCAAGGCTCTCCGAATAGCTGTAACAATAATCTTACCAAACTACTATTTTTTATACCCATCGACTTTAAAAAGGTGAGTTTTAAAATTCCGACCAAAAAAGTAGACGCTTAGTCAGCAAAAACAGACTATAGGGCACAAAAAAAGCGAGGAAAATTTCCTCGCTTTTGTATTTTATAAGGAGCGTAATGCTTACGAACGCCCGTAGATTGTTCCTTTTGCTGCTTCTAATGTATTTTTCAATAAGCCGACAATAGTCATCAAGCCTACGCCTCCCGGTACAGGAGTGATCCATGAAGCCTTCTGAGAAACAGCCTCAAAGTCAACATCACCATAAAGCTTAAAGCCCGATTTAGTAGCTGGCGAATCTTCTCTATTAATACCTACATCAATCACAATAGCACCTGGTTTCACCATATCTGCTGTAACGAAGTTCTTCTTCCCGATAGCAGCAACAACGATATCGCCTTGCAGCACTTCTTCTTGCAAATTGTGTGTACGGCTGTGGGTCAAGGTTACCGTGCAGTTTCCTGGATTGGTGTTGCGCGCCAAAAGAATGCTCATTGGCGAACCAACGATGTTACTACGGCCAACAACAACAGCCTTTTTGCCTGCTGTATCGATACCATAATGATCCAACATCAATAGAATACCATACGGCGTAGCCGGAATAAAGCAAGGTAAGTTACGCTGCATACGTCCTAAATTAATAGGGTGAAAACCATCCACATCTTTACGGTAGTCAATAGCTTCCGTAATCGTATCCGGGTTAATATGCTTTGGAAGTGGTAACTGTACAATTAATCCATCAATGGTAGGATCAGCGTTGATTTCTTGAATCTTAGCAATCAATTCTGCTTCGCTGATGGTTACATCATAGCGTATATTCGTTGATTCAAAGCCGACAAGCTCACAGTTGCGCATTTTACTAGCTACATAGGTTTCGCTACCACCATCATTGCCCACTAAAATAGCGACCAAATGAGGCTTACGTCCTGTTTCTGCCGTAAAAGCAGCTGCTTCTTGCTTGATGTCTTCTTTTATCTTCGCTGATACCAGCTTTCCATCTAATAAATTCATGTTTAGTGTTGAGTAGTAAGTATATTCTTTAATAAAAAGGATTAATCTAACTTTAATACCGCCATAAATGCAGATTGTGGAATTTCTACGTTTCCAACTTGACGCATACGTTTTTTTCCTTTTTTCTGTTTTTCAAGGAGCTTACGTTTACGAGAAATATCACCACCGTAACATTTCGCCGTTACATCTTTACGTAACGCGGAAATGGTCTCACGCGCAATAATCTTAGCACCGATAGAAGCCTGAATACGGATTTCAAATTGTTGTCTTGGTAAAAGCTCTTTCAATTTTTCACATATTTTCTTTCCAAAATCATACGCATTACTGCGGTGAATTAAGGAAGAAAGGGCATCGACAGGCTCATCGTTCAAACGGATATCCAATTTCACCAAATCAGACTGTCTGTAACCTATTTGATGGTAGTCAAAGGATGCATATCCTTTAGAGATTGTTTTTAATTTATCATAGAAATCAAATACAATCTCGCCCATTGGCATCTCAAAAACCAACTCCACACGATCCGAAGTCAAATAGTTTTGGTTGATAATAGCACCACGTTTCTGAATACATAGTGACATAACAGGACCAACAAACTCCGATTTCGTGATGATATTAGCTTTAATATATGGTTCTTCAATAGCATCCAATTTACTTGGATCAGGTAAATCTGAAGGGTTGTGTACCGCAATTTCTTCTTTATCTTTCGTTAAGAAAGCTTTGTAAGAAACATTGGGAACCGTTGTTATAACGGTCATGTTGAATTCACGTTCCAGACGTTCCTGAATGATCTCCATGTGTAGCATTCCTAAGAAACCACAACGGAAACCAAAGCCTACGGCTGCCGACGACTCTGGTTCGAATACCAAAGAAGCGTCATTAAGCTGCAAACGGTGCATAGACTCACGTAATTCCTCGTAATCCTCGGTATCTACCGGATAAATACCCGCGAATACCATAGGCTTCACCTCTTCGAAACCGTTGATAGCCTCTGTACAAGGACGGTCACGCTGCGTGATGGTATCACCTACTTTCACTTCGCGAGCTTCCTTAATACCAGAGATGATATAACCTACATCGCCTGTTTTAATAACATCTTTAGCGACTTGGTTTAGCTTCAATGTACCGATTTCATCGGCAAAATATTCTTTACCTGTTGCTACGAACTTAACTTTATCGCCTTTACGGATTTCACCATTTTCAACTTTAAAGTAAGCCATGATACCACGGAAAGAGTTGAATACAGAGTCAAAAATTAAGGCCTGCAAAGGTCCTTCAGGGTCACCAACAGGTGCTGGAACACGCGCCACAATAGCACGCAGGATATCAGGAATTCCAAGACCTGTTTTACCAGATGCAGGGATGATATCTTCACGTTTACCACCTATTAATTCAACAATTTGATCTTTCACCTCCTCCGGCATAGCGCCAGGAAGGTCCATTTTATTCAAAATAGGGATGATTTCTAAGTCATGCTCCAAGGCCAAGTATAAATTGGAGATGGTTTGCGCTTGAATACCTTGAGAGGCATCAACAATCAACAAAGCACCTTCACAGGCAGCAATGGAACGTGACACTTCATAAGAAAAGTCAACGTGCCCTGGTGTATCAATTAAGTTCAAGATATACGTTTGTCCATCTTGGGTATACTCCATTTGGATAGCATGCGATTTTATGGTAATCCCTCTTTCTCTTTCCAAATCCATGTTGTCCAACAATTGCGCTTGCGCTTCTCGTTTCGAAATGGTGTTTGTATACTCTAATAATCTATCAGCCAGGGTACTTTTACCATGGTCAATATGTGCGATGATACAAAAATTACGTATATGCTTCATACAGGTTGTTATCCAATAATTCTAATTTGCAAATATAATTTTTTTAACGCAGATTTCAGGGAACTATTTGTTGCCCTGTGCAAAAGATTTTAAGGAGACCGCAGGAACAAGAGTGCTCCTTAAAAAAGTAGAACCTCCTCAATGCAAGAAAGCCGTCTTTCCAGACGACTTTCTCACAGTAGAAAGGTTTCCCCCTTTTTTACAACTTCTCACCATGCTGAGAGAGATCAAGCCCCAACTCCTCCTCAGCTTCATCCACACGTAAAGGGGTTATCCAGTCGGTAATTTTTAAAAGCAAAAAGGCCATTAGTAAAATAAAAATACTGGCACCTATCAAACCAAGTAGGTGGGCCAAAAACAGACTATACTCCCCGTAATACAATCCATTGCTCTCTACCGCTGGATTTATAGCAGCATGCGCGAACACCCCTGTCAACAACATACCAATCATACCTCCTACTCCATGACTTGGAAAAACATCTAATGTATCATCGATATTTGATTTTGTACGCCATTCAATTAATAAACAACAAGCAACAGCCGCTACAGCTCCGATAACAATAGCATGCGGAATGGTAACAAACCCAGCCGCAGGTGTAATAGCGACCAAACCAACCACGACGCCTATACAGGTACCCATCGCCGATGGCTTTTTACCTCGTGCTGCTTCAAAAAGTATATACATTACAGCGGCGGCTCCTGATGCTGCCGTTGTGGTCGCCATAGCCGTTGCCGCTAAAGCATTAGCACCAAAGGCTGAACCCGCATTAAAGCCAAACCAACCAAACCATAAAAGGCCTGTACCTAGTAAAACATAGGTAACGCGCGCAGGCTCGTGCGTCTTAAATTGTTTACCTTGCTTCAAGTAAATCGCTGAAGCCAATGCTGTCAATCCTGCCGACATGTGCACCACCGTACCGCCAGCAAAGTCTAGAACCCCCATTTTAAAAAGGATGCCATCGGGATGCCAAGTGGCATGTGCCAATGGCGTGTAGATAAACACAAAAAATAAACAGATAAATAATATATACGAAGTAAACCGAATACGCTCCGCAAAGGCACCAGTAATTAATGCCGGTGTGATAATTGCAAATTTCAGCTGATACATAGCGAACAACACAAAAGGAATAGTCGGCGCACCCGCCCAAGGCGCATGATCCATCACCCCATTAAACATAAAAAAGCTTTTTGGCGAACCAATGATACCTCCTACGGAATCTCCAAACACTAAACTAAAGCCAAACACCACCCAAAGTACCGCAACAACAGCCATACAGACGAAACTTTGCAGCATCGTGGAAATAACATTCTTCTTTTTCACCATACCCCCATAAAAAAAAGCCAATCCTGGTGTCATTATTAAAACTAAGGCCGTTGAAGACAACATCCAAGCTACATCGGCAGCATTATATTCGAAATTATGCTCTTTCAAAGGCAATGACGGATTGAAAAACGCCAAAACAACAATAAGAGACATGATTAAAAAGGGGATGATTGATTTTTTTTGATACGAGGACATATTTTAACTTATTTAACAATACAATATTATAACATATCAACAATAAAAACAACAAAAAATCATTAAAATTTCACAAAAACAACAAATAAATTAAAAATAAAAGAAATACAAAGCCAAATAATACACACAAAACCAAAACAAACACTAAAAAACAACAACAAAACTAAATACAAGAACCAAAAAGATTAATTATAGCAAAAAACAAACTACAAAAACTATACATAAACTAAAATATACCCTACCTAATCCGTTAATACGGTAAAAAAGCCACATCCATTACCGAAAAACAATAAAAACAAGCATCCACCACATTAAAAACACCTTACTTAAACGTCCATAAACCTATATTCATCATTAAACGGTGGTCATACGAGTCTAAGAACTACTTTTACAGGTATACCTTAATTAGTAGGAATAAAGATTAGCACAACGCTGAGTTTCACGACATGGAATACAGCAACAAAATATGCGATACATAGCATTTAGCCTAAAACATTATAAATTAACACCCTTGCTATCCCCACGTACTGAATTTGCTTTTAACCCCTTTTAAAAGCGATTTTTCTTTTAGTCATTTAGAAAACAAACAATTGTATGACAAAAATCATAAAATATATGCTGATTAATCATATTAAAAGACCCAAAGCTCCTTTATTATTGTGATAATAAACAAACCTTACAGTTAATTCAATTATCATGAAATCAGAAAGGAAAAATTACACATTAAGAAACTGGGGCATGGCCATCATGGGCATGTTGCTACTTATGAGTTATACTTCTTGTAAAGATGCATCGTCCAAAAAGCAAGCTTTTGCAAATGGCGAGCATATGCAAACAGCAGGTGAACCGGTCGTAGCAGAACTCACAGCCCCTCCTTTTGTTCCAGCTCCCGTTGGCAATAGAAAACCAATGAAGCTGGTTGTCAATATGGAAATTATTGAAAAGGAAAGCGAAATGGTGGATGGTGTAAAATACGTTTATTGGACCTTTGGCGGTACAGTACCAGGCAGTTTCATTCGCACAAGAGTTGGTGATGAGGTAGAATTCCACCTCAAGAACCATCCCGACAACAAACTGCCCCATAACATAGACCTCCATGCGGTAACAGGACCTGGTGGTGGCGCCGAATCCTCATTGGTAGCACCAGGTCATGAAAAAACTTTCTCATTCAAAACATTAAATCCAGGACTCTATGTTTACCACTGTGCTACAGCACCCGTGGGAATGCATATCGCAAACGGCATGTATGGGTTAATTTTGGTGGAACCTGAAGGAGGCCTTCCTCCTGTGGACAAAGAATATTACCTGATGCAGGGTGATTTTTATACCGCTGGCGCCTATGGTGAACGTGGAACGCAGCCGTTTGACATGACCAAAGCGATTAATGAAAACCCCGACTATGTCGTATTTAATGGCAAGGTAGGTGCGTTGACAGGCGACAATGCTTTAACAGCGAATGTCGGTGAAACAGTTCGTTTATTTGTCGGCAACGGTGGACCAAATCTGGTTTCCTCCTTTCACTTGATTGGAGAAATATTTGACCGAGTACATATAGAGGGCGGTAGCGTCATTAACGAAAATATACAAACAACACTTATACCTGCAGGTGGGGCTGCCATTGTAGATTTCAAGGTCGATGTTCCTGGTAGTTTTGTACTCGTTGACCACTCTATTTTCAGAGCCTTCAATAAAGGAGCATTAGGAATTCTAAAAGTAACAGGCGACAAAAATGAAAAAATCTATTCTGGAACAATACAGGAAGGAATTTACTTACCTGAAGGTGGTACCATCCAAAATTTACCTGTAGCCACGAAGAGCGATAAGCCTACAGCGCCAAAATCAGTTGACGAGCAGCTCCTTGAAGGGAAAACCATCTATATGCGCACTTGTTTTGCGTGCCACCAAAGTGAAGGACAAGGAATAAAAAGTGCCTTCCCTCCGCTAGCGAAGTCAGACTACCTAAATAAAGATGTGAACAGAGCTATCAGCACCGTAATTCATGGCCTTACCGGAGAAATCATGGTTAATGGCGAAACATATAATAGCGTCATGACTAGCCAAAATTTGAGCGATGAAGAAATAGCCGATGTTTTGACCTATGTCTATAACAACTGGGGAAACAACAAAAGTAAGGTAAGCCCCGCCATGGTTAAAGCTGTCAGAAAAAAATAAAACAATGAAATTAGCATTTAGCCTATTCAAGGCCTGTTTTTTCCTACTAACAATAAGCATCGTTGCAGCAGCACATGCCCAAGAAACAAAAATGGCAACCGTAAAGGGAGGGACATATATCCCTCTTTACGGTGCCGATGTGGATGGCGCACGCCTGAAAGTAGCCAGCTTTCAACTCGATATCTACCCTGTTACTAACGCGCAATTTCTGACATTTCTAAAGGCTAACCCGGAATGGCGCCGTTCGACGGTAAAAAGACTATTTGCCGACGAGCGCTACCTGATTGACTGGGAAGGTGATTTAAATTTCGGAAAGACGAACTTACCCGCCGCCCCTATCACCAATGTATCGTGGTTTGCTGCAAAAAAATATTGCGAATGCCAGGGGAAAAGATTAGCAACGATGGACGAGTGGGAATATGCTGCGATGGCCGATGAAAAGCTGACCGATGCACGCACTAAAACCCAATTTAACAGCTTTATCTTATCGTGGTATGAGAAAGCTAAAACAGATAACAATCCGGTAGGAAGCACCTTTAAAAACTATTGGGGAATCTATGACCTCCATGGTTTAGTTTGGGAATGGACATCCGACTTCAATTCAGTCTTTATAGCTGGAGAATCTCGCAAAGCGATGCTTGGCGACGCTAACCTTTTTTGCGGCAGCAGTGCTGTGGGGGCATCGGACTTAATGAACTATGCAGCTTTTATGCGCTACGCCTTTAGAGGAAGCATCAAAGCGAGCTACAGCACTAAAAACTTAGGCTTTCGCTGCGCGAAAAGCCTATAAAAAAGCATCTAGCGACTGACGGTGACTAATACAGCAGTTTAATAACAATGAAATACAAATCATTTACATATGAAAAAGTACATAACAATAGGATTAGGTTTATTACTTACCCTACAGGCATGTAACAACCAAAAGCAAGAACAGCAAACCGAAAAGACAAACAAAGAGCAGGTCATTTCTGAACTTTCAATCTACAACCTTCCATCGCAGTGGACCAACCAAAATGGCAAAAACCTAGAGCTAAAAGAGCTACAGGGCGATATTTTAGTAATGTCCATGATTTACACTTCCTGCAAGGCAGCGTGCCCTAGGTTGGTCGCAGACATGAGACATATTGAACAACAGCTGAGTGAAAAAACAAAGGCGAAGGTTAAATTTGTATTCGTCAGTATAGACCCTGAAGTTGATACGCCTGAACGATTTAAAGCCTTTGCAATTGAAAATAAAATGGATAGCGACCAATGGATTTTCTTGCGTTCGACAGCGGAAAACACACGTGAGTTTGCCGCGGTCCTTGCTGTAAACTACAAAAAGATATCACCCATGGATTTTTCACATTCAAACATCATCAGTGTTTTTAATGCCAAAGGAGAGCTTTATTTCCAGCAGGAAGGACTTGGCGTCGACTATGCGGAGACGGTAGGAAAAATTAACACCGCAGCCGAGATGATTTAAGCGTTCTTTTTACGGAAGATAAAATAAAGGCAAAAGCAAATCTACAAAACACGTGAATATAGAAGGGATTCCACCGAACATACACATCGAGCATGATTAGAGGCCTCCGAAGCGTACGCTAGCACCTAGCACCAGCATAGCAACACCAATAGCTGTGATGAGCAAAATATGGAAGGCCATAGGAACGATATTTTGGGGACTTAGCTTTGGAATAATAAACAATCGCGCATGGAGCGCTAAAGCTAGCGTAACAAAGAGCAACACTAATTTGATGGACACAATTTTTTCAATAGGATTGGAAAAGGAAAACCACAGCTGCATATCGACACCATATGTATAAGCCATAAGCAACCCTGTGATAACGAGCAGCAACAAGGCGGGCAGCCCTAGTGGCTCAAACTTTTTTTCAAAATTAGAAATGACCTGGGTATCTTTATGTTTTAGTGCTGTGGGCAAATACCGAATGGCAAGCAACAGGTGCCCTCCTACCCAAATGGTAGCACTAAGCAAGTGAATGATTAGTATAATTTGATGTTTCATAGACTTATTTTTTATAGGAGATGCTTACAATCATTAAAAGCAAACCTAAGGGTAAACCCAAACTTATGCTGAAGAGAAGGCTATAATATCCCGGAATCATCGCTATTCCCCTATAGAAAAAAGCCCCCTGGATAAACAGCAACAACTCGGTTATCACAAAGCAAATCCCAAATAGAGATAGACCAACCTTCGTTGTATTAGCCTGTATATAGAAATACTTTAATTCACTACTAAAGGCCATTAAGAAACCTGTAACCAGCCCCAACATAGAAAGGTGAACGAAGCCGATAGTAAAATTCCGAATACTATGGGGCAACAGGGCAATCTCAGGAAAGAAAGCCATAGACTGCATACCTGTTTTTAGCAGCAAAACAAAGAAGCCAAGCTGATAAAGAAACCTAGTAAATGGCTGAAGCGATTTCATGAAACCTTTGAAGAGAGGCACAATAAGTTTAAAAAAGGCAACAGCACTAATTAACTGCATCAAAAGGCCTACCTGATTAATACGTTGCAGTATCGGCAAAGGAATATACCAGCTCACAGGAAGGGCAAACGTTAAGAGAGTAGCTATTATAAAGCTGTAGTAAAACCAGTTAAAGACGCGCCTGTTGCATAAGATACCTATCCCTCCTCCCATCCGCTGAAATAAAAGAGCGAGAATACCAAATACAAACCATCCATTAAATTGAAAATGAATAAAAAACTGAATGGCGACCTGATAGATAGCGGAGCTTTTACCACCCATTGCCATTATCGGCCCTAAACACCAAACACCGATGGTAGAAAACAGCATAAAGAGAAGAGCTGTACACAACATCCTTCGGGCTATAGGGTGCTGAATTTCTTTATCTCTCCATACGCTATAGCAGAAATAATAGCTGCAAAAGATATGTAAAGTCGAGAAAAACAGGGATAACAGGGCATAGCCTTGCAGCGGAAAGCTGATGAGCATACCGACGATAGACAGTTCTGTCACCCAAAATAAGCGGTTATATTTTTGCTTTAAAGCCGTCCTTTTGGGGATGAAGTAGTGAAAAATAAAAGAGTATAACATTAAATACACCCATCCTAACATCGCTGTATGGGAATGCCCATGTAAGACATAAGCATAATTGACAGCCACAGGGTGTATATAGACATAACGCAACAGAGTACCCATACTTGCCGCAAAGCAAAAATTGATAAGGCACGTTACTAACCAGCTTTTTCTCATGAGCTTTTATGGTTTACGACTATGTATAATGTTATACTCTCTAACATTAAAATAAACACTATTGTCTTATCCTACCATCTTTTCTAGTTCTACCGCTTTCGGAAATAAAATATTATTCTCCAGATGGATATGCTTATGCAGGTCGCTTTCAAACTCCTGCAACATGGCGTAGGTAATTTTATAGGTAGTACATGCATCCGCCGGAGGCGTATAATTATCGGTGATAGCGGCTATTTTTCTAAAACGCTCTCCTTCGTTATCATGCTCTTCCATCATCATGGCTACAGGATTTTTCACCGTCCCGAAATGTGGCTGCTCAACTTGCGTAGCCCCTATTTGTGCACTCGTCATTTTACGCACAAACGGAAATAAGATAAGCTCTTCTTTCTTGAGATGCATTGCTAAATCTTCCGCCGACAAGGCGAACAGCTCTTTCACCTCAAACAGCTCAGGGTGATTATCGCCATGTACATTACATAGCTTATCAAGAAACTGCAACAACACAGGAGTCTTCTCCTCGATGTAACGATGATGCGTCTTCTCTACATAATCAGCCAATAAATCTAAAGGCCATGTTTTGTAGTCTATAGTCGAATTATCTTTTTGTTCAATTACAGCATCTAGCGCTGCTAGCAATTCCGATGAAGAAATACCTTCCTTCAAACAAACTTCGCTAATGCTTCGGTGACCTCTGCAACAGAAGTCAATACCGTATTTTGAAAATGTTGCAGCAGTTCTATAATCATGTGCTACAATTTCTCCGATTGTCATATTTTCAGCTGTTTTCATAGTTTTAATTTTTGATACCTTACCAATTTACGTTTTTCATTTCAATAAAGGATAAAAACATCCTTTATTATTTTAAAAGAATAGGCATCCAATTATGCCTCTATCAATTTTATTTACTCTGCAATCAATTTACCCTTCATCAAAGCCGCATGTGCTGGAAAGCTACATAAGAAATCGTAGGTTCCTTGCGCTGGAACAGTAAATTTGACACTCGTTGTCTCCCCTCCTCCAATGACTTTGGTATGTGCAAGTACATTACTTGTTTCGTCCGCAGGAATGTAGTCATGGTCTTTAGCAAGGGCTGCTTTTTGCGTAAAGGCAGCAAGGTCAACACCTTTCTTAAGAAGGACGAAATTATGCCCCATTATACTTTTATCCATTTTCCCCGTATGCTTGAAGACTAACGTAACCTCTTCGCCCGCTTTAACTTTGATTTCTTGCATATTAAACTGCATTTGGTCGTTTGCCTCAAGCTGAATAGCATTTTCATCCACAGCCTCACTGTTTGCTACGCCAGGTTCCACCGTATTATCAACCGCAGTAGCTTTGTTTTCATTTTGTCCACCGCTACACGAGCCTAGTACGCATACTACGGCAAGCGCTAAAGCAGTAATGTTTAATGATTTTCTCATGATTTTTAAATTAATTGTTATAAAATATTTATACATAGACTGATGAAAATAGAAGGTTTCATCAAAAGACTATACACGTCATTAATAACATCAGGAGCTACAAAACCGTAATTACATCGATTTATTTATAGCCTCAAATGCGTACTTCCCGATTTTATACCAGAGGCCAGCTCCGCTAAACTGGTGCTGCAAAGCATCAGTTTCAAGTCTTCACGAATTGATTTAAAACTATTGTGGACTGGGCAAGGCTGTATTTCAGAGCATTCTTTTAAGCCTAATGCACAACCATTAAAAACAGAATCCCCATCTATAGCAGATACAATTTGTGACAGATAAATCGTAGTCATTGCTGATTTTGGGATATCAAATCCTCCCGTTGGACCTTTACTTGAATTGATAATATCATTCTTAACCAAAACTTGCAATATTTTAGCTGTGAATGCCTCCGGAGAATCAATCTTTACTGCGATATCCTTAAGACCAACGCGCTTATCCTTATAGGACTCTGATGCAATAAAAATAACTGCTCGAATAGCATACTCACAAGTTTTTGAAAACATGACTCTTTAGATTTAATAATACAAATATACAGTAGATTTTTAATATAGGATATTTTTATCCGAATATATTTATCAACAACTAAAACCCCTAATTTTTACAGGGGAATCTAAACACCAAAGCATCATTTAAGTGCACAAAAAACATAAGTTTTTCTAGTAAGCTATCCAATGAAAAGACGAGTTTGCCACAGCTCAGTGCGCAACAGTTTATCGACATTTTCCAAAAGGATACGTATCTTAGTTCAACTAAAAAGAAAGCTATGAAAGTTTATATATCGAGAAATATCCCTACAGAAGCAATAAACCTATTGAAAGAGCAAGGCCTATCTGTAACTGTAAATGAAAACAGCACCTTATTAAGTAAAAATGAGCTTATCGATGCCTGTCAAGGAGTAGATTTATTACTCAATGTAGCTCATGCCGATTTGGATGCTGCTTTTTTAGAAGCCTGCCCAAGCCTTAAAGGTATTGCGTTGGCCAGCGTAGGCTATGACCATATCGATTTAACAGCGGCAAGCAAACATAATATCGCCGTCAGCAATACCCCTGATGTATTAAGCGAAGCTACTGCTGATACAGCATTCTTGTTGATGCTTGCGGTATCCCGCAAGGCATTCCATCGCGCCAACCAAGTACGTTTAGGACAGTGGAAAGATTTTGAGTTTATGCAAGATCTAGGCATCGAGCTTTATGGAAAGACCTTGGGAATTTATGGATTAGGACGCATCGGTATTGCCTTAGCTCGCAAAGCGCAGGCAGCATACAACATGAACATCATTTACCACAATAGGTCTAGAAATTTGGAAGCCGAGAAGTTGCTACAGGCACGCTACGTGAGTTTCGACGACCTGCTTACGCAGAGTGATGTCATCTCTGCACACAGCTTCTTAAGCCCGGAGACCACCTACCGTTTCAATGCTGATGCATTCAAGCGTATGAAATCGTCGGCAATCTTTATTAATACAGCACGTGGAAAGATACACCAAGAAGCAGACTTAACTGCGGCATTGCAAAATGGAGAGATTTGGGGAGCTGGGCTTGACGTGACCGATCCGGAGCCTATGTTAGCCAACAATCCATTGCTTGACTTACCAAATGTTTGTGTACTTCCTCATATTGGATCGGCAACGATAGAAACAAGAACACAAATGGCCTTATTAGCGGCGAGTAACTTGATTGCCGTAAAAAATGGAGTACCAATGCCGCAAATATTAAATCCAGAAATTTATAAGGGTTAACGGCGGTAGCTATCACGACAAAAAAAGGGGCTATCTTTTCAGACAGCCCCTTTTCTATGGGTAAAAAATATTATTTCTTAGCAACAACAGATACTTTGAAGTTGATTTCTTTAGAAATCAAATCATCAGCTTTACCTGTATAAGATACACCCCAGTCTTCACGAGCGATGTTAAAGTCTGCCGTTACATGTACCGATGCATCTGTAGACTCAGCAACCTTAGCGTCAAAAGAGATATTTTTACTAACTCCTTTGATTGTTAAGTTACCTGAAACCTTAACATCACCTTCTGTAGCACCTGGAGCAACGCTTGTAATATCAAACTTCGCTTCTGGGAATTTAGCAACATCAAAGAAATCTTCATTTTTCAAATGGCCATCTAGCTTCTCTTTCCACTCGCCTTCAAGATCTGTAGAGCCAATGCTGTTCATATCTAAAACGAATGAACCACCTACAACTTTACCTTGATCAACAGTGAAACTGCCTGAAGAAATTGTGATTAAACCTTCGTGTGCGCCTGTTACTTTCGTACCTGTCCATTTTACTTTAGAAGCCGCAGCATCTACCGTATAGGTTGCTCCTGTTGTCGCAACAGCAGTTTCTACAGAATCTTTAGTTTCTGCCTTTTTACCTTCTGGATTTCCAGCACAAGAAGCAAGCACCAAAGCCGCTCCGATTGCCAATAATGAGATTTTTTTCATGATTGTTTGATTTATCTAATAAATATATGTTACAACGTATTTCCTTCAAAAATAAGATAGTTTCTTATAATCTATAGAACCAATCGACATTTTAACATTCAAAAGACAATTACTAGTGCCCTTGTTGCTGACCTTCGATACGACGAATATCTGCTCCTAAAGCTTTTAAGCGTTCTTCGATATCTTGATAACCTCTTTCAATCTGCTCGATGTTATAAATAACAGATTTTCCTTGAGCCGATAATGCAGCGATCAATAAAGATACACCAGCACGAATATCTGGAGAAGTCATCTCGATACCACGTAATTTTGTTTGCTTATTCAAACCAATAACCGTTGCACGGTGTGGATCACACAATATAATTTGCGCGCCCATATCGATCAACTTATCAACAAAGAATAAACGACTTTCGAACATTTTCTGATGAATCAATACATTTCCTTTAGCTTGGATAGCTGTCACCAATACAATACTCAACAAATCTGGAGTAAAACCAGGCCATGGAGCATCAGCAACAGTTAAAATAGAGCCATCAATGAAAGTATCAATCTCATACGATTCCTGTGCAGGAATAAAGATGTCATCTCCTATAAGCTCAAACTTGATGCCGAGTTTTGCAAAAATCGTAGGAATGATACCTAATTCTTTAAAACATACGTCTTTAATGGTAATCTCAGAACCCGTCATCGCAGCCAAACCGATGAAAGAACCGATCTCAATCATATCTGGCAACATACGGTGACTTGTACCACCTAATTTCTCTACCCCTTCGATAGTCAACAAATTAGAACCAATGCCGGAAATCTTAGCGCCCATACGGTTCAACATTTTACATAGCTGTTGTAAGTAAGGCTCACAAGCAGCATTGTATAAAGTAGTCACCCCTTTAGCCAAAACAGCAGCCATTACCACGTTTGCCGTACCGGTTACCGAAGCTTCGTCTAGAAGGATATAGGTTCCTTGCAATGCTGTAGCATCTACATTGAAGAAGTTATTCTCGCTATCATATACAAACTTAGCACCCAATTTCTCGAAACCTAAGAAGTGCGTATCTAAGCGTCTTCTACCAATTTTATCACCTCCTGGTTTAGGAATTGCGGCCTTTCCAAAACGCGCCAATAAAGGACCAACAATCATAATCGACCCACGAAGGCTTCCTCCTTTTTGTTTGAACTCCTCGGATTGGAAATAGTCGATATTAATATCTTTAGCTTCAAACTCGTACGTATCTTTATTCACACGATTAACCGTAACACCCAAAGCAGCCAATAAATCGATCAATTTATTGACATCTTTAATGTCAGGAATATTGCTAATCGTCATCTTCTCCGATGTCAACAATACAGCGGATAGAATCTGAAGCGCCTCATTTTTTGCTCCCTGAGGAACAATCTCCCCCTTCAATTTCTTACCACCAATAATTTCAAATGCGTTCATATTTTAATCTAATACGTTTACTAATTATAAAAGGAAATAAATCCCGTAAAAAAAGAGCAATTGGATAACGTCCCGCGCCTCACAATTGCTCTCTAAAACCCTACATGGATCTGCTTAGCGCTTAAATCCACCCTTTTTAGGGACGAAGCTCTTCTTCGGTGTAAAAGTTTTTTTATTGTTGTTATTATTATTACTTGGACCGTTATTATAGGTCTTCTGATTGCTACCACCTGTTGTTCCTTGTGTTTTCACACGGCTACCTGGAGGCGGCGTTTTGAAATCTACTTTCGTCAATACCGTATCTAATGGTAATGATAACTTACCTGCCGACAGCTCAATTAAGTCGTGGATAATATGATCATCCTGCACGCTATCTTTATTCCAAGTCATATAAGCCATCTTCATAAAGTTAGCTATCGCTAGCGCCATCTTATGCTGTGTCTCTTCTGTTGGAGCTGTCTTCGCCTTCTCAATCATGCGCTCCACAGTGAAGCCATAATGCTTAAAGCGAATACGGTGTTGTGGGTATTCTAATAAATCAGGCTTATGATGAATCTCCTCGCGATTAGGCACTGGATATGGAGAATCTACATCAATTTTAAAGTCAGATATGATATGTAAATGATCCCAAAGCTTATGCTTGAAATCGGATACATCACGTAAATGCGGGTTTAACACCCCCATCATGTCGATTACGACCTGTGCGTATCTATTGCGCTCTTCTTTGGTTGGAAGTGTACAAATATAGTCAACCATATTCTGCACGTTTCTTCCATATTCAGCCAAAATTAAATTTGGTCTTGTACTGTTGTAATCGAACTCCATATGTATTATTTATAACATCTAAAAGCACAAAACTTTGATGTGTATGTATTAATTTTTACGCTTAAACAATTCTAAGCTTCGCAAATTTAAGCAACAATTGTTTCTGTCCCAACTCTTTGAAAAAAATAGTTGCTTTTATATCACCTTTATTTCCTTCTAGATTCACGACTTTACCGAAACCGAAACGTTCATGCTCAACTTCCATACCAACTTGCAAGCCACTCGTATCTGAGGGAGCAAAGCCTTCCGTCGGCACATGGGCCTTCGGCAAAATCGAAGTTGTCTTCATTGTTTTAGGCTTAGGCTTCGAGAAACTATCGGTTTCTTTCTGCTTCCATGCAACACGCTCTGATTGAAAACCACCATCTCCACCGGTAGCGACAGAGCGAGGTTTGAAGTCCAATTCCAAACATGCAGGATTCAACTCGTCAAGGAAACGGCTAGGCTCACAATTGTTCAAGTTACCCCAGCGGTAGCGGGAGGTAGCATAAGACAGGTGCAAATTCTTTTCGGCACGCGTCACCGCTACATAAAACAAACGTCGCTCCTCTTCCAACTCCGACCGTGAATTTAAAGACAATTGAGATGGGAAAAGGTTCTCTTCTAAACCAACAATAAAGACAAAAGGAAATTCCAATCCTTTGGACGAGTGAATCGTCATTAACGATACGGTATCCGCATTAGGGTCTTTATCCTTATCATCATTTGTTAGTAAGGCAATATCCTGCATAAATACATCCAAGCCTTTCTCTGCAATATCTTCACGCTCAGAGAACTCTTTGATACCATTCAGAAGCTCTTGAATATTTTCATAACGCGCCAATCCTTCAACAGACTTGTCTTCATACAAATCTTTAAGGATACCACAATGCTGTGCAATGTGCATTGCTACATCAAAGGCAGATCCTGTTTGGGCCAAAGCCTGAAAACTTTGAATCATCAGCCCGAAATTACCAACAGAAGTAGCCGATCGTCCATCTAAGAACATCTGCGCATTAACAACCACATCCCAAATACGATATTGGTTTTGGTGCGCTGACACCATAATTTTATCCAATGTTGTATCACCGATACCACGACGTGGATAGTTTATAACACGCTTTAGTGCTTCCTCATCGTTCGGATTGAAGGTTAATCGAAAGTAAGCAATTAAATCCTTAATCTCCTTACGTTGATAGAAGGACGTTCCTCCATACAATTTATAAGGAACCCCCAACTTACGTAAGGCTTCCTCCATGGCACGTGACTGTGCATTGGTACGGTAAAGGATGGCAAAATCCTTAAACTTCATGTTATTTTGCGATTGTGCCATGGCAATAGCGTCGGCTACAATCTTACCTTCCTCATTATCCGAGAAAGCACGCACTACTTTAATCTTCTCTCCTTCTTCATTCTCGGAGAAAACATTCTTCTCTAGCTGGTTTGTATTTTTTTCAATTACGCTATTTGCCGCATTCACAATCATCTGCGTAGAGCGGTAATTTTGTTCCAACTTGAAAACCTTCACATCAGGATAATCCTTCTGGAAGTTTAATATATTTTGAATATTCGCTCCACGGAACGCATAGATACTTTGCGCATCATCACCTACCACACAGATATTCTCGCTAACGGCTGCTAGACGTTTAACGATTAAATATTGCGAAAAGTTGGTATCTTGATACTCATCCACCATCAAGTACTTAAACTGATGTTGGTATTTATGTAAAACATCGGGATGCTTATTCAGCAATACGTTTGTTTTAAACAACAAATCGTCAAAGTCCATCGCCCCAGCACGGTAACAGCGCTGCGCATAGGTCATATACAATTGACCAATCTGCCCACGTCCGTTAGCAATATCTTCCGCCATAACGGCTTCATTTTTATTGTATTCCTGTGGAGATATCAGATTATTCTTCGCCGAGGAGATACGTCCATAAACATGGTTTACATTGTATAGCTTATCATCAAGGTTCATTTCTTTGATGATAGCACGCAGCAAACTTTTAGTATCGTCCGTATCGTATATCGTGAAATTTTTAGGATAACCAATAAGCTCCGCTTCAACACGTAGAATACGTGCAAACACAGAGTGAAAAGTACCCATCCAAATATTCTTGGCTTCCGGTCCTACAACCGACATAATACGCTCGCGCATCTCTTTGGCCGCCTTATTGGTAAAGGTCAACACCAAAATATTAAAAGGATCAACTCCTTGACGAATTAAATGGGCAACACGAAAGGTAATCACTCTTGTCTTTCCGGAACCCGCACCAGCAACAATCATCACTGGTCCTTTTATCTGCTCTACAGCCCCTCGTTGGGAGGGATTCAATCCAGCTAAATAATCCAAATCTTTATTCTAAATTTTTATGAATGGCAGCCTTACAGCCTGCCGTAAATATAATAAAAAAAACCTTATTTTGTAGTTCGACTTCCCTCCATAGGCAGAGGTCTAGACCGTCAAACAGGCCCTAAGCTTTAGAAACAAAGCTTATAGACCATAGGAACATACGCAAATATACAGAAAATTAACATAACCGTGATATGCCTAAAAAGGCGCATCATCAGGCATGTCATTCATACGTGAAGGCATCGTGATTCCACTACCACCGCCAGCATCAAACCCACCAAAAGAATCCGACGGATTAATAGCCGAACTAAAGGAGTCCATACCACCACCACCACCGAAAGAATCGCCCGCAGGGCCACCAAAATCTTCTTCTAAATCGACGAACTTCACATATTTACCTACGAATTTCAAAGGTACAATTCCCGTCTCACCGTTACGGTGTTTCGCAATAATAACCTCACCAACACCAGCTGTAGGACGTCCCTCCTCATCTTCCGTCATACCGTAGTATTCTGGACGATACAAGAACAACACCATATCCGCATCCTGCTCAATAGATCCAGATTCACGTAAATCCGATAACATCGGACGCTTACTATTACCTGGTCTAGATTCCACGGCACGACTCAACTGCGATAGTGCGAGCACCGGAATATTCAACTCTTTAGCCACCGACTTCAAAGCACGCGAAATACTACCAATCTCCTGCTCGCGGTTACCACCACCTTTACCTTCGGCTTTACCATGCATTAGCTGCAAGTAGTCGACAATCACCATCTGGATATCGTGCTGCGCCTTAAGACGACGACATTTAGCACGGAATTCAAAAACGTTTAAGGCAGGCGTATCATCAATAATCAATGGCGCTTCTGTCAGTCTACCAATACGGGAATGCAACTGTTGCCATTCATGATCCGCAAGATTTCCTTTCTTAAGCTTCTCTTGTTCGATTTCTGTTTCACCAGCAATCAAACGATTCACCAACTGAACAGAGGACATCTCTAGGGAGAACACGGCAACAGGCTTATCGTGATCTACAGCGGCATTACGCGCTACAGAAAGTACGAAGGCCGTTTTTCCCATCGCAGGACGTGCCGCGATGATTACTAAATCGGAAGGCTGCCATCCGGAAGTCATACGATCCAAAGCCGTTAAGCCTGAAGGAACCCCAGTCAATCCATCGGTACGATCGCGCAACAATTCTAAGTTATTAATTGCCTCACGCATAATATCGTCCATCTTACGGGAGTCACGACGCAAGTTGTTTTGTGCAATATCAAACAAAGACTTCTCGGCATGATCTAGCAAATCGAAAATATCTGCTGTCTCATCGTAAGAGCTATTAATAATTTCCGAAGAAACCTGGATAAGCTCACGCTGAATATATTTTTGTGAAATAATACGTGCATGATACTCAATGTTTGCGGCAGACACTACCCTATCCGTCAACTGTGTGATGTAGTAAGCACCACCAGCCATCTCTAAAGCGCCCATTTTACGCAATTCGGACGTTACCGTCAACAAATCGATAGGTGATGTTTGCTGGAAGAGGTTAAAAATAGCCTCATAAATTTTCTTATGCGATTCCTTATAGAAAGATTCAGGCTTAAGGATATCGATGATTTCACTTAACGCGTTTTTCTCCAACATCAAGGCACCCAACACAGCCTCCTCAAGATCTAGCGCCTGAGGTGGTATCTTCCCTAGGCCACTAACCATATTATTCAGATTCGTGCGCTTCTTTCCAAAATTCGACTTCCCTGTTTGGTTGTTCGAAAAATCTGTTTCTGATGCCATATTGATGGGGGGTTAACAAGTGTAAATCAAGATCCCAAAATGGGATATGCTCCGGATTGGGATAACAAAATTATAAAAAATAACCAGCATCGGTTTAACTATTTGTAAACATACCTAAAAAGTTGTGCAAACAAGTATGCGGATGCCAGCGAAAAGGACGAACAAACAGCCTTTTGCTTTTCCACAAACAATGTGCATAACCTGTTGATAACAAAAATACACAACTATAATTCAAATACTTACAAAAATGTTAACAACTTAACACTTTGTGGAAAACAAAAAATTAAAATACCTTTTTAAGCCCCGAAAAGGGCTTTTTAGCCCTACCCTCTCATAGCCAAATAGTTACCTGTTTTTAGCGAAAAATAAATACGAAAACGGGTCTGTTTTGATAGGTCACATTTTGTATCTTTGTGATATGGCAAATGATACTTCAACAATAAAACCCTACAAAACGCAAGCTGGTGGCAAGAAGGAACAAGTCACTGACATGTTCAATAATATCTCGTCAACATACGATGTATTAAATCGTATGATGACCATGGGTATTGATACCATTTGGCGCAAAAAAGCCATACGCTCTTTGGAGAGTATCGCTCCGCAACTTATTCTTGATGTAGCAACAGGAACAGGCGACTTCGCTTTAGAGTCTCTACGCATACTGAAGCCTAAGAAAATTATCGGTGTCGACATTTCCTCGGGCATGCTGAAAGTAGCTGAAGAGAAAATTAGAAAAAAAGGACTTGAAGATCGTTTTGAAGTTCAACTTGGCGATTCGGAAAAGTTACAATTTGAAGATAGCACCTTCGATGCTGTTACCGTTGCTTTCGGTGTTCGTAACTTTGAAAACCTAGAACAAGGCCTATCCGACATCCACCGTGTATTAAAATCGGGCGGTAAAGCAATCATTCTAGAGCTATCAAACCCGACAGCTTTCCCAATAAAACAATTTAATCATTTTTATTTTCATAAATTAACCCCAGCTTTAGGTCGCCTTATCTCTAAGGATAAAAACGCATACAGCTACCTTCCAGAATCTGTTGCTAATTTTCCGGATGGTGCGCGCTTTGCAGCGATCACACAAAAAGTTGGTTTTAAAGAAACACGCGTTAAACCGCAATTTTTCGGCTTCGCCACCATTTACGAATGTACAAAATGAGAAAACAGTATTTCTACCTCTTAGTTAGTCTATTCTTGCTTACGGCTCCTGCGCAAGCGCAGCGGGGGATTTCATTACCCTTCTCTAGTCATTACGACGAGAATGCTTGGCTTTCTTTGGGTTTACAATACAGTTATGTCAACTCTACCTACCGCATTGGTTTGAAAGATGGCTGGCAAAAAATGGGAATTAACAAATTCCCTGGAAATCCAAGACCGGAAACCAACGAGCTTTATATTCGTGAGTTCGGAGCAATACAAACATCAGAGAGCAATGGTATGTCGGTAAGTATTCCCGTGGAACTTCGTTTGACGGACAACCTATCGACTACTTTTCAGCCTAGTTTTCTTTTCATCAATAACGGTGGTATCAAGTATTATGACACCGCTATTCCGCAGGATCCAAATGCTGCACCGCAAGACCAGCTCAAACAGGGGCAATATGTCGATCAGCCACTCCTACGGAGGATGCGCCATGTAGGTTATGACCCTGAGGGAACCAACTTCAATGCGTTTGATTTCCCCTTAAATATTAAATTTCGATCGGACGAAAAGTCTTTGAAAAACAAATTTTACCGCTATCGCGGATATATGACGGGTGGAGCACGCTATAGCCGTTGGATTGGCATCCAGAAGGAATATAATGGATGGATGGGCGTTGAAGAAGCGGACCGTGCGCAGCCATTAGTATTAAAGCCGGGCTACCTATCTTGGGAGTTTGGTATTGGTGCTGAGATATTTTTCCCTTATTTCCGGATGTCTCCGGAGATTAAATTTATTCAAAGTTTTGGCGATGTCTTAGACCGTAACCATGGTTTATCTAAGAACAACCAGTTTATGGCGCCACTAGAAAAAACACTAATTCGTAATATTCAATTCAGTTTAATATTTCAATAATGAGAACCGTATTCATCACAGGAGCGAGTTCAGGTATAGGCGCGGCCTGTGCTGAAGTACTCGCTAGCGAAGGTAAATATCGCCTACTACTTTGCGCAAGAAGAACAGATAAGCTGCAAGAGCTACAGGAAAGTATTCACGCGAAATATCCGACCTGTGCTATTCACCATTTTGAGCTTGACGTACGCAATCAAGAGGATGTGGCGACAAGCCTAGCAAACCTACCTGCGGACTGGAAAAACATAGATATCCTTATTAATAATGCGGGCTTAAGCCAAGGTTTAGATCTTTTCCAAGATGCCGACATCGCAGATTGGGATCGCATGATTGACACCAACGTTAAAGGGCTACTCTACGTGACTAAACACAGCATTCCTTTAATGGAACAAAGTGAAGCCCCACATATCATCAACCTAGGTTCTATTGCCGGTAAAGAAGTTTATCCGCAGGGCAATGTATATTGCGCGACGAAGCATGCCGTTGATGCGTTAACGAAAGCGATGCGCATAGACTTACTCAATAAAGGTATCAAGGTGACATCTGTTGACCCAGGAATGGTAGAGACGGAATTTTCGGAGGTACGCTTCAAAGGCGATAAAGAACGAGCAAAAAATGTGTACAACGGCTTAACTCCACTTTCAGGAAAAGACATTGCCGAGATTATCGCCTTCGTCTTGTCTAGACCTGCACACGTCAACATTAACGACCTCTTAGTCATGCCAACAGCACAAGCATCAGGAACGATTGTTAGACGCGACAATTAAGGGCTTGGCCCAGGATTAAACAATTTATTGCTATTTTTGACATTTCAAGATTACCATTATGACATTAGAAGAAAAAATCAATCAAGATATTAAAGCAGCCATGATCGCTAAAGATCAAGGTAAGCTTCGTGGTTTACGTGCTGTAAAAGCAGCAATCCTTTTAGCTAAAACAGAAAAAGGACACACCGAAGAGTTAAGCCAAGATGCGGAGATTAAAGTTTTACAAAAACTAGTTAAACAACGTAAAGAATCAGGCGAGATCTACAAAACGCAAAATAGAGAAGATCTTTTCCTTATCGAACAAGAAGAACAATTAGTTATTGAGAGCTACCTTCCTCAGCAGTTAGACAGAGAAGCTGTAGAAGCAATCATCAAAGATATTATCACTAGTATAGGTGCTACTTCGGTAAAAGATATGGGTAAAGTTATGGCTGCTGCCAATCAAAAATTAGCTGGACAGGCTGATGGAAAAACCATCTCAGAGGTTGTAAAATCTTTACTATAACTTTAATCAGGCAAAGGTTACCTTTGCTAAAAAGCATAAAAAAACTCCTATTTAACAATAGGAGTTTTTTTTATTTCTACTTATTTCTTAGGCTCACCATACGTGCGGTCACGCTCAAAGGTTTGCATATGTCTCTCTTTCTTCGCTGGATAAACGTCATCAAGCTTAATCATGATTCCCGTCTCTTCCACCTCGCCAAATTCATCATTCATCGCCGTACCGAAAACACGCATCGTCGGTGATAAGTTCATGTAGGTATTAATTAATGGCGGGATATTTTCGCCTAGCTCACGAACTTTAGTATTCAATACTTTATAGCCTGCTTTATAATCTAAGCCATCGAAGATGCCAATAAACTCCGTGATATCTGTTTTATAGCCAACTTTCAATCGTTCAAACGGCGTCACCAGGCCTTCTTTATCTGGGAAGTAGTATTCCATAAAGTAGATAAGAAGATCTCTAGCTACGGCATTATATTGAGGATACATCGTTACTTTCCCGAAAAGGTACTTCACATCAGGATTAATCACCACTAAAGCGCCTAATCCATCCCACAGGTTATCCAAAGAGAACAATCCTTTACGGTTATCGATAGACGGCTGAAAACGCGGCTGCACCCAAGAACGGCCTAACTCTAAAGTATAAGGTAGGTAATCCTTCTTAAAGGTATCTGAAAAGTCAAAGTAATGAGCCGTTGAAAGGTGAACCTCTCCCTGCTCATCTACAGCATCCACGCACTTTATTACGCGATAGCCAGCAATGATTTCTTCTTCTTCCGAATTCCAAGCGATTAACTGATCATAATTATGTGCACAGGTATCGTTTTCATCAATATCTAACTCCAAACCTGTTCCACCGCCCGCTCCACGGAAAGTAATCTCCCGTAAGCGACCAATTTCACGCATAATATTTGGTGCACTATGATAGTTCACGAGGTAAACCTCGTTATTCCCATTATTCGTGTAACGGACAAAAGCCTCTTTAGTAAGCTCTGCCTTTATTAACTCTCTATCTACTGGTGCAATTACTTCTTGCATAAATTATTTTTTATCCCCCATACTATAAACAATCGCCCGCACTTCCTTTGCCCAATCTTTCTCACTCTTCGAAGTATCAAATTCCGTATAAGAAATACGCTTACCAATGCGAATCGTTACGCGTTGATTGCGTTGTGAAAACATTTCATCAGGCAAATATAGCATCTCTAAATTAACCTTTAAACCTAGCTTTTCACGAAGTCTAGCTAAATTATAGAAAAAATTGGAATTTCTGCCCTCAATGTAAACCGGAACGATGTCTCTTTTATACTTTTTAGCTTTTGTAATAAAGCTTTTTTTCCACTCTAGGTCTTCAATTTTACCCTTTATTTTGCGAGACACTAAGCCAGCAGGAAATATCAACAAAGCATTGTCTGACGCATATGCCTGATCAATAGCTACAATCCCACTTTTAGCCTGATTTCCAACCTTATTAACCGGTATAAACAAAGGTTCTAAATTCCCTATGTTTAGCAAAATATCATTCACAAAAAATTTCACATCACGACGGTAGCGACCGATAGCCTGCATGATAGCAATACCATCCAAACCTCCTAGTGGATGATTTGACGCAAAGATTACACTATCGTCTAAAGGAATATCTTCTCCGCCTTCCAAAACAACATGGACACCAAGTTCCTCAATTAAGGCATCTACAAAGTCTAGCCCATATAGGGATTTAAACTTCGTCATGATATAATTGATTTCTTTTTCGTGAATGATACGCTCTAAATAACTAATAAGCGGTTTAGGAATCCATTTCGCCAGCTTCGGACTTTTTTTATGGATCACATTCCGGACCTCAATAAATCTTACCTGCTCCTCTTCACTCATTTTTATGCGTCTGTAGTTTTTGATGATGAGCCGTAAAATTAAGTAAAAATATATTTTAATGCGGTAAAAAGTTGTTTACACTATAAAAATAGTTGAATTCATTGATTATTCATACATTAGCAGTACTAAACACAAAAAGCGTTTTTTTTACAAGCCCTCTAAAAGAGGCAAAACACGAAAAATACTTCTCATATCATTCCTTTCGTTAAACGTTTTCTTTTTTTTTGTGTTTAATATAATAGACAAAAGGAGGTTATTTATGTACATCGAACAGGCAAATACACAAATTGAACACGAGGTAAAACCCAGTGACAGTATAGCTTATGCTTTGCACAAAATGAGTGATCTACATAGTAGTCAGCTCGCTGTTGTGGACAACCAATCTTTCATCGGACTAATTAGTGAAGACCAGCTCTTAAATCAGAGCGATGTTGATCAAGAGGTAGGACAACTCAATAGCTTATTGAAGTTTGTATACCTATTCAATGACCAGCACCCTTTGGATGCTTTACAATATATGAGTGCCCATCAACTATCGGTATTACCGATTTTAGATAAAGAGCATAAGTATACGGGCAGCATCACTGCAAAAGAGCTGCTTAATGAGCTCAACGATATCCTAGGCAATAATGAGCCTGGAGCTATTATTGTATTGGAGCTAGGCAAGGCGGATGTATCATTATCGCACATCACACACCTTATTGAGTCCGAAAATGTACACATCAGAAGTCTTGCTATACGTGAGATTCCTGACAGCACAAAAGTGGAAATGACCATCAAAGTGGATAAGCAAAATATTGCTCCACTAGTTGCCTCGCTATGGCGATTTGACTACACGGTAAAAGCAACATTCAATGATGGCAGCCCTGATTCGGATATTAATGACCGCTATGGCATCCTGATGAATTATTTAAATTTATAGAGAATAGCCTATTTTTTATCATCTTTGCAAGAAGTAGTTGGAAAAACACAGGCTTATGCAAGAAAAAACCATCGCCATATATGGAAGAGAATTTAATGCTTCCGTTCTACCCTATGTAGAACAACTGTTCGCCTATTTGAAGGAAAACAAGGTGCAGGTTTATATACATTCCGATTTTTACAATTTCCTGAAAAAGCAAATAAACTGCCCAAGCGGCTGGCTACTTTATTATAGCCATGTTGATTTGCCGACCAATATTCAGTTTTTACTGAGTCTTGGTGGGGATGGGACCATGCTTTCTGCGGTATCGCAAGTGAGAGACTCCGGTATCCCTATTGCGGGTATCAACTTCGGGCGTCTAGGCTTCTTAGCCGCCATCCACAAGACGCAGATGATTGAAGCCTTGGATGCCATTTTTGCGGGACGCTACCAATTGCAACATCGGGAGCTACTTGAGGTGACCGGTAGTGATCAAAAGATATTCGGCGAAGAAAATTTCGCTTTGAATGATATTACGGTATTCCGCCACGACACCTCTTCCATGATTACGGTAAACGCTGTTTTAAATGGTGAGCTCCTTAACGCCTATTGGGCGGATGGAATCATCATTGCTACGCCAACAGGCTCTACGGCATATTCATTAAGCTGTGGTGGCCCTATTATGATGCCAGGAAGTGGAAACTTCGTCATCACGCCTATTGCGCCACACAACCTCAATGTCCGTCCGATTATCATATCCGCGGATAGCGAGCTGGAGCTAGAAATAGAAAGTCGTACCGAAAAATATATCCTTAGCTGTGACTCGAAGAGTGACACGCTATCCACGACCACGAAATTAAAAATTAGAAGAGCTCCATTCCGAGTGAATCTAATTCGCTTAGAAAAAGATAGTTATTTCAGCACTTTACGCGAGAAACTGCTATGGGGATTGGATGTAAGAAATTACTAATCGTCATATTTAACAGAATTTAATACAAGGTAATTAGCCTAAATCTTTTATCTTTACACAAGAAAAAAACGTACCATATCTTGAAACGCCTCTTTTACTCCATCCTCACTTTAAGCACGTTGCTATGGGGCAATGCCTATGCACAGCAATGGGAAGTTGGCGTGCATGGAGGTGCTACAGGCTTTATGGGCGATGTAAATCCAGACAACCCATTTTACTTGAAAAATGCAGGTGGAGGTTTCTTCGTAAAACGAAACCTAAACTCTACCTGGGGTGTACAACTGGGCTACAGCTACCTTCGCCTACATGCGAATGATAAAGACGATAGCGACCCTTACCGCAATGCACGTGGTCATTTCTTCTACAATAATGTACATGAACTTGCCGCAAGAGCGGACTTCAATTTCTTCCGTTTTATACCAGGACAGTCTATTAATCGCTACACGCCCTACTTATTTGCGGGGCTAGCTGTTATCAAACATAACCCTTATGTTAATTTCAAGGATGCTAAGAAAATAAACTTAGATGACTTACAATTACAGGTAGACGATGCTGGAGACCCTATAAAAACGAAGAAAATAGCCATAGCCTTACCTATTGGTGCTGGTTTTAAATACAACATTAGCGGCCCTTGGTCGGTAGGTGTAGAAATTGGCTATAGAACAGCTTTTAACAATAACATAGACAATATATCGGGGAACTATCCCCTATCTGCTGAAGTTCCTAAAGGATTGCCGGCAGACTTTTACCCTTCAACAGAACGACCAGTAAACCAGCTGTGGCAAAATATAGCTTTTCCGAATGGTGATTTTGACACCTACAAGGGAAAAGCAAAAGGTCATGGACGGAAAAGAGATGGCTACATGACCGCTGGATTCACCCTTACGTACACGTTTATTGATAAGCGTTGTTACTGGTGGAAATAGCAAATCGTAATCGTAATAAAAAAAATGAATTTCAAGGACAAACTCAGTAAGGATAAACTTCCGAAACATATTGCTATCATTATGGATGGCAACGGTAGATGGGCTAAAGGATTAGGAAAATTACGCATTTTTGGACACCAATCGGGTGTTGGCGCCGTACGCGAAGCCATGGAAGGAGCAGTAGATGTGGGTGTTAAATACCTCACCCTTTATGCTTTTTCATCAGAGAACTGGAACCGTCCTAAATTGGAAGTTAAAGCCTTAATGGAGCTTTTAGTAAACACCTTGGCCAAAGAGACCAAGACATTTATGGCCAATGGAATCCGTTTAAATACTATAGGAGATCTTTCTGCCCTGCCTAAGCATTGCCAAAAGACCTTACAAGACGCCATTGCAGAGACGCAACACAACAGCAACTGCGTGCTAACGCTAGCATTAAGCTATGGCTCACGAGCTGAGTTAGTGGACGCCACGAAAGCCATTGTCCGCAAAATTCAAGAAGGATTGTTACAGTTGGAAGACCTTAATGAGCAAACGATAAGTGAGCATTTATATACCGCAAATATCCCAGATCCAGACTTACTAATTCGTACAGGTGGAGAGCAACGCATAAGCAACTACTTACTGTATCAAATGGCCTATACAGAGTTATATTTTCTCGACAAAATGTGGCCTGAATTCAACAGAGAAGATCTATTTCAAGCCATCTATCAGTATCAGCAAAGGGAAAGAAGATTCGGCAAAACGAGTGAACAATTATAATATTTATTTACCTTTGCCACAGCCAATATCTGCCTAACACTTAGTTGTATGGCAATTATTTTCTGTTTAACAAAAATTAACAACAGATTGGTGTACTTTAGCACCGAGAAACTAGAATAAATGAAGCACATATTATTTTTAATAACGTTTACATTGCTTTTGGGGGGACAAAATGCTTCTGCTCAAATTCGCGGAAGAGGTCCAGTTAACCTTAACGACCCTCATGAGGTAAGTTATCTAAATCCCCAAAATTATACTATCGCTGGCATTCGTGTTACAGGTACTCAATACTTGGATAGCGAAGTATTAATTACAGTATCCCGATTGGTCGTTGGGCAATATATTGAAGTCCCTAGTGAGGCGACGTCCAATGTTATCAAAACCTTAATGTCACAAAATCTATTCGATGATGTGCAGCTTTATGCAGAAAAAATTGAAGACGACAATATCTTCTTGGAAATTCGCGTACAAGAGCGTCCGCGCTTAACGCGAATTGACATCAACGGTCTTAAAAAAGCTGAAACAGAAGAGATTCGCAAACGTCTGAATACAAACACGGGGAAAATTGTCAACGAAAACTTGATTAAAACAACCCAAGCTACGATTCAGAAGTTCTTGCGTGAGAAGTCATACCTCTACCCAGATATTAAAATTACAACAGCTAAAGACACGACACAAACTAACTACGAAATCTTGTTAGTGAATGTTGAAAAGAATAAAAAAATAAAAGTTAACAAGGTTTTATTTGAAGGTGAAGAAGCTTTCTCTGCAGGACAACTTAGCGGCTACTTAAAAGGCGTGAAACCACGTAAATGGTACCGTATTTTTGGCCCAGGGAAATTCAAAGACGACAAATACAAAGAAGCTAAACAAAAGTTAACAGCTAAACTACAGGATAAAGGATACCGCGATGCGGAGATTCTAGTAGATAGCGTTGTTCGTCACAACAACAAATCTGTTGACGTTCATATCAAGTTACACGAAGGACCACGTTACTACGTAGGGAACATTGAATGGTCTGGAAACTCGAAATACACGGATTCTGTATTAAACCTAATTTTAGGTATTGAGAAAGGTGATATCTACAGTGAAGAGAAATTAACGACGAAACTTCAAGGTCCAACAAGAAACTCGGATGACATCAGTGCATTATACCAAAATGATGGTTATTTAACCTTTGGTATTCACCCAATCATCAAACGTATTCATGAAGACAACACGATAGATTTAGAAATCGTCGTAAGTGAGGGTAAGCAATTCACCATCAATAATGTAATCGTAAAAGGAAACGATGTAACGAACGATAAAGTTGTTTTACGTTCTATCTACACAAAACCAGGACAGAAGTTCTCTAGAGAGCTCTTAATGCGTAGTGTGCGTGAGATTTCACAGTTAGGTATGTTTGATGAGCAGAAGATTAACCCTACTCCAACAAACTTAAACTACGAAGAAGGAACGACGGATTTAGAATATACAGTTTCTGAGAAACCATCCGATCAGGTAGAACTTTCAGGAGGTTACGGTGCAGGACAAATTATCGGTACATTAGGTTTAACGTTCAATAACTTCTCAACAAGCAACATGTTTACAAAAGATGCTTGGAAGCCACTTCCTCGTGGAGATGGACAGAAGTTAAGCGTTCGTGGACAGACATCAGGTAAACGTTACCAATCGTACAGTTTCTCTTTCTCTGAGCCTTGGTTGGGTGGTAAAAAACCTATCTATTTCGGATTGAGTGCATATACATCAAGCTCTTCATATGGTGGTTTTAACTACTACACAGGACAGCAAATGGTGAAAGATAAAGACTTAAACAGAATTTGGATGACAGGTGTTACGGCTACTTTAGGTAAGCGTCTACAATGGCCAGACAACTATTTCCAAATCAATACATCGTTATCATTCCAGCGTTATAAATTGCAGAACTACGGAAACTACTTCCTTTTCTCTGATGGTACAGCTTACAACGTTAACATCACGCAGGAAATTAGCCGTAACTCTGTTGATGCGCCAATCTATCCTACTTCAGGATCGCACTTCAAATTTTCGGTACAGTTGACTCCTCCATATTCGAAATGGAACAATATCAACTACCAAACAGCTGCTGATAACGTTAAATACAAATGGACAGAATACCACAAATGGAAATTCGATAGTCAATGGTACACTAAAATCGCAGGTAAATTGGTGTTAAAAGCACAAGCACAATTCGGTTACTTGGGTAGCTACGGTTCTAAAACTCCTACCTCAACGTTTGAGCGTTTCAAATTGGGTGGTGACGGTATGCAAGGATTTGACTTCCTTCAAGGATCGGAGATTATCGCTATGCGTGGTTATGCTAACGGTACTCTTATTCCAGAGTCTACAGGTAACAACCAAGAGCGTATTGCGATTAACTCGGGTAGCCCTATCTATACAAAATACCAAATGGAGTTAAGACACCCAGTGATGTTAAATGAGCAAGCTACAGTATTCGTTTTAGCGTTTGCTGAGGCAGGTAACACATGGAATAAGTTCAGTGAGGTAAATCCATTAAAAATGCGTAGATCAGCAGGTGTTGGTGCACGTATCTTCTTACCTATCTTTGGTATGCTAGGTATCGATTATGGACATGCCTTCGACCCTATCCCAGGTTTACGTTCTAGTGAGTGGAAACAAAACTTCACTTTCAGTATTATGCAAAATATGGGTGGATTTTAAACTTTTTGGAACTATAATTGTCCTAAAGAGAAGAAAACAAAAATTAATTAAAAAAGTTAAAGCTTAACATAAAATTTATACGGATGAAAAGAATATTATTTATAATTGCTTTCGTAGCTTTTTCAACAACGGCATCCTTTGCACAGCGTTTTGCTTATGTAGATTCAGATTATATTTTAAAGCATATTCCGGAATATGTTTCGGCGCAAAAACTTTTGGATGACCAAGCGAGCAACTGGCAAGAGGAAGTCGATAAGCGCTACGGTGAAATCGAGAAACTATACAAAGCGTATCAGAACGACCAGGTATTGTTAAATGACGACATGCGTCGCCGTCGCGAGGATGAAATCGTAAACAAAGAAAAACAAGTTAAAGAATTCCAACGCCAAAAATTTGGTTACGAAGGGGACCTTTACAAAGAGCGTATCCGCTTAGTAAAACCTATTCAAGACCGCGTTGCTAAAGCGATTCAAGATATCGCAAACAACCAAGGTTTAGATTTAATTTTGGATAAAGGAAGTGAAGTAACTTTCCTCTTTGCAAACCCTAAACTGGATAAAAGCAGCGATGTTATTACAAAATTAGGCTTTAAACCAGATTCAACCTTGTCGAATTAATTTTTTTGTTTATTATTGTAGTACAACACGAAATTAATTATTAACGTTATACAAAAGTGCCGTATTGGGTTTTTCAAAAACTAAATACAAAAGATTAAAATGGAAAGAATGAAAAATTTATTTAGAAGTGCAGCGCTAGCGGCGGTGATGTTTTTAGGCACTCAATACGCAAGTGCACAGCAAAAAATTGGTCACATCAATTTTGGTGAGATTATTTCTTCGACTACTGAGTTTAAAACGGCTCAAGATCAACTTAAAGTGTTGCAAGACACAAAAACTAAAGAGTTGCAAGGTATGTACGAGGAGTTTCAAAAGAAACAAAATGAAGCTAATGACAAATTGAGAAACCGTAGCGAAGCTAATAAAGAATCGGTAGATCAACAGTTGCACGCTTTAGAAACTGAACTTCAAACAATACAACAACGCATTCAAGACGTTCAACGTGTAGCGCAAGAAGATTTGTCGAAAAAAGAAGAAGAGCTTTTCCAACCAATCCAAAAGAAAGTTATTGATGCAATCACTATCGTTTCTAAAGAAAAAGGTTATGCTTATGTTTTAGACGTATCAAACGGTAGCATCCCTTACTTCGCTGGTGGTGATGACTTAACAAAAGATATTAAAACTAAATTAGGCGTAAAGTAAGCGTCGCTATTTAGCAAAAAAAAGGGAGTTTCATGTTTGAAACTCCCTTTTTTTTGTAGTGACCACGTACTACCTAAACCGCTTAACTGTACTTCGAAAAAACAAATCAGCATACTCACCCCACTCAACCCACAAATAAAAATAAATACTACTTCAAACGACCGTAGCAAAGCTAACTTTAATAGCTATTAAGGATACTAGGCTTAGCAGCTTGTTAAGCCAAATTAAGGGAGAGGTATAGGAGACTCCATCTAGGCATCCCCATCTTTAATAACGAGTAAGGCGATAAACTACAGCATTAACTATATATGATTACTTGTTTAGCCTTAAGAGATAGGAGCTGCTTATAGCTCGTTTATGAAGTTATTAAAGCTTGGCAAGGTAGTAGAACAATATTGTTCACGCAAAGGCTATGAGACACACTTTAAGAGATACTCCAACAACTAATCTAGGAAACCTACCCTAATACCGCTAAACGACGCCTAAGAGCAGCTATAACAAAGCTAACAGCCCTTCACCTATTTTCTAGCATATTGTTCAGCACAGCGCGCTAAATTCACGAAAAATAAAGAAGCATTGCATAGGAATATGCAATTGTTTAAATGGTCGTATAAAATTTAATAAAAGATATCACAGCAGCTTTTAGTCTCAAAACAGCGATACCATACCTATGCGGAAAGTTGATAAAAAGAAAGAAGATTACCGAGATGGTAATCTTCTAAACAAGTATAATTGGATAATATAAGTTCTGATAAAGGATACTCTAACGTGTGTGACATTCACGACAACACATTTTACAACCATTTGCTAAAGTATACAGGAGCTTCGCCTGCTTTGTTGCCTCTTGGCATGTTTGAAAATAACCCAAATATTTTCTATTTAACTCAGTCGGCAAGTAAATACAATATTCTTGATGTACTTCATGATCACCGTTTAATTGGGCATTTATATTAACATAATATTTCACTAATATTCTTCTACTTTCATTTCCTTTATAAAGGTATTTAAGAAAATCAAACCAATATTACGGGAATCCGTAAACGATAAAAAAAACTACAGTAAACCTATATCTTTACAGTAAGCGACAAGTTGCTCATTCTTGGAAAAATCTAACACATCACGCATTAAATTCAATCTCTTTTCAATGCTACTCAATCCCGAAGGCTTAACGCCACGTTCCTGAAGATGAAAAGGAATATTTTTTTGAGAGACTCCTTTGGATAATAAGGATACAATATGAATATCTAAACCCGAAAACTCGTGTGTGTTGCGTTCCTCTATGCTACGCTTGGTCTCTGGAGATTGATAGGTTTTATTACTAAACGTAGCATGCAATGCCTCTTTGAGATATTGCCCATCACGGCGTGCTTTACGAACATAGCCATCAACCGTTCCATCCGCAAACAAATCATCGATTACGTTACTACGACTTTCGGCGGAAAGAATAATAATCTTAATATCTGGCTGAACTTCCTTCACCGCCTTTATTAGATCAATGCCATTATTAATTTTTTGAGGCATTTCATCGTCCTCAAAAATTAAATCTGTAAGGAGCAAATCGTAAGGTTCTCCATCCTGCACGGCTCTTTTCACCCAACTCAATGCATCATCACAGTAGTATACATATTTAGTACCTTGAATTCCTAGATCAAACAAGGTCTTCTGCACGGAAATATTAGCAATCTCGTGGTCCTCAGCTATGAGTACTTTTTTAAACATCGATTTTTAGTTTTTAAGGTAGTGGTAAAAAGACTTCTATGCGAAGCCCTTTTTCCGGTTTATTCACAAAGTTAATTTTCCCGAATAAACTTTCAATACGGTTTCCCGTACTTTTCAAACCATTACCTTCCGTCCATCCATCTGCCAAACCAAGTCCATTATCCCGATAGTGAATCCACAACCCATCCCCTGCCCTTTCAAAACGAATAACAACCTGATCAGCGTGACTATGCTTACGCATGTTAACCATTAATTCTTGTAGGATAGCAAATATTTCTTTTTTCTTAGCCTCCGCTACCCCATTCCATAGTGCCTTTTCATTTCCAGCAATAAGGATCCTACAGCTCTGCGTAGCAAAAGACTTTAATAAACTAGCCATCCGCATATGGTAAGCAGGAGTAGGCTTGGTACCATCTTCAGCTTCATAGGAAATATCTCTTGATTGGTTATACATATCCTCCAACCGGTCTAGTACGCCATCACGATCCAGAGACTCTTTATGTTCAATTTCCGTCATCACGCGATAAATACCATTAGCGACCACATCATGTACCTTACGTGATATCCGGAGCTGCTCAGCTTTTATCTTAAACTGACTTTCGCGTTCATTGCGTTCTTTTCTTTTCTTGTACCATAGCATAGCAAAAGAAAAACCTATCAAAGTAAATCCACTAATTGAAAACGTCCATATACGTTGCCAAGTTAGGCGGTAAGCCTTCTCCGCATTATCACGCTGTAATACTAAATTGTCGGCTTTATTTTTTTCGACTTCATAGCGTATTAATGCGAACTGATTCTTGGCGGCGGCTCGAGATTCTTGAATACTATCGTTAAGTATTTTATAGGTCTCAAAATATCCCTTCATATCATCTGCCGGGGACAAACGCATTAGACGCTGTAACCCATTAATCTGATCGTCAGCACTATTTAACGACTTTGCAATCTGGTATTGTAACTTCGCATAAAATAAGGCCGAATCAGGTTTACTCAATTTATAGTAATCAGCTAATTGTCCATAACTAGAATTTTGTCCCCAATTGTCATTCTCATGTTTTCTAATCCCTAAAGCTTCCAAAAACTCCGGAACAGGATTGTAGGTCTTGTCCATCTGCCAACGCGTCTTAGCTTTATTCGTTAGAAAACGGGCATACTGTATAGATTTTTCCGTAGATTCTGCAAGTATACGCTCATAAATCGCTAAAGCCTGATCATACTGACCTAAACTTTGATGACTTAAAGCAATATTGTTATAATAAACCTGTTTATGTGTAGAGTCTGTTGAAAATTTAATGGCCAACTTATAAAAAGCAATCGCTTGTTCATAGTCTTTCAATTTATCAGTAGCGATTGCTAAAATATTATAATTGCTGCTCAGGTAAGCATGATGCTCAGGTTCATCCAACTTAAGATACCCCTCAGCCAGCAAAGCACTCTCTTGGGCACCATAAAAATCACTTTGACCACGTTGAATAATAGCCATATTAATTAAAGACCTAGCCACACCAAGGCTATCATTTCGCTCTATATAAAGCTGCTTTCCCTTGTCGAAATACAAAAATGCACTATCGAGCTTTCCTTCCTCCATGTAAACGTATGCTGTGTCTAAAAGCAAGTTACCATCGATAACCTCCTCCGTCACCACCTTTCGTCCACAGCCAAAAAGAGCAAGGAAAAGGCAACAAATAATAAAATATTTCAATACGGGCTAATTTTTTCCGAATTTATTGAAATTTAAATACTTATACAAGCTAAAAAAAGGAATAGAGAGCAGGCGGGCCTACTCTCTATTTAACGGTTATATTTTATTTTTTTGGCGGAGGAATAACACCTTCATTCCCACCATCTCCAGGAGTGCCCGGAACGTCTGTTGGCGGCGGTGGAGGTGGCGGTGGAGGACCACCTGCTGAATTAGTTGTTGTCGGTTGACCAAAAAATAAGGCTAAAATTAAATACCACATTGTACTAAAAATTAAAAGTCAAAAACTAGGTAGGCCCGCCTGCTCCATGCAGGGGATTGCTACAAAAGTTTCAGAAGGCCTTCTGAATTATTTAGGGAAGTGGTTGCCTTGATCGTACGGATTTAAACTGCTTCCCGAGCCAGTTCGAACCCAATACGATTCTTGCAGATAACGAAACCGAAAAGCAATAATATCTCACTTGAGGCAATAGCTTTTGCTGATTTCGTAAACAAATGTAGTGTGTGAAAAAAGGTAAAGAATTAAGAAAATCCGACAATTCCGATTATTCCGAAAATACCGGTGAATAATCAATTAAAGGCCTTAATTAGCCCTTTAACGACCTTTTTGTTTTACGGGAACCCGTAAAATTTCAGCTATAGGTGGGTTTATTTTGTTTGAATGTTCACATTCATCCTATTTAGAAAAGCGGTAAAAATCGCTTACTACGAAAAAAAAATAAATGAAGATTTGCACGCTAAAATGGCAAATCCATCACCTGCGAATTTGCGCGATTATTGTTTGATCCGGCTGGCACAAGGCATACCAATAGCCGATCGGCTGGTTTTTGAAGATTACTACAATCCTACCTGCAAATACCCGAGTTTGGAAAAGGCTATTCTACATGCAGAACTCGGTCGGCTCAAATCATTACAACATTTTATCCTTGGAAAAACAAAAGATCCCGATGAGACCATTGTTAAATTACTTGCCATACTTATTAATTTTGAGCCTCGCCCCTACAGTGCTCGTGATTGGCAAGTAGCGCCGATGAATCCTTACAAACAGGATCTACCTCCTAAAAAAGATAGTCCTAGACTACGCCAACAGCCTGAGGATACCCCCCAAAGCGGACATAGACGAGATAGCTACGCTACAATTGCCGAAGCGGAAGAAAATAAAAATACGACGCAGGCGCGCAAATCTTATGTACTCGGTGCTACAGGACTAATTCTATTGTTCGCTTTAGCGCAGTATATGCTTCACCTCCGAAAGCAATCATCGCATAAACACAAAAAAAACAACAACCAACAAGTATAAAAGATTCTTGTTTCTTCCTTTTTGATTTCCCAAGCCAACCTATTCATCGAGGGATTACAAAATCCTAAGGTTATCAAGTCATCCTAAAACCGTTCAATCAAAAGTTCTCAAAAGTCTTTTAAGGCGTATCTATCGAAATCCACGGCATTACCACCGATTTCTAATAATACCGCTCTAATAAAATTCTAATTTTTTTCTATTTATCCTCTAACTACGATTCAATAACATGTTTCTCACATTTGTGCATCATAAAGAAAGGAGGACATAGCCATGGGAATATTAGATTTTACTTTACGCCTTTTTGCTGCCCAACTATTGGGTGCTGCGATTGGATTGGAAAGACATTGGCGACAGAAAAATGCAGGGCTACGTACCAATACACTGGTTTCCTTGGGTGCTACGGCCTTTATCTTACTTGCTATAGAAATTGGTGGTGACGCTACAGGGCGTATCGCTTCTTACATCGTCAGTGGGATTGGCTTTTTGGGTGCGGGAGTCATTATGAAAGATGGTCTAAATGTACAGGGTTTAAATACAGCGGCAACAATTTGGTGTTCGGCGGCTGTTGGTGCTCTTTGCGGATTAGGTTTATTTCCGCAAGCAGCAGTGGTCACCGTTACCATTATGCTTACACACATTATTTTAAGACCTATTGGTATTCAGATTAATAAAATAAGCTTTGTCAAAACAGCGAGTGTGCAAACGGGTTACCTATTTACGATAACCTGCAAAATGGAGGTGGAAAATCATATCCGCATATTACTGATGAAGATGTTAGAAAACGAAGAAAAAACGCTTTTAAAGTCTTTAAGTAGCGATGACCACGGAAGCCCTTCTAATGCGATTATCACTGCCGAAATAAGGGCACTATCGCAGCAAGACAGCTTGATGGAACGTGTGGCCAGTAGGCTAACCATTGAAGATAAGGTTAAGAAAGTTAGTTGGGAAATTGTAGCAACAGAGTCCGAACTATAGAGAAATGACAGTCCGCTAGACAGCTAGTTATAGACCCCGCGGAATGGGTACAACAATGATTAAAAACTGATAGTATGATCAGACTAACAAATAAAATTAAAAATGCATTCCAATCTTCCAGCACAGCAGGAAGCATGAATGCAAACACCATTATTAGACTACAAAACGCATCTAAACAAGATGAGAAATTTGTATTCGCTATGCTGGAAACAAGTGAAGAAGGCATCACTGCAGCTACAGCTGACGACCGTCGCTTGAAATTTGGACCCAATGCTGTTCAACATCAACGAGCACCACGCTGGTATGCACAGCTGCTAAAGGCTTTTGCCAACCCTTTTATTTACATCCTATTGATTATAGCTGGCGTTTCCTATGTGATTGACGTTTGGTTGGCTGCGCCAGAAGATAAAGATTACAAAACGGTCATCGTTGTTTCTATCATGGTATTGTTAAGCGTACTGCTACGTTTTGTTCAAGAATTTCGCAGTAACGCTGCGGCAGAAAAATTAAAAAGCATGGTTAAAACCACTGCTACGGTACAGCGCAAATTCAATCCGCGCGAAGAAATACCTATTGCCGAACTCGTACCTGGTGATATTATATTTCTTTCTGCAGGCGACATGATTCCTGCCGATTGCCGTATCATTACCAGTAAAGATTTATTCATCGGTGAGAGTATGCTAACTGGTGAAGCGCTGCCAGTAGAAAAAAATCATCTACCAATTCGTGATGCCGACAAGAAACAAGCGCTCGAGCTCAATAATCTTTGCTTCATGGGGACCACCGTGGTTAGTGGTTCCGCGAAAGCCGTAATTGTAGCCACCGGAGCCTATACCTACTTTGGCAGTATCAGCAAATCGATTACTGGTGAGCGTCCAGAAACAAGCTTTGATAAAGGCATTAACAAAGTAAGCATGTTGCTGATTCGCTTTATGCTTGTGATGGTTCCTATCATTTTTTTGGTCAATGGTTTTCTTAAAAACGATTGGTGGGAAGCTCTTCTCTTTGCGGTAGCGGTAGCTGTCGGATTGACACCAGAGATGCTCCCTATGATTGTTACCGCGAACCTAGCTAAAGGTGCTGTCAACATGAGTAAAAGAAAAGTAATTGTCAAACGCTTAAATTCCATCCAAAATATTGGAGCCATGGATATTCTATGTACCGACAAAACAGGAACATTAACGCTCGACAAAATTGTGCTAGAGAAACACCTGAATGTATATGGCGTAGAAGATGATGAGGTTTTAAAATGGGCATACTTGAATAGCTATCACCAAACGGGACTTAAAAACCTAATGGACAAAGCAGTTTTAGAACATGTCGATCTGCACGATTACCTACGTGTGGAAGAGCAATATGTGAAAATTGATGAAATACCTTTTGATTTTGAGCGTCGTCGTATGTCGGTCATTTTGAAAGAGCACCAAGGCAAGCACCTGCTTATTTGCAAAGGAGCAGTAGAAGAAATGTTGTAATTATGTACACATACTTTCGATCCTGGAGACGACCGCAGCCTACATATTGAAAAAGATAATGCCGTACCAATGGATGATTCTATGCGTAAAATCGTGTTAGAAACCTCACGGAAGATGAATGCCGATGGCCTTCGCGTGCTACTTGTAGCCATTCGGGAGTTTGATGCTTCGCATCCACTCACCTATTCGTTGGCCGATGAAAACAAACTTACACTGACTGGATTTATTGGCTTTTTAGATCCTGCAAAACCATCAGCGCAGCCTGCAATTGAGGCCTTATTAAAATTGGGAATCAGCATCAAAGTATTGACAGGCGACAATGAAACCGTCACACAAAAGATATGTAACGATGTAGGAATCCCTGTTCAAGAGATTATAAATGGCAGCACGTTGGAAACCATGTCGGAAGAAATGCTACTAGAAAAGATGCATAGTGTTTCTGTTTTCGCGAAACTAAATCCATTACAGAAAGTACGTGTAGTTCAAGCATTACGTAGCCAAGGACATACAGTAGGTTTTATGGGCGATGGTATTAACGATGCCGCTGCACTTAAAGAATCAGATGTAGGTATCAGTGTGGATACTGCCGTAGATATAGCTAAAGAAAGCGCGGATATCATCCTACTGGAAAAAGACCTAATGGTTTTACGCAAAGGCGTTATCTATGGACGTAGAACATTTGGAAATATCATAAAATATATCAAAATGACGACGTCAAGCAATTTCGGTAATATGTTTAGTATGCTTGGTGCTAGTGCCTTTCTACCTTTCTTACCGATGTTGCCTATCCATTTGTTGATTCAGAATTTGCTGTATGATGTATCCCAAATATCTATACCTTGGGATAGCATGGACGAAGAATTTTTAAAGAAACCACAAAAATGGGATGCCGGCAATGTATCTAAGTTTATGGTCTATATCGGTCCTATAAGTTCAATTTTTGACTTCGCCACCTTTGCTGTGCTCTACTTCGTGTTCAAAGCAAATTCTGTCGAACATCAAGCGTTATTTCAGTCTGGTTGGTTTGTAGAAGGACTACTATCACAAACTTTAATTATCCATATGATTCGTACACGTAAGATTCCATTTATCCAAAGTTGGGCTACCGCACCTGTTGTTGCTTTGACCACTTTGATTATGGCTATAGGCATTTTTCTTCCATTCTCCTCTTTAGCGCCAGCATTGAAGATGGTCCCCCTTCCTATGGCTTATTTCCCATGGTTGATTGGCATTTTAATCGCTTACTGTTTACTGACTCAATTCGTTAAAAATTGGTTTATCAAGAAGTTCGATAGCTGGCTATAGCCCAACTACTATTAGACGCAACAGAAAAGGCTGGTATTTTAAAATATCCAGCCTTTTTTATGCGATATAACCTTCTAATAAAATTCTAATTTTTTTCTATTTACCCTCTAACGACCTTCTCCATGGATCGTAACGACCTTTGTTCTATATCAAAAAAAGGTCTACTAACACGTCAATTCCTGATAAGAAAAATAAAAATAGTGAATACAATGATGATCAAAATGGGAAAATTCAGAAACCATGGCCAGGCTTTATGGTTTCTTGCCGCCATTTCTTTGGTGGTTTATGCCTGTGGCAATACTAAAGAGGAACAACAAACAGGAGAACAACCCTTCACCGTGAAAGGAGATACCATAACCTTAACGGAAAACTCCAATCTACATACGCGTCTCCATAGTTCGACCATCGAAGAACAACCTTTTAAAGAGGAATGGATGACGACAGGTATCGTAAAGACAATCCCTAACAATTATGCAGAGATTGCTCCGCCTTTTGCGGGGCGTGTTTTACGGTCCTTCATCAAATTGGGACAAAAAGTAACCGCAGGCACCCCTTTATTTGAAATTAGCTCATCCGACTTTTTCAGTGCACAAAAAGATTACTTCGATGCCCAACAGGAATTTCATCAAGCGGAGCTTCGCTTAAAGCGTCAAAAAGACTTGCTCAAGCATGGTGTTGGCATACAACGGGAGCTCGAAGAAGCAGAGACAGAATATGAAATAAAAAAAACAGGATTACTCAATGCGAACTCGGCACTTAAGATCTTCCATGTAGACCCGGCAAAGCTACAACTCGGCAAACCTCTTGTCGTCTACTCCCCTATTGCAGGAGAAATAATCAGCAATTCCATTGTCATGGGACAATACCTTAAAGAGGATACAGAGCCAATCGCTATCGTTGCTGAGCTTTCCAAAGTTTGGATTGCGGCACAGGTTAAAGAAAAAGATATTCCCCACTTGGGGAAAATGGATGAGGTATCTGTACAGATTGCAGCAATACCTGGCAGGTCGGTCATTGGAAAGATTTACCATATCGGTGAGCTAGTAAACGATGAAACACGCAGCGTGGAAGTGTTGGTTGCTTGTGACAATATAGATCGCATTTTCAGGCCGGGCATGTATGCTAATCTACGCTTTAAAGATGCACCTCATCCACGAATTCTAGTACCCGCTAAATCAGTACTTCAACAAGAGAACACGCAATTTGTATTTGTGAAAATTGATAAAAATCGATACGAAAAAAGAGCGGTGCAAACAGCAGGATCTTCCGATGGGCAAGTAATCATCAGTGAGGGACTAGCTCATGGAGAAACAATAGTCGACGAAGGTGGCGTTTTGTTTTTACGTTAATTCTATCTCTTTCATTAAAAAACTACAAACAATGAACAACCTTATAGAAATCAGCATAACGAAGCGCTGGGTAATGGTTGCCCTTTTTACCTTGATGGCTTTCTTTGGCTATTACTCCTGGAAACAGCTATCTGTTGAGGCTTATCCTGATATTGCCGACGTAACATCGCAAGTCGTGACGCAAGTGAACGGACTTGCAGCAGAAGAAGTAGAACAGCAAATTACCATCCCCTTAGAGCGTAGCCTCAATGGGTTACCCGGCATGCATGTTATGCGTAGCAAGAGTACCTTTGGCCTATCCATCATCACCATGGTATTTGAAGATGGTGTAGACGACTATTGGGCGCGCATGCGTATCCAAGAGCGTCTCAATGAGGTAGAGCTACCCTACGAAGCTGTACCTGGTTTGGACCCTTTGACATCGCCTATCGGCGAAATCTACCGATATATCATCGAAACTGATGGTAATCATGATTTACGAGAGCTCACAGACTTGCAGAACTTCACTATCATGCCGCGCATAAAGCAGGTTTCTGGCGTGGCCGATGTGACCAACTTTGGTGGTATCACAACGCAGTTTCAACTGGAAGTCGACCCCATGAAGATGGAGCAGTATAAGCTGTCGTTAAGTGAGGTTATCGAGACTATTGAAAAAAATAATGCCAATACCGGCGGTAGCGTATTACCACGAGGCGATTTAGGCTATGTGGTGCGCGGAATAGGCTTAGTCAAGGACCTGAAAGACCTCGGAAAAATAGTCGTTAAAAGTGAAAATGGCATGCCTATTTTACTAAGCGATATTGGTGAGCTCAAATATGGTACACTAGAGCGCAAAGGTGTATTAGGTTTCACCGATCGTGAGCGTAATTACGATGAAAGTCTAGAAGGTATTGTTCTATTATTACGCGGACAAAATCCTTCACTTGTATTGGAAGGCATCCAGACCGCCGTTAAGGAATTAAACGAAGGAGGCCTACCCCATGGCGTAAAGATTCATACGTTTTTAGACCGTACAGATTTAGTCAATACGACGCTACAAACGGTGTCGCATACGCTCCTAGAAGGGATGACACTGGTGATTATTGTTCTTATCGTCTTCCTAGGCAGCTGGAGGGGGGCTTTGCTCGTAGCGATTACTATTCCATTATCGCTATTGATAGCCTTTATCCTCATGCACTTTACGAATATTCCGGCCAATCTACTTTCCTTAGGGGCTATAGATTTCGGTATCATCGTCGATGGGGCCATCGTGATGCTGGAGACGATTTTGAAAAAACGTGAAGAAGATCCGAAAGCACCATTGCTACAGAAAACGATTATTCAACACGCTGCAGAAGTAGCTAAGCCGGTCTTTTTTGCGACCATCATTATCATTACGGCCTATCTTCCACTATTCGCTTTTGAACGTGTAGAAAAGAAGCTTTTCACACCTATGGCCTTCACGGTAGGCTATGCGCTCGTGGGCGCCTTGGCTGTAGCATTATTGATAATCCCTGGGATAGCTTACATCCTCTATCGAAAGCCTCAAAAGGTGCGTCATAACAGATGGTTAGAAAAATTGGGACAAGCTTACCACGCTGGGGTGCAAAAGATAATGATACGCCCTAAAATCGTATTTATCCCTTTAAGTATAATCCTAATTGCAACATCATTACTTACATGGCGTGTAGGGAAAGACTTCTTACCTCCTTTAGATGAAGGATCCATTTGGCTACAAGTGCAACTTCCGCCAGGTTTGTCGGTAGAGAAGTCCAAGGCCATGAGTGATAGCCTTCGTGCACACACCATGAAACATGACGAAATAACCTACGTCATGGTGCAGGCAGGGCGTAACGATGATGGAACCGATCCATGGACAGCATCTCACTTTGAGGTATCTATAGGCATCAAGCCTTATAAAGAATGGCCAAAAGGAAAGACGAAATATGACTTAATTGAAGAGTTAGCAAAAGAATATGAAGGCATGCCTGGCTTTACAGTTGGCTTTTCACAGCCGATGATTGACGGGGTGATGGATAAAATTTCAGGCGCTCATAGCGAGCTGGTGATTAAAATCTTTGGTGAAGACTTCAAGGAAACACGCCGCATTGCAGATGAGGTATTGGAAACTTTAAAAACAGTACCTGGAGCGGTAGATTTGGCCATTGACCAAGAACCGCCACTCCCACAGCTACAAATTCATGCCGACCGGGACAAGATGGCACAGTATGGTGTGAACGTAGCTGATGTAGCCGAACTAATTGAAGTCGCCGTCGGCGGAAAGGCTGTATCACAGTTGTTCATTGGACATAAAGTCTATGATATCATCTGCCGTTACAAAGAATCTAGCCGTAATACGCCTGAAAAAATTGCCAGTCTTATGCTCACTTCTCAATCGGGAAGTAAGATACCTCTATCGCAGGTAGCCGATATTTCACTGAGCACAGGAGAGAGCACCATTACGCGAGAGATGAACAATAGACACCTAACGGTGAAACTAAACGTACGTAACCGCGATTTGAAATCATTACTAGAGGAAGCACAAGCGAGCATAGAAAAAAATATTAGCTATGACCATACACAATATCAAGTAAAATGGGGCGGGCAGTTTGAAAATCAAAACCGTGCTTACTCACGTTTATCGGTCATTGTGCCGCTAGCGCTAGGCATCATGTTTATCCTGCTCTATGGAGCATTCAACTCTTTCCGCCAGGCAGGATTACTGATGAGTATTGTGCCTTTAGCACTCTTTGGGGGAATGCTAGCCTTAAATGTCCGCGGCATGACGCTCAATGTATCATCGTCGGTAGGCTTTATTGCCCTCTTTGGTGTAGCCATTCAGAATGGCGTGATTATGATTTCCCATATCAATGCTTTACGGAAACAAGGGTTTGATTTGCTCCATGCTGTCATTGAAGGAGCTCAACATCGCTTCCGCCCTGTATTGATGACGGCAACAGTGGCTATACTTGGCCTATTGCCCGCTTCTATCGCTACCGGTATCGGGTCGGATGTGCAACGACCACTAGCAACTGTCATTGTATATGGTTTATTATTCTCGACCATCATTACCCTTTTTGTACTACCGGCCCTATACTACCTTATTGAAAAAAAATGGGGAGCTAATTATACAACTCCGAAAGATAAAAATTAAAAAGGAAACCATGAGAAAGCTAACTTTACTCCTATTCGTTCTCTGCATAACTGGTTACAGAACGAATGCACAAACGACCGACTCGAAGCTGAATCGGGCCCCACTTGACTATAGCAATTATATCAGTCAAGTGGGTAAAGGAAACATGGCCTATGCCGCCGAGCGGTTCAATCTAAACATTGCAGAGACAGAAGCACAAAGCGCAGCCGTATTTCCGGATCCAGAACTAAATTTCAACTGGTCAGACAATGGCCAACGCCGCATGGACATGGGCTATGGTTTTGGCTCGGAGCTCAGCTGGACTTGGGAGCTTGGCGGAAAACGAAAAGCACGTATAAACTTGGCAAAGAACCAAGTTCAACTGACGCGTCTACTGCTAGCGAACTATTTCCAGAACCTACGTAGCGATGCAACCCTATCCTTCTTGGCGAGTATACAAAACAAACTACTACTACAGGTGCAAGAAGAGGCCTACCAAAGTGTAAAACAGCTGGCCACCTCAGATAGCATCCGCCATAAATTGGGGAGCATCTCCGCTATTGATGCTCGTCAAAGTCAACTAGAAGCTTTACGCATGCGTAATGAAGTATATGCTGCCGAAGCAGAATGGCAAAATGCCTTGGCCGATTTATCGTTATGGATGGGCACATCGGCATCGACGGAACTACTCGACCCACAGGGAAAGCTCACCAACTTCGACCGTCAGTTTTCAGTACAAGAACTGATAACGACAGCCCTCAACAACCGAGCAGATATGCAGGCAGCGCTACAAAACAAAGAGGTGGCACAAAGCATGATCAAGCTTGCTAAGGCTGACCGCGCCATAGACTTAGGCCTCTCTATCGGTATGGGCTATGCTTCCTATGTGCGCAACGTGATTGCGCCAACGCCCTCTACCGCCACCGTCAATGCAGGCATCAGCATTCCGCTAAAATTTTCAAACCGACGCTCGGGCGATTTACGTGGAGCACAGTATGGAGCTTTACAAGCCGAACAGGAATACAAACAGACCGAGCAGGAAATACAAACAGAAGTAAAACAACGCTATCAACACTATATGGCAACACAAAAACAGGTACGCCAATATGAAAAAGGCCTACTCATCGAGGCTAAAGCCATACTCGATGGAAAAATATATAGCTACAAAAGAGGAGAAACATCTTTATTGGAAGTATTGGATGCACAGCGTACACACAACGAAACGCAGCAAGGCTACTATCAAACGTTATACAACTATGCTTCTTCTCTCGTTGAGCTTGAACGTGCTGCCGGAATATGGGATATAAACTTCTAAACTGGAAAAACATGAAAAAAAGATATATACTCGCAATTATAGTGTTGCTCTCCATCCAAGTGCAGGCACAGCAGCATGACACAAGTCCATTAGTCATGGAGCATGAAAATCATCCGATAGAAGAAGATGTAAACCCTAAAGATGACCTCCGCTGGGGGATTAAAGCAGGAACAAACTATTACAATTTATATGGTAAAGAGATAGACTTTATCTTCGCCAACCAACAGACATCCTACAAAGCGAGCTTTCATGTAGGTATATTTGTCGATACCCGATTGAGCAATAAATTTGGGTTGAAGCACGAGCTTTTATTCAACCAGCGTAAGGTAGGCGTATCGCTAGCAGACGATACAGAAAATATATACGAATCGACCATGACGCGCAATTACCTCGACCTGATGCCTGCCAGCATTACCTTTCAACAAGGAGGCCTACAGCTGTTTGCTGGCCCTTACATAAGTGCACTTTTAGGAGCCAACGTAAAGCGAAAAGATGAAGATGGCAAATGGTATGCTGATAAAGACATTTATGGCGATGGTGCTAATGATGAAAGTAAAACTCGTTACCTCCAAAAGTTGGACTTCGGACTAAATCTAGGGATGGAATATTACTTTAAAAACAACCTCTCATTAGGTGCTCGCTATTTGCATGGCTTCACCGATTTATTTCAATATGCCAATAGCTATACACAAGAAAGTAGCAAAACAGATGCTATAAAAATATATAATCGCGGATGGATGTTATCCTGTGGATATCGTTTTTAAACGTTAAGTGGTTACTACAAAAAAAGCTTCCATTGGTACACGTGCCAATGGAAGCTTTTTCTATATACTTATCTTAATAAAAATACTCATCAACGATAGATAGAAAGACATCTTCTGTACTCCGGTATCGTCTCATCAATTGATTCCATGTTTTTCTAGCAAACTCAAACCTATTACCCAAGCTATCCTCATAGGTCCAGTTACCTCGATTATCTTTTCGTAAAGAAGCTGTTTCACGACCATCACGTATACTTAGATTTCCAAAAGCGTCTTTTTTAACCTTTGCATATTTTCCAGGGTTGTTTCCTCCCTGATTTTGCTCCTGTCGCACAAAGATATCAAGGTCTTGTTCCAAACGATACCCTCGATTATCTTCGATAAGCACCTTATCGAAAATTGTCACGCTATACTTAGCTATATACTTTTGATTATCAATATTTTCGCGAATAAGCCCCATCAGCATATCCGTTTTCCGCTGTTTATCGCCTAAAATACCAGAAAACTTAATATCAATAAATTTCTTCTCGTAGGTGATACTATTCTGTTTACTATCGGTGAATATCAAGGCATCAAAAATATCCTTTTTCAAAGTAGCCTTATACTTTAGATCATCATCACTATACTGTAAATCTCCAAAAATATCCGTCGTAACAGATATACGTTGAGCCAGCAACACATTTAAGCTTAACAAACATACCAAGAGTGTAATAATCTTCTTCATAATAAGGCGCTTTATTTCTGTATAGATAGCAAGCGGACAAGATTGGTTTAACAGCTCGAAAAATATATTTATCGAGTAACGATTTTCTAGCAGCTAAAGTACTAATCATAATTAGTAAGCATTTTTCACCGAAAAATTCCCCAGCTTCACCGAGAAAAGAGAGCTAATCATCTAAAACAACTATATATCAACAACATACACAACTACCTTTGGAGTATCAAATAACAGAAACTAACAAATTAAAATAATATTGTCATGAAAAGAATCCTATCAACCCTCGCTATCGTCTTCGTTATGATGACAAGTTTTACCGCTTTCGCAAGCTCAAAAGCATTGCCGTCGAAAGCTATGGAAAGTACTAAAACAGTAAAAAACTATTTAGACTTTGTCAGCACTGCAGATCTTAAACTACACAAGAATCTCTTTACATCGGATTTTGAATATTTAAACAAAGCCAACGGCGTGAGCTGCAACAAAAGAGAGTTCATTAAATTTGTCAATGAGAACAAAGCCTTAAACTACAATTGCACCACAAAATATGAAGTACTAGACGAATGCGCACAGACAGCAGTAGCAAAAATCACAATGGACTTCGGTCATTTCACACGTGTTGACCACGTCGCTTTAACCAAAGAAAAAAATGATTGGAAAATAAGTAAAATAACGACCGACTACCAATAAGCACCAGTCACTTATACAGAAGAAGCCCAAACGATGTTGGGCTTTTTTTATGGCTTCATGCCTCTAAAAAGGCGTATATTTCATCTTTCTAGCGTCATGATTACGCTTTGTCTTGCTATTCTCGGGCATAAATATGACTTTTGAATATAAATTTTTTACTATGCAAGCATTAAATGGAAAAACGGCACTTATAACGGGTGGCGGAAAAGGATTAGGCAGAGCCATGGCAATAGCATTGGCTGCCGAAGGGGTGAATCTATTACTAATTAGTCGCACCTTATCTGACATTGAGAAAGTAGCGGCTGAGGCTAAAACCATCAACCCTGCTATACGCGTTGAAGTAGCAGCAGCCGACGTATCAAATTTAGAAGAGGTGCAAACAGCACTTCAACACTTGACGGCAGAAAGCAAGCGTGTAGACATCTTAATCAATAACGCTGGAATCCTAAAAACTGGTGGTTTTCTAGATCTTCCAATTAGCGACTGGGAGAAAGTTATTCAAGTCAATGTGTTTGGTACACTATACTTAGTACATGAAATATTGCCGCTTATGATTGAACAAGGCGCTGGCGATATCATCAATATTGCTTCAACAGCAGGATTAAAAGGTGCAGCCAATTTAAGTGCTTATGGTGCTTCCAAAGCCGCTGTTATCAACTTGACGGAGTCCTTGATGCAAGAGGTACGCAAAAAAGGTATTCGCGTGACGACGGTAAATCCTAGCACTATCGCTACCGACATGACGCTAGACGCTAATTTTACCGATGGAAATCCAGAACGCGTGCTACAGCCGGAAGACTTAGCCTTCTTAGTGGTTAATAATTTAAAACTTCCTAACCGTGCATTTGTGAAGGAAGTAGGCCTTTGGTCGACCAATCCATAATTCATATTATCGTTTCCACAAGCTCTTGTGCAGCTTGTGGAAACGTTTACCTAAGAACACCCTTATAACGGCTTCTTGCAGGTGATAAGCCAAAATTTAAAAGCCGCTTGATTGGACTGCGGATTCGTTTGCTCTCCAATTTCGGTATAATATACCAATCCATAAGGAGCAAATTCTAAACGTACGGCCTCCTCATCATAGAAAAACAGTTGAGCCCCTTGTCCGATCTCAAAAGTATCGACGTCTATTTTTTTACCTTTCCCATAATTTGGTGAATATTTAGAAAGCACAGAAAAAACTAACGTCCCACCTGGTACTAATTGCTGGAAACAGTCTTTCAAAAACTTTTTGCGCTGTCGCGGATTTAGGAGGTACAATAAGCCATAACAAAAAACAGCGTCATAAACTTCCTGATCAAAAGGCATATCCGTTACGGAACCTTGGTATATTTTAAGTTCCTTGCCATAGTGCTTCTCTGCGATAGCAATTGCCTGTTCAGAAATTTCAATGCCAGATACCCGCATGCCCGCGGCACTAAAAACTTGTGCATTTCGCCCATAGCCAATTCCTGGAACAAGCACAGTCCTTACCCCTTCTTTCACAAAATAATCCTTGGCCATACGTGCTGATACGGTAGGCTCAAATCCCCACATCGCCTGATGTTCATTGAAACTCATATCCCAAAAGCGTTCCATATCAGCAGCTGTATTTGTAGGTTCCTCACACATTTTATCGGGTAAAACCTTACACGTAAAACCTGAATTTTCTACCAAACGGATCACCACTGCGGTGTCCAAATCACTATTTTCTAAACGCAATATTTTATCACAATCCTCCACATCAATATGTATCAATGCTTGCGGCATCATAGCTACTAAAGAAGCCTTTAGCTGTGCTGCTTGTTCGCGATTTTCTACATTCGTTTTAAACAAATCTATCCGTTTCATCATTTTTTAATACATCTACTTTTTTATAAACCGTCGATCTTTCTACCACTTTCTATGCGCTACAAAATTAAGTATATTTGTTATCCAAAAGATCGTACTTTCCTATTGGATAGCACTATCCAACAGGAAAGCGAATAGACTATGCAAAATAAAGAACCCGAAAGAGACTGCTCTAAAGCAACCCTCGCTATCAAAGATGCGGTAGAGGCTATTGAAGGACGATGGAAGCTACTTATCCTCTACGCGCTGTGCAGTGGACCGAAGCGTTTCAAGGAGCTTTCAAGAGCAGTGCCAGGCATCACCGATAAAAGCCTTTCAAAGGAATTAAAGGATATGCAGGAACATAAGCTTATTCGTAGAGAAGTAGAAGAAAATACGCCCGCTATCATAGCCTATAGCATGACCGAACATGGAATGTCGCTACGGAAGTTATTATTTGAACTTTGGGACTGGGGATTGATACATCGTAGAGAGGTTTTGGAGACCAAAAAGTAAATCGAAAAGATATGGTATTATCCATTTCCTAAAGATACTGTAACACCTTTAGGAAATGGATAAACTGCTTAGAAATTTTCAGTAACCAATTCCATATTGACCATGGCGCCACAAAAAGTTCCTGTCGATACGGCATTGGAGACTGAACGCATCGGACTACAGTTATCGCCACAAGCATATACACCTGCAACAGAGGTTTTCTGTGATCCATCTACTTGAATAAAGCCTTGCTCCGTAAAGGTACAGCCTAAATCTTCAACGATAGTACAATGTTGTGTGAACGGTAGCGGAGCATAAACTGCTTTAAAGTCCATTGTGGTGCCATCCACAAAAACAACAGATTGTACATACCCTTCCTCATGTATAATTTCACTGATTTCCTTTTCCACGACAGCAATATTGTGTTTTATGAATTTCGCTTCCTGCTCTGCCGTAAAATTGGCCTTACCTGCCGTTAGAATCGTCAGTTTATCCGTTAAGTTGTGAATTAAAGAAGCCATATGTGCCGCCTTATCCCCATTCGCGATGAGACCTGTGTTTGCACCACGAACTTCATAGCCGTGACAATATGGGCAGTGGATAACAGAGATACCCCAACAGTCTGCAAATCCTTTGATGGCTGGCATTGTATCGGCAATACCGGTTGCAAAGATTAATTTCTTCCCTGTAAACTGCTTGCCATTATCTACTGTAATGGTAAATCCATCGACAAGCGGCTCTCCTTTAATTGCTCTCCCCTCATGAAAAGAAACTGAAGGATATTGTGCTACTTGGTGCTTACCAAGCTTAGCAATTTCTTGAGGTACACTTCCATCTTGTGTCAAAAAATTATGCGAATGCGGCGTTTGTCGGTTACAAGGTAAGCCGCTATCAATAATCAATACATTACGTAAAGAGCGCCCTAAAGATAACGCTGCAGATAGCCCAGCATAGCTGCCGCCAACAATAATAACATCAAAATAAGATTCCATATGTACCTGTTTAGTTTTTGTAAATGCTCGAATGGAAGTGGAAAATAGCTCTGTTGCTATCGCTAAACAACTCCGTTTTATAAAATCCTTTCTTCCTATTTTCCAAATAGACATCCCTTCTTATGAAAGCAAATGTATTATTAAAAAACATAAACGCAACAACATTGCAACAAAAGAATTAATCGCAGTATATCTTATGACAATAAACTGAAAAAGGCTGTAAATAGAAATGCGCCCTAGATGATACCTCTTCAATCTAGAACGCAAAACAAATAACATCCGGCGAAGCCGAAACTATAAATCAACACCTAATAGGTACTCAAATCCAATTCCATCTGAATATTACAGCGTTCATAGGCCGAAATATGACCAACAATCTTTTGATAGCCCAGTTTGTAATATAGGTTAATCGCAGGTTTTAACACGGTATTACTTTCCAAATAAATCTTTGAAGCACCCAATTCCTTGGCGCGTCGTGCAGCTTCCCTGCCGAGCAAGTAACCGATGTTTTTACCTTGTGCTTTGGGCGACACGGCCATTTTCGCTAATTCATAGCCATATATAGGGTCGTCCATCTTGATAAGCGCACAAACACCAAGAGGCTCCCCTTGATAAAGGGCGACAAAAATTTCTCCTCCACGGTCTAAAATATACTCTTGAGGATGGTCTAAAGCTTTGAAATCACCTTCCTCCATCGTGAAGTAGGTGGAAATCCACGCTTCATTTAAATCTTTAAAAGCCGCCTTATATTCCGCTTTAAAAGGTACAATATCTACTTCTTTACTCTCGCGTATCTTTTTCTGCTCGACGACTCTTCTATATAAAGATTTCTGCTCTAATAGAAAGTCCCATTCAGCTATAGCCTCCCATAAATTATGACGTGCTTCTACCATTAAATCCTCAATAGCAGCATCGACATCAAGGTATTGACCTTGTATTTTCGCATTTATAGCTATCCCTTTTTCCGTTAGGGAAACTAGATTTTGTCTCTTATCTTCAGCTTTTCGATTTTCTTCAACTAACCCTGCTGCGGTCATCTCGCGAATGATCTTACTGACCGAAGGCTGCGAATGACTTATGTCGGCAGCAATTTCTGTAATGGTCTTCTCCTCCTCTTCCGTCAATACGAAAAACACAGGAAACCATTTTGGTGATAGTTCTACACCATACAGCGCATACAACTGAGAAGCATCTTCTGTTACTTTAGCCGTTAAAAGTCGTAGACGACTTCCCAATGCCATTTTTCCTGTTTTTGAAAATAAATCCATCTTTAAATAATCAATTACATAACTAATTATACAAATGTGATTATTTATTTTTTATCCTGCAAGAGAATCCTAAAAAAGACCTTAAACGGTTGAAGCTAGGCCTTGAAAATTAACGAATAACCTTTTCTACGGGCCCTAAGCGGATAGCAGCTCACGCTATTTTACGGTCCATTAGCAGAAAAAAGCTAGCTTTGTAAAGTGAATACACCTTCTATACTCATTATTGGTGCTGGTCCAGCCAGCTTAATGGCAGCCGAACAGCTGGCAAAAAAAGGCTATAAAGTACAGGTTTATGAGCAAAATAAAGCTGCTGCTCGTAAGTTTCTCGTTGCTGGACATGGAGGCTTCAACCTCACCCATAATGAGGATATAGACCGTTTCGTTCTAAAGTATGATCATCCGCGCATCGCGGAAATGGTACGCTATTTTGATAACCAAGCAACCTGTAGCTGGTTAGCATCTTTAGGAATTTCTACCTATGTGGGAAGTTCCGGAAAAATCTTCCCAACCAAAGAAATCAAGCCTATTATGGTGCTAAATGCGTGGCTCGACAAGCTTCAATCCTTGGGTGTGGAATTTTTCTACAACCATCGGTTTATTGATTTTACAGAGAAAGAGGTTACCCTAGAATTTCAAGGACAACAGCTAAAAAGAAGCTACGATAAACTTATTTTAGGACTTGGTGGAGGCTCCTGGGCCAAAACAGGATCGACCGCAGCATGGGTACCGCTGTTTCAAGAAAAAGGAATCGAAGTGATGCCTTTGCAATCAGCAAACTCAGGCTTTAACAGCCCCATAGCACGTAAAGAACTGGAAGGTCAGTTTCTAAAAAATATCGTGGTACACTACGGTTCTGAAGCTAAAAAGGGAGAATTAGTGTTTACAAGCTACGGTATTGAAGGAAGTCCGATTTACTACATGAATCGCTTTGTGCGTAAGCATGGGGTTCCAAATCAACTTTTCATCGACCTAAAGCCAGAAATGGAACAGGCGCAAATTGAAAAAACCCTGGCGAGTCCGGGAAAAGTGACGGAGCATCTCAAGAAAAAAATACGCCTACAAGCGGCAGCTATCAACTTATTGAAAGGATTGGATAAGGCTATTTTTCTTTCGCCCGCGCATCTAGCGCAACATATTAAGCGCTTCCCTATTGCTATAGAGAGTTTCCGACCAATAGACGAAGTTATATCCACCGCAGGAGGTGTTTCTTTTGAGGCTTTGAACAACAACTTATCGCTCAAAGCCTTCCCTAACATATATTGTGTAGGAGAAATGCTCGACTGGGAGGCTCCTACTGGTGGCTACCTACTACAAGCATGCTTTAGCGCTGGGCGCTGGGCTGCCGACAAGCTTTAGGCGCTATTCCGCTTTCAAGGCACGACCGTAGGTTGCCAAGGCACGTTCGCGTGCATAGGCATGCTCAACCATTGGCTGAGGGTAATCAAATGTGTCCAACTCAGGCACCCATTTCCGAACGTAAGCGAGATCTTTGTCAAACTTCACCGTCTGTAAAGTAGGGTTAAATACCCGAAAATAAGGAGCGGCATCACAGCCCGAACCTGCTGCCCACTGCCAGTTACCATTATTCGCCGACAGGTCATAATCGTCGAGCTTAGCCGCAAAATAAGCTTCGCCCCACCGCCAATCAATAAGCAGGTGCTTACACAAAAAGCTAGCAACAATCATGCGTACACGGTTGTGCATAAAACCAGTCGTATTGAGCTGTCGCATGCCGGCATCCACAATCGGGTAGCCCGTATTACCGTCGCACCAACGTTGAAAATCGGCTTCATCATTTCTCCACACAATAGCATCATATTTCACCTTGAAAGACTGCTGCACGACCTGTGGAAAATGATAAAGTATCTGCATAAAAAACTCACGCCAAATTAATTCCGATAGCCAGGTTTGATTATGCTGCTGCGCAAAAGTGACACATTTACGGACACTAATGGTCCCAAAGCGCAAGGCAATCCCCAACTCCGTTGTTTTCTCCATAGCTGGAAAATCACGATGCTTGTCGTAGTCAGCAATTTTCCCTAGGTCTAACGTTGGCTTGCTAAAACGTATAGCGGTCTTTTCAAAACCAAGACTTTCTAAAGTCGGTATTTCCACAAATGACAAAGGTAGTAGCTGCGTAAAATCAGGCTCTGCCGCCTTCAAATCACTAGGCTGCAAATTTTCTTTCCATCGGCGTGCATAAGGCGTATACACCGTATAGGGCTTGCCGTCAGCTTTGACGATAGACGATTTATCAAAAATAACCTGATCTTTAAAAGCCTTAAAAGGGATTTCCTTAGTCTTGAAAAAATTGAAAGCTAGTGTATCACGCTGAATAGCCGTAGGTTCATAATCACGATTACAATAAACAGCTTGCACATCATATTGCTCGCACAACGCTTCAAAAACCACCGATGGGCTATCGTGGAAAAAGCTTATCGCCGAGCCATGCGCTTTAAGCGCATCATTCATCAGGCTTAGTGCTTGATGTATATAATCCACACGACGGTCTTTCTTATCCTCCAATTGGTGAAGGATATCTGTATCAAATATAAATAACGGAAGAACTGGAAAACCGGATTGTAGCGCCTGTTGTAGCCCCACATTATCTTCCAACCGTAAGTCTCGACGAAACCAAAATAACGTAACCTTACTTTTCATTAACAAATGGATTTTCTTGATTTTGGTTTACCCAAATAAATTTTGAAACATCATAGCCAATAGCTTTAGCTTGTGCTAAGTAGGCAGTTTTCACCGTATCAGGAATATTTTTCTCGCGCGATAAAATCCATAGATAATCCAAATTTTTACCTGCTACAAGTGCATATTGATAACTGCTATCTAGTGCCACGACATTATAACCAGAATAAAAAGGCCCGAAAAAGCTTACTTTTAATGCTGCTTCGGTACGGTCACCGCGGAATTTTGCTAGTCCATCGGCCGATTTCCACTCTTTACGCACGGTATCATAACCGCTATTACGAACGATTACATCGCCTTTTTCATTCAATTTATACTGTGCAATAACATTATCCATGTCCTTTTCGAAGCGATGATCTAAACGAGCAATTTCATACCAAGTTCCCAAATAACGATTCGCATCAAAATTGCTAACCACCGTTGCTTTTTCAGGTACATAAACGCAAGCTTGCATGCATACAATCAATACAAGGGAAAGCCCTATTAGTCCTGTTATCTTATTTTTCATAATTATCCTATTAAATAAATAATGAATTTGCGTCAATCCTTATGCCATAACCAGCAGACATAGGAAAAAGAATATACAGGCAAAGATACGCACAAACCTGTATTTGAACGTTGCTCTTTTGCACTTACTTTTCATTAAACAATCGATTTAATAGCCTATCAAACCTACTTATTGACAGCAACAGACAGCACTTCAGGAGGCCCTATAATCATCATAAACCGTCTTTTTAAAGCATCCACGCTACAAATGGCACGTGCTTTGCTTCGTTGACTCCGTTAAGTCATCATTTTTAAGTATCTTGTCCTTTTTATGCACAAACCATTTGTTATGCGCAAAAACAGAAATGTATTCACGTTGTTTTTACTGCTATTAAGCTGTTGTCTATTCACCAGCTGTTTCGACCTTGTCGAAGAAATAGACCTTAAGAATGATGGTACCGGTCGTATAAAAGCGACATTGAACCTCAGTAAAAGTGGTAGCAAAGTGGCTTCATTGATGAAGTTAAAAAGTGTCAGTGGTATTACTATTCCGACAGAGGCTAGCATTCGCGAACAGACGGAAACCATCGCTAAGATTTTGCGTGCTACGCCAGGCATCCGTCAGGTACAATACAATTTGGACTTCAAAACCTATATTGCTACGCTATCTTGTCAATTTGACAATGTGGAAGCGCTGAATCGTTTCACAGAAACATTAGCCAAACATTTTAAAAGCCCATTAGGTAAAAACAATAGCTATACATATAACAAAAATACACGAACGTTAACGCGTAGTTACCAATATACCCCCGAACTAAACAAGGAATTTTCAAAGCTGTCAACAAATGACCGTTCCCTATTTGATGATGCTTTTTACACCAATATCATTCGTTTCGACGATGTCGTAAAAAGCCAGAGCCATCAGGCTGGTAAAATTTCAGGCACTAAAAAAGCCGTATTACTTAAATTAAAAGCAACCGATTTGATTCTTGGTAAGGCCACCCTTGCCAACAGTATCACCCTTTCTCAATAAAAATTATAACATGCAAATTAAAAAGTATCTATTAGCTTCTATCCTAGCTTATGCGAGTAGTCATGTCGCACAAGCACAAGACCTTATCCAACAGGTGCCTGCGGAGGCTCAATTTGTTGGTGTAATCAACAATAGAGCTATTGTTAATCACCGTTCATTCGACAAAATCAATAGCCTACTGACGCAATTAGGTGCTTTTGAAGAACTAAACAAGGACAGAGCAACTCCGTTAAACAGCATTTCGGATTTAGATATAGACTTTAAGCGCAATGCTTACGTTTATCGTACAACAACGGATAGCACCCAATATGTAGGAATCCTTGTTCCATTAAAAAATGGTCTACAAAATGTAGAAGACCTATTTAAAAACTTTAAAACCCTGCCTGATTTAGATGGCTACCATCGTCTCGCTTCGGAGAACTTAAAAACTCAAGCTGCCTGGAATAACAAGTCACTGTTCTTCCTCATAGGCGATGTACAAAATAGTTATTTTGAGGATACCGAAGTTGCAGAGCGCTATGGTATAGAGCTTCCTGCTGCAATGGCATATGATGATGGTGATTGGGAAGCCGTTACGGAACTAGAAGATTTAATTGGTGAGGAAGCCGATGATTATTATTACACGGAAGAAGCTGAAGAAGCAGAGGCCGCTGAAGAAGCAGAAGGATACGAAGAAGCTGAAGAATATATCGCTGCCGACTCTACATCTGTTCTAAGTATAGATATCGAAGATACCGATTGGGATGACGAATCCTATGACGAAGAGAATTCTTTGTACACAGATTCTGCTTATCAAGCAGAGCTTGCGCGAAGCATCAGAAATCAAGAAATTAAGGATAGTTTATTAGCAAACTGGATAGATGTTGATTTTTTGCACCTTCTAAAGCCTGCAAAAGCTATAGCGAACCAGAAAGAAATCTTAAATTTTGATGCTAACAAAACGTTAGCACGCGTTTGGGTTAACAAATTCGGTGAGCTTTATGCGAATAGCATTCCGTATGACATGATGCGCTATACATATGGTGTTAAAATCGCGCCGTTCAACTTCGGTTATGAAGAAGCTTCTATTGATTTAATTCAAGACAAGAACACGTTAAAAATAGCGACAACGATTGGCCTAGATAAAGATTTAGCAAGTAATCTTGCTCCGGTATATAATGGAAAGTTAAACAAGAAGTTTGCGAATTATATACCTGCTGACCATATTGGTTACCTATCATTAAACATAAGTACCGAAGCTTACTTACAACAAGTGCCCAACTTGATGGAGCGTTGGTATGCACCATTCTTAGGTGAGTATGGTGATATTGCTAATATCGTAGCTACAGCGTTCTCTATCGCATTGGATGAGAAAGCTATTGCCAAAACATTCCAAGGAGACCAAGTTCTCGTGTTAAACGGCTTACAAAAGAAAGAACGTGAATATATAGATTACGAGTTTGATGAAGATGGTGATTATACAGAGGTAACGAAAACAAAACAAGATTACGAACCTAGTTTCTTGTGGATGTTTACAGCGCAGGATCAACGTCTATATAAAAAGTCACTAGCACTTGCACAGAAATTAGAATATGCTCAGGAGTTAGGCAACAACTTCTACCGCATACAAGAAAAAGTGAAAAACCTTTCTTTCTACGCATATTTGAAAGATGATATGGTATTAATCAGTAACGATAGCACCTTGATGCATTCCATCCAACAGAATCAATTTAAAGGATTCAAAGATGCCCAATTGGCAAAGGACTTACAGAAAAACACATTCAACGGTGTTATTCGTACCAAATCTATGATCAAAGCTATTGATGATATGGATATACCTTTGTTAGCTACTTGGCAGAAGACATTGGACGAAATGAGCAACTACGGTGATTTGCACATCTCTGCGGAAAAGATGAAGAAAAACAAAGTACGTGGTGAGGTTTCAATCTCCTTCCCGAATGCAAAGGAAGATGCATTAAGTTATTTACTAGATCAAGCTTTAGATAAGTTTGATACCAACAAACGCGTAATTCTTGACTAAATGAAAAAAATAGCTGTACTCCTTCTATCCATCCTATTGCTTCTAATCATAGGCCTGATAAGCACCTTTTATTGGCGTAAGCATCAGGCAAAAAAGCAATACGTAAGTAGACAGAGTACAGCTGTTCTTGCTATAGGAATCGATGATTATGCTGTTGATAACCTATACGACCTACTTAAAAGCTCTGGAAAGCAGAAAACAAGTACGGATAAGGATAGGCTGAAGGCAAAAGACATTTTTTTCAAATCGGGCCTCAGCATTCCATCGCGGGTATTTTTATTTACGACGGATGCAGCACCCAATCAGCTATTTGGCCATCTGGCTGTCGACAACTATGAAAAGGCACTAACCTTTTTTCAACAGCACTTCAAAGAAAAAGTTACCCCTGCCGAATCGACGGACGCACCTGTTGCTATACGTTTCAATGCGCATACCGTAGCCTTGCTCACAAAGAAAGACTTTGTAATCTTGCTCTCTCAAGCGACAAACCCATCAACGGATGCTTTGCAAGCACTATTAGTGGACAAAGAGGCATTGGTGGAAGTACAATCGTTTACCCAGGCTAACCCAGCCATCTTCAAGGCACACCTAGCTTTCAGTAGCTTGACACAAGATTTCAGCCTATCGGCCATGGTGAAGCAGAACCAGCTTTTCCTGGATGGTGAATGGGAATTAGAACAAGCGTTGGCAGGCCCGCTAAAAGCTAGACAGACCGATAGTACGCAGGCGGTATTAACTTTTTGGAATAACCTTCCCTTAGCGGAAGTTCCCCTACTCGCTAAATTGCTCACGAGCTACACGGGTCTGGATGAGCAGAGCTTAGCGACACATTATGCCAATTATATAGATTTAGAAGTCCTCGACCAGCAGACGCAGCAAACGGATACCATCATTACGTATAGCTACGATGATGACTTCAATGCAAAAGAAGAGCATGAAGTTCGCCAACTAAGCGTTCCACAAATTACGCAAGTATGGAACAATGAAAAAGGCATATCTTCATTTTTGCCGGACCGCATGTTCTACAATTTTTATCAAAAAGAAGAAAACGGTATTATCATTAACTCGACATTTACAACTGGACACGCTCCACTCGTTATGGTGCCGACAGAAGTGCCCTTATCTTTAACCGTAAATTTTCAAAAATGGCCTTCGGCATGGGCTATAGGTTTATTTAAAGAACTCAAAGAATCGACTTGTAAAGTACAGCTACAAGCGGTGAAACATAGCGACAAAAAGCTTATCTGGAAAGGGCAAGCTACTTGGAACCCATAAAATAATAGCCTAAAAAAGCCTCGCAAATTTATCATTTGCGAGGCTTCATTTTTATACAACTTTAATAAAGACTAGTATTCGTCTTCTTCGCTGTTAAGAATCTCCTTATGGTTACTCACGTTATTCTTAACCTTCGTTTTATATTTATTAATCTGTCTACGTATCGATTCTATAGCGACGTCGGTTGCCTCCTCAAAGGTTTTGGCCTGTGCTTTAGCGAACAACTGACTGCCAGGAATATTTAATTTTAACTCCACGACCTTATTGGCCTCATCTTCTACATTTTCCAATCGCAAATAGCAAAAACCTTCGATAATATTGTCAAGGAATAAGCCTAGCTTAGCTGCTTTTTTCTTAATGAAGTCAACCAACTTCTGATCTGCATCAAACTTGATAGATTGCACTGTAATGTTCATTTTTCCTCCTTTTTTAAGCTTTTGGATGAGCTTGTTTATAAATCGATTTCAATCTTTCCACTGAATTATGCGTATACACCTGCGTTGCTGCTAGTCCTGCATGCCCCAACAATTCCTTGATGGCGTTGAGGTCTGCACCATTATTAAGCAAGCTGGTTGCAAACGTATGCCGCAATACGTGCGGGCTTTTTTTCTGTTGTGTCGTGATCGCTGCCAATCCTTTATTAACAATTCGGTAGATTAAAGCTGGATAAGCTGTCTTTCCTTCATTAGTAACGATTAATGCACCTGAATTGTTTTTAAAAGGTTCTTCGTACTTGAGCTTCATGTATTTCTTGATTGCCTGTATCAAAGTAGGATGAATAGGTACAAAACGTTGTTTATTACGTTTTCCAAAAATCAGAATCTTCTGGTTGTACATATCCAGGTCTTTTTCCTGAATACCTAACAATTCGGCCAAACGAATTCCTGTACCAAAAAGTAACTCCATCACCACGAAACTACGTAGCTCTTGAAAACTCTCCGCCTCCGCTTCCTGCCGTTCCAACAACCCTACTAATTTTTCAGGCTCGACGACAACAGGCAACTTTTTGGGTGTCTTCAACACCTTAATCAAAGTCATCGGATTTTCTGTGCGTAGCTGCTCACGAATTAAAAATTTATAAAAAGAACGTAATGAAGAGATAATCCGGTTGATGCTGCTTGCTGCTTTTCCTTCCTCTTTCAGTATGGCTAGGTACTGCCGTACGACACGGTAATCTACCGCATCATGGTTTAGTTTTTCTGTAGCCAAGAAAGCGTCGAAAGCATCGAGGTCATTTTTGTAGGCCAGTAAGGTATGCGCCGAAAAACGCTTCTCAAACTGAATGTAACTTAAAAACCGCTGCTTCTCCATGTTAATCTCTGCTTCGCTTAAAGTTAATGATTAAATTGACATGAACAAATGATTTGCTGTATTTGTTACCCGAAAGCTACAATTAGCAGACGTTTATTGAAGCCGGTATATTTTACAAATAGTTTTACATAAAAAAAAGCTCGAAGTAATATGTATACATACGACTTCGAGCCTTTCTCATTGCTACCTTACATTAAAAATGCAGCATACTTAAAAGGTTAAAATATAAATTCCTCTGTAATATTCAATCCGTAACAATCGGAAGCTACCAAAGTCACTTTACGAATTTTATTCGACGGCTCTTTAGGCAAAGGCAATTCCCAAATATGAGTCGACGCTCGTTTCGTAACGGGATTCATACTGTTGCCTAAGGTTGGATATACTTTACTTTTATTTTTCTCAACCACGGTCAGAATATAAGGATCAACCCTTTTCGTTTGCGTCATCGTTTGCCACTCCCCTTCATCAATCTTCAGTTTCACCTCTGTACTATCGCTACCAGCATATACATTGGCAACCAATTTATCATCTTCCTGTACCAGCGATGCCTGCTTGTGGGCGTCTAACCCCACAGCTTTATATTGAATAGCATAGTTATTTTCCGTAAAATGAATCGTAAAATAGCCTCTTGGCGTACCACACTGCATAACAGCCTCGGGAATGCCATCACTATTTTTCTCTCCACGCCACCACGTTCCGCAAGTAGCACCAACTCCTATTTCTTGAATATGTGTATTAGCAAAGAAATAACGGTTGACGGTATGCGTATGCCCTGTGAGGATCAACACCCGTTCATAGCCAGCCAATAGGTTGAAGATTTCGTCACGATTGCGCGTATGCGCCATCGGAATATGCTGACTGATGACAATAGTCGTTTGTTTAGGCACATGCTTCAAATCGTTTTTCAGAAAAAGTAGCTGTTCTTCATCTACGCGACCTTCATAGCTATTTTTGCCCGTAGCATACACATTGTTGAGCACAACAAAATGTACAGCACCCTGATTGAAGGCGTACCGATCGGCTCCGAATGTTTGGTTGAAAACATCATTCATAAACATCGGGTTTTCGACATGTCGATCATGATTGCCAACCAACGTCCAGGACGCTTGCGGGAGGTACTCCATCAATTCTTTGACATCAGCTAGCAACTCCATCTTATTATTCACCAAATCGCCCAACATCAAGTTTAACGTTAAATCGTTGCGCTGCGCCAATTCTTTGAAGATGCTTTTGGCGGCAAAAGTGACTTCCTCTTCACTATCGACTTGTATATCGCCAATGGCACCAATAGTAAAAGGAGCTTTATTCGCTAAAACTTTCGTTAAAGAGACAGCATAATTTACGGTATCCGTAAAGTTCTGATTTGGGTTAAGGTATAAAAAATTGGCATTGCTCACCTTGGAGGTAACGTTTGTTTTTTTATAGGCCGAAGGCAAAATGGGAAAAATAGATTGTCCCTTTTTGGCGGACAAAACAAACTTTCCTTTTTTATCGGAAGATACGATATCAACTCCATTGGATAGCAAGATATCTTTTAGAGCATGTTCTCCTTTATCTTGAAGACCATTCCCATTTTTATCTTCAAAAACGACACCTTTCACCACAATATCAACACCTGCCGTTTGGGCCTGTATAGCTAACCCACTTTGCAAAAAGAGCCAGCAGCTAATTCCTAATTTCAATTTATTTACCATACAAAAACTATGTATTTATCGCAATGTATATAAAAGCGTATCACTCTAGAGCGACACGCTTTTATTTAACTATAATCCAGGAATATCGTATTTAAACAAAGTAGCCTTACTATCAATATTTGTTAATAAATAAGGAATACCTTCTTTAGATATTTTCAACTCAAATTTATCACTATTCTGTGTAGACACCTGTGTCGATGGGTTCCAGTTGCCCGTTGTTTTATTATAGGTTGTTACTTTAACCCCATTGTTTAAATCGCCATAAACTAGGAAAACTCGTCCATCTGGATGTACTTTAATCGCTACGTTATCCCGATTTGCTGTAGAACTCGTCGTTTGAGCAAAGCCATCACCCAACTGTCTCCACGTTGTACCATCCCAGTGCATCACATAAGTAACATACGACGGCGAGTTGGATTGATAGACCATATAAATCTGTCCATCTTCAGTAACATCTAAATCAATACCTTGATTACCCGAGTTAGAATTTGAAGGGCCCACATTTGTCGTTCCGACTAAAGACCACGTACCTTTATCGAGCTTATAGATGGATGGCTTACGTACCGCTGTGCCTTTAGCAAGGTCCATCGTCGCGTAGTACAATTTATTATCACGTCCTTTAAACATTTTCGAAGAGAAACCTGTTGACGATTGCGGGAAAGTTTGTCCTGACCAAGCACCATTTTTGAAAGACTCTACATAGGTACCACGGTTTGGATAAGGTGCTGCGGCACGCCCAAAGATGTAACCAATATACGGTACATCTGTAGCATCTACTTGCATACTTAAGTAGGTCACGCGCTCATACGAACCAAACTGTCCACCGACATAAGACCAAGCGCCATTTTCAAATTTCTGTAGCGAGGCATTTTGTGTTTTTGCGCCTGCTCCATAATCTTTGTAAGCGGCATAAATAGTTCCTTTACTATCAAAAGCCATCGTCACGACATCTACTCGGGTTTCAGAGAAACCATCTTCAGCACCTACAGGAAACCATTGCTTCGTTTGCGCGTCATAACCAATCATGGCTGCCTTACGTAAGTTATCCGTAGCTCCTGATAGCTGAACGAGCACATACGGCTGGTTGGTATTTGGATGAAAATCTAAGGCAAAAGATGAAATCTTAGACTCTTCAAAGAAGCTTGACAACGGAATTTTCGTCCATTGTGGAGCCGTCAATCGACCTACGGTAACGACAAAATGCTCAGGTGTATCACTTTCCGGATCGCTAAGTTCCAATGTTCTTGGTTGTGTATAATCGAGTTCTGTCTTTCCACTCACAAAAGAACCGCCATTAACTTTAATGGTTGCCCCAGCGCTTGTCGTGATGCGCGCCACCAATTTAGTCACGTCTGCATCAATAGGCAAGTCAATCTGAATAGCCGTCTTCGTAATCTTCGCTTGATAATCTTTAAACAAGAAATCTTTGTTATCCGCTGCATAGAAGCCAAAAGTCAAGATAGAAGCATTTTTCAAGGCATGCACCGTAAATTGTGACATAGCACGTGGCGACTGAAAACGGTAGACCGTGGCTTTACTTAAATTGATTGGCGTTATACCCGACTCCTGCACTTGACTACCAACATAGGTGACAAAAGGATCACTATTTGTTGTAAACGAAGGAACAGACTGCGTAATATCAATAGCATTAGGCACCCGGATGTAAATGTTATTCCCTTCAATGACCGCATTGATAGGATGTTGAAGCCCCACATTGGAAGCTGGCTCGAAACTGAACGAAGTCAGCTCTATATTATCGGCATAAATCTCTTGTTGCTTGCTACAACCCGTAAAGAGAAGAGCCGCGCATACAAGAACTGCACTTATACTTAATATCTTTTTCATAGTTTATTTTTTAAAACGTTCGGGCATCAGCACTGCTTTCACCTGCGTTGCCTTGTTGACTTTTTCCTGTGTCCACTTACTGATATCAGCCGTACTTATCGCCTGCACCATCTTTTTGTAATCTGTAAAATAATTCCAGTTCGCAAATTGGAAATAGATATGATTGCGCAATTCGGCGCTCCAAAAAGTTTCTTTGTTATACTGATTATCGTAGGTCTGTATCATTTGCGTTTTTGCATTTTCCAACTCTTCCGTAAAGTAATTTGGATCTTTAGCGATATGTGCCAATTCTACAAAAACTTGGTCTATCAAAAAATCCTTACGTGAAGGCTCGCAAGAGAAATTAATCTGCGTACGAATCAAATTAGCGGGTTCAGAAGTTGCATTAACTTTAACACTTACGCCATAGACACCAGAATGTTCTTCCCGCAAATTCTTGCGTAGCTTCACTTTAAGCACATTCTCCATCAACTCATTAAACAAGATTGCTGGATAGTCATATTGAACATCCGTCGTCTGAAAGAATAGATTAACGGTCGCTTTATCGGCCTCCCCCGCATATAGCAATATATCTTGATTCACATTTTGCGAATACGAAGGTTTACGTTGCGCTTTCGTGTATGCACCTGCCGGCAAAGCACCAATATATTGCTCAATGTAAGGCTGTAAAGTATCGACATCAAAATCACCAATCAGCACGAAATCAAAATCACTAGCCGACTGGAAACGTTCCTTAAATACGGGAACAATACGATCTAACTGTAAGTCTTTGGCAATACGATCAGCTGAAATTTCATTACTTTCATTATCATCTGCCCCCACGGCTTTTCCAATCGCTTGGTAATAGGCCGTCGTCATATTGTATACTTTTTCTTTCGCCGCGTCTAGAGTCCTTTTCTTAAAATTGGCAAACACAGTAGCATCTACACGTGGATGTGTCCACTTCAAGTACAAAAGCTCAAACATGGTTTTCATATCTTTCATACTTGCTGACGCGGATAATCCCTCGCGGTGTTGCGAAAGCACAAATACCGATGATGCCGAATTGCCATTCAAATACTTCGTCAACGCCTGTCGGCTGAAATCACCAGCACCACTCGCACCAATAATATCTTTCGCATAAATACCATTGATATAGTCGGCCGAATCTAAAGCCAACACACCTCCTTTACGGAAAGCCGTTAGCTGTATATGCTCTTTACGTCCTGCACTTTTTTTCAAGTATACTTTAGCACCATTTGATAATGTCCATGTATGCAAATCAATCGCTTCGTTGAAGCTTTTACTGACCACTTGTCCAGCTGTTGGGAGTTTCGGTAGAAGCTGTTCTGGAATTTCAACCTGATCCTTCCAGGGCGATACTTTTGCATGAGCAGCCTCCGTAAACAAGGCAGATAAATGTTCTTGCGTAGGTAATGCTTGTGCTAAGCGTGTTGGTCCAGATAGGATGACAACGGTATTGCCAGGCTTAAAATAGCCGTTTAAATGCTGCTGAAGGCTTACAGAATCTATCTTATCCAATAGCGATAAAGTCAACACACGGCTATACTCTTTATCCAACAACAACTCGCCGGTGAAAAAACTATTCTTCAAACTGGCTAGCATTAAGCCTGCATGCACTTCTTTTTCAGGTTGTGCGCGTTCCAGCTGCGCTTGATATTGTTTTTTGTAATCGTCAATCTCCTGTTTTGTAAAGCCGTAACGTACTAACCGTTCTTTCTCGAGCAGAAATTTACGAATGCCCGATTCGATATGGTCTTCATACAATACGGATCCACCAATGGAAAGACCATTGTGTAACAATAAATCAGCAAAAGACATCGATGCACTTTTGTATTCGTTATCAAGCTGCGCTAATCGATCAAAACGTTTCTTTAACAGGCTATTCACCACCCGATGCTGCATACTCGTCAAGAAATCCGCCTTCGTATTGACCGCATTGGATGCAGGCAACTTGGTGATGTAACTAAAATCAATACTGTTCGCTTCTTTATCGGTATACACTTTAAACAAGGTATCCTGATGTTCTTTCAGCGTATAAACCTCTCGTCGTGGCGCTTGCTTTTTATCTTTGGCTTTGCCAAAAAGATTCTTAATTAACTTTTCAGTTTCTTTTACATCTTGATTGGTCACAATAGCTAAACCCAACAGAGACGGTCGATACCATGACTGGTAAAAATCAACAATCGTTGGACGCTGAAAATGATGCAAAATATCTAAAATACCGATAGGCTGACGTTCCGCATAGCGCGAATTATAAAAAATCAACGGCAAAGTCTGATCACTCATGCGCGCATCAACGCCTTGTTTAGTACGCCATTCTTCGATAATTACACCACGCTCTTTTTCTATCTCTAGAGAATCAAAACTCAAATTGAATGACCAATCGTAAACAATAGCCAACGCTTTAGCCAGGTTAGCCTTCTCTTTGCTATCGATCGTTATTTTATACACGGTCTCATCAAAAGAAGTATGTGCATTAAGATCGGCACCAAATTTAACTCCTAGCGACTCCAAGAAGGTGATGACTTCATTCTTCGGGTAGTTCTTACTTCCGTTGAAAGCCATATGCTCCACAAAGTGAGCTAAGCCACGTTGATCATCACGCTCTTGCAAAGATCCAGCATTGACAAATAGCTGTATAGCCGTTTGTTGGCTTCCCGATGTGTTGGGATAAATGTAATAATGAAAACCATTTTTCAGCACCCCCGCCACAAGCTTGGGGTCTTGTGGTAAGACCTGCGCACGTACGGCCAAAAGCGAAAGCAATAGCGCAACGAACAAAAAGCAACTTTTTTTCATTCGATTAAACATCATTAGATCTTAATAATTTTTAATTCCGACTGATTGGCATCAGGACCTGGCAAGCCAATAGTAATTTGCTTATCGTTCTTCAGCAACTTAATGCGAATCGTATTGTCTTTAGCTGGATCTACAGCATGCGAAATCCAACGAATACGGATAGGCATTTCCACAAAACCAGGTTTAAAAACTAAGGAAGTTCCTGTATTTAACAACTCGAAGTCTACGCCTGCTTTCAGCCCGTCGCCCACAATGACCTCATAGTCTAAGGTGATTGCTTCATACTGTTGCTTGGTACTAAAATATACGGGATACTCGACCGTTTCATTTCTTGCCGTCTGCACCTGTACTTCAGATGCTTTCTTAACGTGGATATAAAAGAATGGGTGATCGTAAGGCGTAGCCAGCTCCTTATTGCAAGAAGCAAATAGCAGGCTTAACAGCATCCCCAAACCGAATACAATATTTTTCATGGTACTATTTATTTACGGTAGGATTAGGTAAAATTGATTTATTAACATCGAGCTCTGCCCTCGGAATCGGCAGGATAAACAAATCATTTGGATAAGTTAAACTACATACGGAAGAAGTACAACCCGTTCCTCTATTCAGATTTGATTTGTAACGCATAATGTCATAGATACGTTGTCCTTCAAAAGCTAATTCTTTACGTCTTTCATTTTTAATTAATGTCAAAAGCTCCGCTGGAGATCCATAAGTCAAAGTCACCGCAGCAGGCGCAATACCTTTTGCACGACCGACAATCACCTTTAAATCAGCTTCCGCCAAATTATATTTCTGTTGCTGGAAGTAGGCTTCTGCACGGTTAAGGTACACCTCGGCTAAACGAATGACTTTCGAATTAATCGGCCAGTTGAGGTCAATAACGTCGGGTTTGCGTGCATTTTTAAGCGACATGTATCGTTCTGAAGTTGGATTATACAAGAACATCGTTTTGCGCACATCATCCGTATCGAATAGTCCCATAAATGCATCTGTTGGTCCCGCTAAAAACGAAGTTCTGTTGGAATAGAAGTCAGACAAACTACCTAATGATTTCACGTTTAATGTAAATTGCCAGATAACCTCCGGTGCAACTTGCCAAGTTAATTGATCATTAGCCATAAACATTTCACTGTAATTTGCCGCTGACGACAGCGTGAACTTTTTGCTATCAATTAATTTTGAACTCTGCTCAATAACCTGATCATACCGTTCCATATAAAGGTAAACACGTGACAACAAGGCTTCAGCAGCTTCTTTAGAAGCATAAATTTTACTCTTCCCAGCGTTGTTCCCTAAAAGTTGTGCTCCAGCTTCGAAGTCGGCGATAATCTGTGCATAGGTATCCTTCATACTTGCACGCGGAACCCGCTCATTAGGCAAAGGGGTAACCAAAGGAATCGGAATGCCTAAATGTGAAGCATCAGCCGTATAGGTATAATGTTGACTATACACATTCGCTAAAGCTAAAAACGTAAGTCCCCGTAAAATACGCGCTTGTCCAACGATAGCGTCAATATCGGCAGCTTGACTTGGTACAGCCTTTTTTATATTATCAGCTGAGTTCAAGATGTTATTGATATTATTGACAGACTCATAACCAGAGAACCAAATACTCAAAGTTGACCCTATTTGATCATCTTCATTATAGGTATAATTATAATCTGTTAACATATAATTTTGCGTTCCCCCATTAAAACGGACCACATCATCGGCACGCAAGTCGCCATAAATACCATATTCCGACTGGAAGAATTTTCCGGCTAGACCGTAACTCCCGACCAAGGCACTACGCAAGCCACTTAAATCGGTGAACAATTGATCTTTTCCCAACTGTCCGATGGGTTCAACCTCCAAAAAAGAAGATCCGCAAGAACTTGTGAATAAGACACAAGCTAAAGCTGTATATTTTAATAACTTCATTTTAAAACTTAAAATCCAATGTTTATACTTAGCGAATAACTACTTAACCGTTCTCCTTCAGGCAAGATATTTCCGTAACCATTCGTAACATTGCCATGGTTAAGATTATTTGCTTGTGTCAAGAACGCATATTGATTAACAGATCCTTTTTTGGTGCTGTATGGTGTCCAGAAGGCTACTTTATTGGCCATCGCAGCAACGGTCACATTTGCTAATTTTAACTGCTTTACCCAACCATCTCGAAATGTATAACTTGCGCTGATATTCTCTAAAGACAGATAGCTACGATCTAGTAAGAAACGTGTTGAGTTTAAAGTAGACTCTGTTGTTACATTCGATAGACGGGGATTGGTCGCTAGCTGTCCTGGATAACGCCATGCATTCAACATATTGACAGATTGATTACCATTTAAAATATTCAATCCATCCAAACCAATACGACGTTCTACATCATTAAACATCAATCCTCCTTGACTATACTTAAAGAAGATAGAAAAATTGAAATTTCCGTAGCTAAAATTATTTGTCATACCACCATAAAAGTTTGGCGTACTGTTACCTACAATAACCCGGTTTGCTGAATTAAAGACCTTGGTAACATTATCGTTCGCATCTAACCACATCGGATCACCTGTAGATGGGTCTACCCCTGCCCAACGAACCAGATAGAAAGAATTTGAATTATAGCCTTCCCGCATGATTTTTGTGCCTACAGAACGATCGGTACCATCCGACATCTGCAAAACTTTATTCCTGTTGAAGGAAAGTATAAAGGTGCTGCTCCAGTTAAAATTATCTTTCTTAATATTATCAGAATTAACAGCCAACTCAAATCCTGTATTTTGAATTTTACCAACATTCTCATAGACTCTACGGAACCCTGTAAGCATGGATGCATAGGTATTGTCGATCAAATCATTCGTAACGTTTTTGTAATACTCGGCAGCCACCGTTACACGATCAAAAAGTCTGAAATCTAAACCACCATTAAACATATTGGTACTTTCCCATTTCAGCCCTTCATTGATTCCACGTGTCATTACGGCACCAGACTCACCACCGTAGCTGTTCACGGTATTAAAATTATAAATACCTTTCGCATAAGCACCAGAGAACCTTGAATTACCGTTATTTCCGTAGGAAGCCTTAAACTTTAAGAAATCAACGATATCATTCTTTGGCCAGAAAGCTTCGTTACTTACCGTCCATGCTGCTCCAATGGAATTGAAAATACCCCACTTTACATCTTTACCAAAGTTGGAACTACCATCTTTACGATAGGTGTAGTTAAGGGCATACCGTTTATCGTAGACATAACCTGCGCGACCAAGGTAGGAAAGCAAGGTTTCTTTCGCTCGACTTGTTGTACCTATTCTATTTACAACCGCCACAAAACCTACCTCACGGATATAATCATTTGGAAAATTACTACCAGTCGCTGACACCGAATGGCGTTCCATTATCCGTGCTTCTGTACCGACTAAAATATCTAAATCACCTTTTCCAATTTTACGCTCATAGGTCATCATGTTGTTGCTAATCGCGTTCATCACCTGAGACTCTCCACGATAAGCCTTTCCTTTAGCCTCTACCCCTGTATAATTATTCATCGAATTATACTGATCTTCAACACCTGAGCTAAAATCAAGACCATTCCTATTGATAAATTTTAAGCCTTCAAAAAGGTTAACGGTAAAGCCTATATTCCCTATTACATTAAAAGACTGTTGCTTATTATCATTTTGGTCACGTAATCCTGGCATATTCTGTAAAAGATTACCATTCGGATCCCGTTCAATATATTCTCCATTTGGCCCAAAAGGATTAATCAAAGCACTATACTGAAAATAAGAATCGCCAGGATTGAACAGCTTATTCTTGCTAAAGGCTGCGTACAATCCACTTTGCACAGTGATATGCTTACCTATATTTCCATTTATGTTAGACCGTACAGCATAACGTTTGGTCGTATTTCCAATTACAATGGAGCGATCATCATACATATTAGCGGAAAGAAAGTAATTCACGGCTGTAGTCGATCCACTGAGATTAAGGGTATGCATAAGATTCTGCCCACGTTGAAAATACAGATCCCCCCATTGCGTATTCACGGTGGTATCTAGTTTACCGAGTTTATCTACAAGTCCCATTTGCTTAATTAGATCTAAGTATTGAGGTCCATCTAATAAGTTTAGGCGTAAATTAGGACGACTTTGGGTACCATAACGTAGCGAATAGGTTAGTTTAGGATCACCTTTACCCTTTTTTGTCGTGATGAGGATCACCCCGTTTGAGCCATTCGCACCGTAAATAGTTGTTGCACTAGCATCTTTCAATACCGTTACACTTTCAATGTCGTTGACATCCAAATAGGTTAATGGACTGATACTAACTTGCATACCTGGAATCATGTTTGTGGTTCCACCGGTATATAAAGGAACACCATCCACAACCCATAAAGGCTCGTTTGATGTCGCTCCACCTGTTGTGGAAGCATCTCCACGAATACGTGTACTATAACGCGTACGTGCAGAGCTGTTTGACCCAGCATCCTGCGAGTTGAACTCTACACCTGGAACAATACCTTCCAGCAAGGCATCCAGACGTAAAGCAGGTTTGTTGGCCAAATCTTTGGCCGTCACCACATAGGCCGATCCTGTTTGATTTTCACGCGACTCTTTGGTACCGTAAGCTGTTACGATAACCTCATCAATGTAGTCCATACTTTTTTGCAACACAATATTTGTATTGCTTTGCAAAGTACTTACGGCTACTTCTTGCTTTTTGTAGCCTAAGTAAGACACCTCTAAAGTACTATTTGCAGGTACTTCTAGTGTGTACTCCCCCCGGTTATTCGTTGTGGTTCCCCGACCATAATTTTTAACCAACACACTAATACCGGCATTCGGATAAGCCGACTTACCATCAAGGTCGTTCAATAAAACGGTACCCGAAAGCTTAATCGTTGCTTGCAGCTTTTTTAATGGCGTCAACGTAATTGTTTTGTTAACAATCGTATACTCCACATTAAGTTGCTTAGCAAGCTTGTTCAAGGCTATGCTAAGCTCATCATCGGATAGATATAGGGTTAACAACTTGTTGTTAGACAAGATACTCGCATCATAAATAAAGGAATATCCCGACTGTTTTTCAATCTGATTAAGGACAGATTCTACCTGTTGGTTTTTGGCTTCCAAGCGAATGCTCTGTGCAAATCCTTGGGCTGAAGCAAAAGCAACCAAGCCTAAGGTTAGCAGCGTGGAGACTTTTGGTTTCACTAAATCAGCCTTTAGAAAGGATAAACACTTTCCAAAACATTTTTGATTCATATAGTATGGGTTAATTATTTTTAAATTTCACATAGAGCTTATCCGCCTTAAGGCGATAAGTTCCTTGTGTTAGGTTAGTAAGAATAAGTTGTAAATCTTTTAAATCAGTTCCGCGACTAATTTTTCCAGAGATGAGTTGATTCGGAACCTTGGACTCCAACACAAGATCTAGCTTATACCAACGTGCTAGCTCTTGGAGTACATCTTCCATGCGTTCTTTATCAAATTCAAAGTTTAGCTGGCGCCAACCGAAACTTGCTGTCGACGTATTTTGCTCGATTGCAATTTTTCCATTCGTATTTATAGCCTGCTGCTTTGGAGCCAGCACATGCATTTCAAGTCCGTCGGCCAAAGCAATCTTCCCTTCGTACAAAGTGGTCTTTATAGCCGATTGGTTTGGATAAGCTTTCACATTAAACTTTGTTCCTAATACGCGTACCTCTTGGCTTTTAGCTTTCACCACAAAAGAGCGATGCGGAATTGTCGTCACTTCAAAATAAGCTTCCCCTTCCAATTCCACTGTACGCTGGCTTGAAGCCGCAAAGTCTGGTGAAAGGCGCAACGTTGTTCCTACGTTTAAGGATACTTTAGTACCATCCGGAAGAATAACTTTTGAAAACTGCCCCTTCCCGGTATACACCTCCTTAATCATAGCATCCGGACTAATCTTAGCGAGATCAACATAGTAATTGGAGTCCAAAAAATCACTTACCGTCTCTGTAATTTCTTGCACTGGCGCATGTACACCTTCATTCAACACGTATAAACCACTCTGAAAAACAGTCGATTCATCAGGACGATTGCTCTTCTGCTGAAAAAAGAAAATGCCACTACCAATAAATAACAGCATTGCAGCAGCTACCGTCATATATTTTTTCCAAAGCACTTTAGGCTTCGCCGTATGTTTTCCGATTTCTTTCCAAATTTCCTCTTGTAGTAATTCGGTATCTAGATTGTCCTCCACTTTCGTGTGACTATCATCAAAACTAGTATACCACTCTTGAAAGCGCGCCTTTTCTTCTACAGAGGCACGTCCTTCATTTATCTTGATTAAGATTGCTCTTATCTCTTCATTTATTTGCGTCATTTCTCCTGGTTATACTATACATGTACAACAAGTCGCAACCTACGCACGGAAAAATTTAAAAAATGATAAAAGTTTTTATTGTTCTTAAGAAAATTCGCAACTGCTTAAGGGCATAGCTGATTTGATTTTCAACAGTACGGTGGGAAATATGGAGCTTTTCAGCAATCTCTTTACTGTTTAAATGCTCCTTACGGGAATAATTAAAGATGATTTGTGTCTTCAAAGGAAGCCTTTCTACCTCCTGAAAAATCAACTCTTGCAAAAATTTGGAGTCTAGCGCCTCATCCAGGTTGACCTCCTCGACACGATCGAGTATACCAATTACCGAATGGTCAACATTGGTGTAGCGATTTGATTTATGAAAGTGCTTGATAATGGAAAACTTCGTCGCCTGGTAAAGATAGGCTTCGAGATTTTCAATAGACGACAGGTCCGCATGTGTCCACAGCGACAAAAAGATATCCTGCACAAGATCTTGCGCAACATCCATATGCTGAACCCGGTTATTACAAATGACAAAAACTTTATCCCAATAGCGATCATAAATCGCTCTAAAGGCTTCTTCATTTTTATGATGTACTAACTTTTGTAAGGCAGGAGTAGGTAGTAAACTATATTCTTCGGAAAGACGACTCAACTAGTATAGTAGATTTCATAAATAAATACGGTCGCAAACTTACAATATTAAAGTAAAGAAAGCCAAAGCCTTTTTGTCATCTTTTACAATATGACAAATGCACAGAAAGCAACATTTAATAACACGTTTCACCACTTAAAAGTGCTACGGCAGAAAAAGAGTATACACGATTGTTACAACTTTTTTAAAAAAGTTGTAACGAATGGCCAACTGCCAGTACTTACTCCTTAAAGAAAATCAAAAACTAACAAAAACGCCTTATCAGCGTATAAAACTAAAAATATGAAACTATTAAAAAAATTAACGATTTTGGCTTTTGCAATTTTACTAACCATCAATTGCCATGCACAACAGAAAAAAGAAAGCTTATTATGGAAAGTCTCAGGTAATGGCCTTAGCAAACCGTCCTACATAGCGGCTACTTTCCACACCTTATGTGCCGAGCATTTTATAATAAAGGATAAAGTTAAAGAGGCTATCGAATCGGCCGATCAATTTATACTAGAGATAAACTATTTGGATCCAAAGGAAGTAGAAACATTACAGCGTATGGTTACTGCAGAAAAACCGTTAGGCGAACAATTATCTGCAGCAGAGGCAACACGGCTGGATAGCATCCTTAGAAAAAGTTACAACAGCAACTTCGAGGCGGTAAAAAAATACACTCCGCAGGCTTTGTATGCTTTAATCTCTCAAAAATCAATAGACTGTAGTGCTGAAGATGTGCGCTACTACGATGCTGAATTGTTGAAACTTGCTGCGAGTAAAAATAAAAAATTTGGAGGCCTAGAGTCTGCACAAGCACAGTTAGACTATATCGGCAAAGCCTATAACCTGCAGCAGATAATTGATCAGCTTGCACAAGGCGACGAATATGCACGTATTGCGAAAAAGATGATTCAAGCGTTCAATAATGAAGAAACAGATAATTTATATCAATTAAGCACAGACAAACGATTTATGAGTACAGAACAAAAAAAGTGGGTACTTGATCAACGCAACAAGGATTGGGCTACCGTAAGTATGCCGCAAATAATGCAACAAGGCACCGCTTTATTTGCCATGGGCGGAGCACATCTATCGGGAGAAAATGGAGTTATTGAACTACTCCGTAAACAAGGATATACCTTAAGCCCTGTAAACGAAATTAGCGACCTTTAAGTCTGAATATAGAAATGGTAGAAAAAGAATTTACCACACGCATACAACAACACAAAGGAATCTTGTACAAGGTGGTACGGCTCTATGCCGACCATCCGGAAGACCGAGAAGACTTACAGCAGGAGATTATGATACAGCTCTGGAAATCCTATCCTTTCTTTAAAGGAGAAAGTGCCTTTTCATCGTGGATGTACCGTGTAGCACTAAACACAGCCTTAACCTTCTTCAAAAAGGAAAAAAGAAGAAGTGACAGCTTCAGTACGAGTGAAACAACACCAGAGCCCGTACATGAAGAGTATAGCGACACACAAGATCAACAATTACAGATTTTCTACCGCGCTTTGCATGAAGTCAACCCGATTGAAAAAGCCTTGATGCTCTACTTTATGGAAGGATTGTCACACCGTGAAATAGGCATTCAACTGGGCATATCTGAAGGAAATGCACGTGTAAAACTAAACAGAACAAAAGAAAAATTACAACAGATCATAAAAAAATACAACTATGAATTTTGACGAACTGAAAAAAAATTGGAACAACATCGAAGAACCAGATTTGGATATCCAAATTCCGAATAATAACCAAAGCAAGCATCCCTTAGAAAAGCTACAACGTAGCATGAAGCAAGAGGGGATACTACAAGTCTTAAGCATAATTTTCTTAGGCTTCGTCCCCCCAATCATGGGCATCGCGAAAGATTTTTACATGCTTTATTACATTGCGTATGCCATGTTGTTCATTATCTCAAGCTACTACCTTTCCACATTCTATCGTTTCTACAAACAGGTAAACCTCTTTAGCAACGCTACTAAAGGAAGCCTTCTACGCATCTATTATGAATTGCGACTGGCTATGGAGCGTTATCAATCTTTTGGATTCCTGCTCTTACCTTTTGTCTTCGTTTGGCTTGGTATTTATCTTCAAGATCGCCTATTGCAAAAAGGTAAATCTATTATAAGTTTATCTCAAGAAACGCAGGTTTATATGGGTATAGGAATAGGCATAACCACCTTACTAACTATATTTTCAATTGTTATTTGGGTTAAAAAAATATACGGCCGATATGCCAAAGAGTTAGAACGTATAATCGATAATTTGGAAGAATAACCAGTTGCGCGAAGTTTATGCCTAGTTTTAATGTCATAAACTTCGCACTTTGCATACAATAATTCATAATACTAGAATTATTATTTACTTTTGCAGAAAATACAGGGCAAATATGCCGATAAAGCAAAAGACCACAAAATATGATACGGCGTTCCGACGCCTCTTAAAATTTCTGACAGGTGAACATAGTGGCGATGCCTTGCGCAATAGCCTTACCGCCCTTGTCCCCGCATTGTTGCTTTACTATTTTGTAGACCTACATAGTGCTATAAGTATTGGTGTCGGCATCTTAATGGCTGCCTTAACCGACCTCCCTGGCAATCGTACAGACAAGTGGATTTCAGCCAAATGGTGTATTAGCATTTTTGCTATAGCCAGCCTACTGACTTCTTACAGCTTGAAAACGCCTTATCTGCTACTATGCTTCCTTACTATTTCTGCGTTTTTAGGAACCATGCTTGCCGTATATGGTTCGCGTGCCGCAGCAGTAGGCTCACTAGCCCTGATTCTAATCAGCTTTATCATGGGCTTGCCACCAACAGACCCAATCGGACTTACGGTTGATATTTGCTTAGGCGCTGGGCTGTATTACCTCGTCAGCATACTGCAAACCTATATCACGCCCTACCGATCGCTACGTCATGCTATGGCCGGAGGCTTCCAGAATTTAGCAGTCTTGATACGTAGCAAATCAGAATGCTACAATCCACAAATTCCTATAGAAAAAACCTACAAAAAATTAAGCAAAGTTCATGTGCAGGTAAGCGAAAGCCAAGAAGTAATAAGGCTATTGCTCCTACGCGAAAAACAATTACTTACCTCCAACAGCAATGGAAGCTGGCTTAACCGAATTTATGGCCTTATAGATTTACACGAGTTATTGACAGCGCTAGACTACGATTACGATGCTATTCGTGAAACACTAGAGCCTACGCAAAGTCTACCACTGATTCAACAATTAATTATCGCATTGGCAGATGAAGTTGAAAAAATTGGACATATGCAGCAGCTAAAGCTACGTTCCAATCTCAGCATCCAAGAAAATACAAAGATCAAAAATCTATTAGCCCAAATTGAGTTAATCCGTGAAGAAGCCCCCTTTAAAGCTGCAAACGTGCTAAAAGGAACGCTTCATAATATAAAATCCATCATCCATTTGATTCAGGCTATTCAGTGTAATGATGAGGCCTACTTCACATCGCGTAAAGCACTCAACATAAATGAATATCAAAACTTCATCCCACAAGCCAACAAAAGTTGGGCTAATATTAAAAAACTTTTAACATTTGATTCCGCTTTATTCACTTTTGCCTTTCGTCTAGCTATTCTTTTTGGCTTGGGTGGTGCGGTAGGTTTATTCATGCCTGAGTCTGGCTATGCCTATTGGGTACTGTTAACGTTAGCCATCGTAGCAAGACCTAGTTTACGAAATACCAAACTACGCAATACGCAAAGGATCATTGGAACCCTATCGGGAATGTTAATAGCGATGGTACTTCTTTATTTTATCAACGATATAAAAACAGCACTATCATTAGCGGCAATTGGTCTATTTGGCTTTTTCTTTTTCAACAGACCGAACTATATGGTCAGCGTAATTTTTATTACCATTGCCGTACTTCTAGCTTTAAATAGTTATCACGGAAATCTAACACAGCTTCTAGGTAGTCGATTATTTTTCACGTTTACGGGAACTTTATTAGCAATCGTAGGTTGTTATTTTTTGCCGCTACGTCAAAAACAAGGAATGTCGGCATTGGCTAAAGAAGTCGTACGACATAGCCGTTCTTATTTTCAAATGGTCGCAGCACAGCTCCACGAGCATAGCCATGACAACGTAGCCGTACGCATGGCGAGAAAGAACACACAGACTATTTTGGCTACTTTCTCAGATACTATACACCAGTTGCAAACAGAGCCTGGACATAAAAAACAAGACTGGACAAGTCCAAATACTTTCCACAGCCTTGCCTACCGGATTAATGCCTTAACTATTGGTCTTGCTGTAAACACGGGCAATTTACAAGTAGATAATAATAATTTGACTCAACTACTTGAACGCTCCTCGGATATCGATGAGCTGTTAACGGATTTAACTTTACTCGCTGAAAGCGTATAAAAAATCACCAAGTAAATAAAATCCACAACGCGCTAAAAACAAAGCCTCCAATACTGTTTAGCAATATTGGAGGCTTTGTTTTAATGGACTAACCGTTAATAATCGATAACGGTGACTTCCGTACGTCTATTCGCTTGGTGTTCTTCCTCAGAACATTTCACTCCTTTTGCACAACGATTCAACAGCTTGGTATCACCGTAGCCTTTAGAAACCAATCGGTCTTTAGCAATCCCTCGTCCAACAATGTAGTTGACGGCCGATTGAGCACGACGCTCTGATAGTTTCAAATTGTAGGCTGAAGAACCCCGACTATCGGAATGACTAGACAACTCTATTTTCAACGTTGGATTTTCTTGCAATACCTCTACGAGTTTATTAAGTACAATAGCCGCATCCGAACGAATATCGGCGTTATCATAATCATAGTAAATGTTAGGCAACACGAAATTTATCCCCTTCTTGTTGACAGGCTGCAAATGAAAACGAGCAATTACAGTTGTATCCTTTTTCGGGCTTAGCCCATTTAAGAGTAAGGAGTCAGACATAAACCCTTCCTTAGAAACAACTACTTTATAAGCGGTATTTTCATCTAATCCATGATTAAAAAACAAACCGTCAGCAACAGTACTCGCCAACAACACGCCGGAACGATCACTTATTTTTACTCGATAATCACGAATCGCCTCTGAACTAACCTTATCAAAAACTTGTGTTTCAAATTTTATATGAACTTCTTTTCGAGGTTTTGTATAAATGAAAGTGTAAATATCGTCCGAACCTGCTCCTCCAGTTCTATTGGACGACAAATAGCCAAATTGGCGTTCATCATCATCCGCACTAACCACAAAAGCAAAATCATCTGTCGAAGAATTTATTGGATATTTAAGGTTTTCTCTTTGCTTGAAATTAGACTTATGCCCAACTGCTTTAAAAATATCCAAGCCCCCCATTCCAGCAAAACTATCGCTCGAGAAATACAAGGTATCAGCAAAGACTGAAGGAAATAGTTCATCGCCCACACCATTTATAACAGAGCCTGCATTTTGAGGCGATCCCCAACTGCCATCCGTATTTCTTTCGCTATACCAAATATCAACACCACCTTGCCCTCCCGGCATATCGGAAGCATAATATAATACGTTCTCATCAGAACTCAATGTAGCATGGCCCAAGGAGTATTTTTCAACGTTATTGTAAGGGAAGGACTCTGCCACCCAACTTGAACCTTGTTTTTTGTAAATAACGAGTTCTAAGTTATACTTCTTAAAACGCATACCATCCCGCTTGACTTTCTCGATATCCTTTCCGCCATAGGTTCTAGTCACAAACAACAAATCTTGTGCTGCATTGGACGATACCGGGCCTACGTGGTAAGCAGCATCGTTATAAATAGCATCCATCAAAACTGGATACTTTAAGGAGATACCATCATCATCACGACTTGCCGAGAATATTTTCTGATAAGCCTCCCCCGTCATCCCGCTAACGCGTGCAGAACTAACCGCAGGCTGTGCCGTGTAAAGCACGCCATTACTCAACGGAAAAACAGCAAACTCCGCTAGACTTGTATTAACATCCTTCTCATTCTTTACAGCATACGTTGTTGGATGAGCCGTCCATAGCAAAGCGGAGTCACAGCCTGCCAAGGCAACAGATACATCTTTCCCTTGTGGAAAACGATCTCTGTACTGTAGGAAACTAGCTTTAGCAGCTTCATATTTTCCATTTGCCTTCAACACCTGTGCATAATTCAATGCTACATCCGCCTGATCCGGAGAAATAACCGTCAGCTTTTGAAACCACTGTTCCGCTTGTGTGTATGCATTAATCTGATAGTATGCATCAGCCAACGCGGCAACCTCTTTATTTGTGAGTTCCTTACGCTGCTGCACACGTCCGTATATATCAATTGCTTTTGCATATTCACCGGCCAAGTAAAACTGATAAGCACGATCACTCAGTGACGCCTGCTCTTGTGCAATAACTGGAAAGGCGGTAAGCATAGATAATATCCATACCGTCGCTATACTTATTTTTCTTAACGCATTCATCATCATTTCATTTAGCTTAAAAGAATCGTGGATTTAAATACTGCTTCGCTCCTTGTCTACCAAATGTCACACCCAAGGTAACCTCATGTGTTCCTCCTTGATTACCACTCATTTTATTTAACATCACATCATAGGAATATCCAATACGGAACCTATCGGTCGCATAAACTTGAACGATTCCCGTAATAGCATTCGTAGAACTCAACTTATTTACAGAATTTGATTGGTACTCGCGATTAAACAACTTTGCTCGTGTACGGTAACCTGCCCCTATCCAAAATTTCCTATTGAATACAAACATGGCATTAACATCTAAAGCAGTAGGTCCTTTAAAATCTTCTTTAACGAGCAAACTTGGTCTTAAATGTAAACCCTCTTGAAGCTCAAAAACAGCCCCTGCAATAAAATAACTATGAATTGTACGGTATAGACTTTCCGTAATATTCTGATTGAAACGATAATCAGAACCCGAATTCGACCCACTGAAAAGATCCTGTACAGATACACCGGCATACCATTTCGGTGTATAATAATATACCCCTAGACGAACATCAGGTACAAAGTCAGAAATCATCCCTTCAGGAAGAACCTGATCATTACCATCGTTAGTTACGATTTTATTTCCATCTAAGCTATACTGCGTAAATCCCCCAGCGATACCCAAGCTTAAACGCTTCGTATCGTCATCATCTAGCTGTAGACGAAGGGCATAATTAGCATAAAAGGAGGTCGCAGACTGCACACCGAGCTTATCTGCCGTAATATTTAAACCCACACCATGTCGCTTCGAATAAGGATCTACCACCCCATCGATGGAAACAGTCCCTGTTTTAGGGGCCCCTTCCCACCCTGTCCATTGACTACGAAGACCTGCTTGTGCAAACCATTCCTCTTTGTATCCAGCATAAGCTGGATTTACACTCACAGAATTAAACATATATTGTGTGAACTGGATGCTTTGCTGGGCCTTAACTTTCGTTAAGCCCAAGCATCCTGCTACGATAAAAACTGCATATTTCGCGTATTTCATACTTTTCATTTTTTAAATACTACGTTTCCTTTTAGTTTCTCTTAATCAAAACTGATCCTTTAAACACTTCTTTTTGTCCGCCTCTTGTCGCTTCGATATAGTAGTAATATGTACCCGCATTCAGACCCGCACCATCCCATTCGTTCTTGTAATGCTCATTACGATAAACCTCATTACCCCATCTATTCATAATGCGCACGTTAATCTGATCATAAGCCTCAAGCCCAGCGATGATAAACCTATCATTAACGTTATCATTATTCGGAGAGAAAGCATTTGGTATTCTTAATGGATTATCCAAAATGTTCAACTTAATCGTTCCCGTATTACTCCATCGACCTCTAACATCTTTCACACGATAGCTACATAAGTCGACTCCTGAAGCATTTTTGTCCGCTGTATAGCTCAATGTTCCATCGCGATTGACTGCTACTGTTCCTTGTTTTGCTTGCATAACAAGCGAAACCGTCGCTGGGTCAACAGCTGCCACTGTAGGTACAACGCTTGCCAAAATATCAATAACAACCGTGTTACCAGCTTTCACATTAGCCTCAATATCCTTCGCTAAAGCTGTTAATAGATCAACAGGGATTGGATCCGTATCGTCTTTACCGTCTTCAGGATCTACACCTGAATCTTTACCTGGCAACCAAATCGAAACGCCATTGGTAATAGTCTCTGGAGCATCAGCATCAATAGCTGCATTTACTTTCAAGACAATTACGCCGCCGACAGCGATATCTGCAGTGGTTGTTACGATGGCTAAATTACCCGTCGCTGTTACACCCGCATTGCTACTTACTGCCGAGAATCCTGTTATTTTCACGCCTACTCCTGGACGCTCTTGCACTGGAATCACGATGCCTTTGGCAATGACTGCTGGGCCTTCATTTTTAATCGTTAAGGTAAACGTTGTCGTTGTTCCTGCTTTAACACGTGCCTGATCAGCAGTTTTCTTGATGCTTAACCCTGAACTATGTACGACAGGTACTTCTGGAGTTTTTACCTCATCATCTGGATCTTCCGTTACCGGTCTATCTGGTCCCCAAACTTTGATACCATTGCTAACCGTTGCTGGTGCATCAGCCGCAACTGCTGCTGTTACTTTTACAACGATTGCTGCTCCCGGTGCTACTGCTCCAGTCGTTGTAATCGTAGCACTATTGCCTGTTCCAACTACCGTGGCACTGCCTCCACTAATGGTGTAACCCGTGATGCTTAAGCCTGCACTTGGCAATTCTGCTAAACGAATCACTTTACCTGTAGGGATAGTTGATGGTCCATTATTAGTAACCGTCACCGTGAAGCTCGTTGGTGTACCCGCTTTAACAGCTGGTTCATCCGCTACTTTAGTGATACGCAATGTGTAGATACCACCAACAGGTACTTCTGGAGTTTTCACCTCATCGTCTGGATCTTCCGTTACTGGTTTATCTGGTCCCCAAACTTTGATACCGTTGCTAACCGTTGCTGGTGCATCAGCCGCTACTGCCGCTGCTATTTTAACAACAATTGTTGCGCCCGGTGCTACTGCGTCAGTCGTTGTAACCGTAGCACTATTGCCTGTTCCAACTACCGTTGCACTGCCTCCACTTATGGTGTAACCCGTGATGCTTAAGCCTGCACTTGGCAACTCAGCCAACGTAATCGTTTTGCCTGTAGGAATAGTCGACGGACCATTGTTTGTGATCGTAACCGTGAAGCTGGTATTTGTACCCGCTTTAACTGTTGCCTGATCCGCTACTTTAGCTAAACTTAAACTGTACTCTTTAACAACCGGAACTTCTGGTGTTTCTTCTTTATCATCCTCTGGATCCGTGATTGGTTTATCTGGTCCCCAAACTTTGATACCATTGCTAACCGTTGCTGGTGCATCAGTTGCTACTGCTGCAGCTACTTTAACAACAATTGTTGCGCCCGGTACTACTGCGTAAGTCGTTGTGATCGTAGCACTATTGCCTGTTCCAACTACCGTTGCACTGCCTCCACTTATGGTGTAACCCGTGATGCTTAAGCCTGCACTTGGCAACTCAGCCAACGTAATCGTTTTGCCTGTAGGAATAGTCGACGGACCATTGTTTGTGATAGTAACCGTGAAGCTGGTATTTGTACCCGCTTTAACCGTTGCCTGATCCGCTACTTTAGCTAAACTTAAACTGTACTCTTTAACAACTGGAACCTCTGGTGTTTCTTCTTTATCATCCTCTGGATCCGTGATTGGTTTATCTGGTCCCCAAACTTTGATACCATTGCTAACCGTTGCTGGTGCATCAGCCGCTACTGCCGCTGCTACTTTAACAACAATTGTTGCGCCCGGTGCTACTGCGTCAGTCGTTGTAACCGTAGCACTATTGCCTGTTCCAACTACCGTTGCACTGCCTCCACTTATGGTGTAACTCGTGATGCTTAAGCCTGCACTTGGCAACTCAGCCAACGTAATCGTTTTGCCTGTAGGGATAGTCGACGGACCATCATTCGTAATCGTAACCGTGAAAGTGGTATTTGTACCCGCTTTAACCGTTGCCTGATCCGCTACTTTAGCTAAACTTAAACTGTATTCTTTAACAACCGGAACTTCTGGTGTTTCTTCTTTATCATCCTCTGGATCCGTGATTGGTTTATCTGGTCCCCAAACTTTGATACCGTTGCTAATCGTTGCTGGTGCGTCAGCCGCTACTGCCGCTGCTACTTTAACAACAATTGTTGCGCCCGGTGCTACTGCGTCAGTCGTTGTAACCGTAGCACTATTGCCTGTTCCAACTACCGTTGCACTGCCTCCACTTATGGTGTAACCCGTGATGCTTAAACCTGTACTTGGCAACTCCGCCAATTGGATAGTTTTGCCTGTAGGGATAGTCGACGGACCATTGTTTGTAATCGTAACCGTGAAGCTGGTATTTGTACCCGCTTTAACCGTTGCCTGATCCGCTACCTTAGCTAAACTTAAACTATACTCTTTAACAACTGGAACCTCTGGTGTTTCTTCTTCATCATCCTCTGGATCCGTGATTGGTTTATCTGGTCCCCAAACTTTGATACCGTTGCTAATCGTTGCTGGTGCATCAGCCGCTACTGCCGCTGCTACTTTAACAACAATTGTTGCGCCCGGTGCTACTGCGTCAGTCGTTGTAACCGTAGCACTATTGCCTGTTCCAACTACCGTTGCACTGCCTCCACTTATGGTGTAACCCGTGATGCTTAAACCTGTACTTGGCAACTCCGCCAATTGGATAGTTTTGCCTGTAGGGATAGTCGACGGACCATTGTTTGTAATCGTAACCGTGAAGCTGGTATTTGTACCCGCTTTAACCGTTGCCTGATCCGCTACCTTAGCTAAACTTAAACTATACTCTTTAACAACTGGAACCTCTGGTGTTTCTTCTTCATCATCCTCTGGATCCGTGATTGGTTTATCTGGTCCCCAAACTTTGATACCGTTGCTAATCGTTGCTGGTGCATCAGCCGCTACTGCCGCTGCTACTTTAACAACAATTGTTGCGCCCGGTGCTACTGCGTCAGTCGTTGTAACCGTAGCACTATTGCCTGTTCCAACTACCGTTGCACTGCCTCCACTTATGGTGTAACCTGTGATGCTTAAACCTGCACTTGGCAACTCGGCCAACTGGATAGTTTTGCCCGTAGGGATAGTCGACGGACCATCATTCGTAATCGTAACCGTGAAAGTGGTATTTGTACCTGCTTTAACCGTTGCCTCATCCGCTACTTTAGCTAAACTTAAACTGTATTCTTTAACAACTGGAACATCCACAGTCTCTACTTCATCATCCTCTGGATCCGTGATTGGTTTATCTGGCCCCCAAACTTTGATACCGTTTTTAACTGTTGCTGGTGCATCAGCTGCTACTGCTGCCGTTACCTTAACAACCACCGTTGCTCCTGGTGCTACTGCGTCAGTCGTTGTAACCGTAGCTGTTGTACCGCTACCATCAATTGTAGCTGCCCCAGAACTAATCGCATAGCTAACGATGCTTAAGCCTGCACTTGGCAACTCGGCCAATTGGATAGTTTTGCCCGTAGGGATAGTCGACGGACCATCATTCGTAATCGTAACCGTGAAAGTGGTATTTGTACCTGCTTTAACCGTTGTCTCATCCGCTACTTTAGCTAAACTTAAACTATATTCTTTAACAACTGGAACATCCACAGTCTCTACTTCATCATCCTCTGGATCCGTGATTGGTTTATCTGGCCCCCAAACTTTGATACCTTTTTTAACTGTTGCTGGTGCATCAGCTGCTACTGCTGCCGTTACCTTAACAACCACCATTGCTCCTGGTGCTACTGCGTCAGTCGTTGTAACCGTAGCTGTTGTACCGCTACCATCAATTGTAGCTGACCCAGAACTAATCGCATAGCTAACGATGCTTAAGCCTGCACTTGGCAACTCGGCCAACTGGATAGTTTTGCCCGTAGGAATAGTCGACGGACCATCATTCGTAATCGTAACCGTGAAAGTGGTATTTGTACCTGCTTTAACCGTTGCCTCATCCGCTACTTTAGCTAAACTTAAACTATATTCTTTAACAACTGGAACATCCACAGTCTCTACTTCATCATCCTCTGGATCCGTGATTGGTTTATCTGGTCCCCAAACTTTGATACCATTTTTAACCGTAGCTGTTGTACCGCTACCATCAATTGTAGCTGACCCAGAACTAATCGCATAGCTAACGATGCTTAAGCCTGCACTTGGCAACTCGGCCAACTGGATAGTTTTGCCCGTAGGAATAGTCGACGGACCATCATTCGTAATCGTAACCGTGAAAGTGGTATTTGTACCTGCTTTAACCGTTGTCTCATCCGCTACTTTAGCTAAACTTAAACTATATTCTTTAACAACTGGAACATCCACAGTCTCTACTTCATCATCCTCTGGATCCGTGATTGGTTTATCTGGTCCCCAAACTTTGATACCATTTTTAACTGTTGCTGGTGCATCAGCTGCTACTGCTGCCGTTACCTTAACAACCACCATTGCTCCTGGTGCTACTGCGTCAGTCGTTGTAACCGTAGCTGTTGTACCGCTACCATCAATTGTAGCTGACCCAGAACTAATCGCATAGCTAACGATGCTTAAGCCTGCACTTGGCAACTCGGCCAACTGGATAGTTTTGCCCGTAGGAATAGTCGACGGACCATCATTCGTAATCGTAACCGTGAAAGTGGTATTTGTACCTGCTTTAACCGTTGTCTCATCCGCTACTTTAGCTAAACTTAAACTATATTCTTTAACAACTGGAACATCCACAGTCTCTACTTCATCATCCTCTGGATCCGTGATTGGTTTATCTGGTCCCCAAACTTTGATACCATTTTTAACTGTTGCTGGTGCATCAGCTGCTACTGCTGCCGTTACCTTAACAACCACCATTGCTCCTGGTGCTACTGCGTCAGTCGTTGTAACCGTAGCTGTTGTACCGCTACCATCAATTGTAGCTGACCCAGAACTAATCGCATAGCTAACGATGCTTAAGCCTGCACTTGGCAACTCGGCCAACTGGATAGTTTTGCCCGTAGGAATAGTCGACGGACCATCATTCGTAATCGTAACCGTGAAAGTGGTATTTGTACCTGCTTTAACCGTTGCCTCATCCGCTACTTTAGCTAAACTTAAACTATATTCTTTAACAACTGGAACATCCACAGTCTCTACTTCATCATCCTCTGGATCCGTGATTGGTTTATCTGGTCCCCAAACTTTGATACCATTTTTAACTGTTGCTGGTGCATCAGCTGCTACTGCTGCCGTTACCTTAACAACCACCATTGCTCCTGGTGCTACTGCGTCAGTCGTTGTAACCGTAGCTGTTGTACCGCTACCATCAATTGTAGCTGACCCAGAACTAATCGCATAGCTAACGATGCTTAAGCCTGCACTTGGCAACTCGGCCAACTGGATAGTTTTGCCCGTAGGAATAGTCGACGGACCATCATTCGTAATCGTAACCGTGAAAGTTGTATTTGTACCTGCTTTAACCGTTGACTCATCCGCTACTTTAGCTAAACTTAAACTATATTCTTTAACAACTGGAACATCCACAGTCTCTACTTCATCATCCTCTGGATCCGTGATTGGTTTATCTGGTCCCCAAACTTTGATACCATTTTTAACTGTTGCTGGTGCATCAGCTGCTACTGCTGCCGTTACCTTAACAACCACCATTGCTCCTGGTGCTACTGCGTCAGTCGTTGTAACCGTAGCTGTTGTACCGCTACCATCAATTGTAGCTGACCCAGAACTAATCGCATAGCTAACGATGCTTAAGCCTGCACTTGGCAACTCGGCCAACTGGATAGTTTTGCCCGTAGGGATAGTCGACGGACCATCATTCGTAATCGTAACCGTGAAAGTGGTATTTGTACCTGCTTTAACCGTTGTCTCATCCGCTACTTTAGCTAAACTTAAACTATATTCTTTAACAACTGGAACATCCACAGTCTCTACTTCATCATCCTCTGGATCCGTGATTGGTTTATCTGGTCCCCAAACTTTGATACCATTTTTAACTGTTGCTGGTGCATCAGCTGCTACTGCTGCCGTTACCTTAACAACCACCATTGCTCCTGGTGCTACTGCGTCAGTCGTTGTAACCGTAGCTGTTGTACCGCTACCATCAATTGTAGCTGACCCAGAACTAATCGCATAGCTAACGATGCTTAAGCCTGCACTTGGCAACTCGGCCAACTGGATAGTTTTGCCCGTAGGAATAGTCGACGGACCATCATTCGTAATCGTAACCGTGAAAGTGGTATTTGTACCTGCTTTAACCGTTGCCTCATCCGCTACTTTAGCTAAACTTAAACTGTATTCTTTAACAACTGGAATATCCGCAGTCTCTACTTCATCATCCTCTGGATCCGTGATTGGTTTATCTGGCCCCCAAACTTTGATACCGTTTTTAACTGTTGCTGATGCATCAGCTGCTACTGCTCCCGTTACCTTAACAACCACCGTTGCTCCTGGTGCTACTGCGTCAGTCGTTGTAACCGTAGCTGTTGTACCGCTACCATCAATTGTAGCTGATCCAGAACTAATCACATAGCTAACGATGCTTAAACCTGTACTTGGCAACTCGGCCAATTGGATAGTTTTGCCCGTAGGGATAGTCGACGGACCATCATTCGTAATCGTAACCGTGAAAGTAGTATTTGTACCTGCTTTAACCGTTGTCTCATCCGCTACTTTAGCTAAACTTAAACTGTATTCTTTAACAACTGGAACATCCACAGTCTCTACTTCATCGTCCTCTGGATCCGTGATTGGTTTATCTGGTCCCCAAACTTTGATGCCGTTTTTAACTGTTGCTGGTGCATCCGCTGCTACTGCTGCCGTCACTTTAACAACTATCGTTGCGCCTGGTGCTACTGCGTCAGTCGTTGTAACCGTAGCTGTTGTACCGCTACCATCAATTGTAGCCGATCCGGAACTAACCGCATAGCTAACGATGCTTAAGCCTGTACTTGGTAACTCGGCCAATTGGATAGTTTTGCCCGTAGGGATAGTCGACGGACCATCATTCGTAATCGTAACCGTGAAAGTGGTATTTGTACCTGCTTTAACCGTTGTCTCATCCGCTACTTTAGCTAAACTTAAACTGTATTCTTTAACAACTGGAACATCCACAGTCTCTACTTCATCGTCCTCTGGATCCGTGATTGGTTTATCTGGTCCCCAAACTTTGATGCCGTTTTTAACTGTTGCTGGTGCATCAGCTGCTACTGCTGCCGTCACTTTAACAACCACCGTTGCGCCCGGTGCTACTGCGTCAGTCGTTGTAACCGTAGCTGTTGTACCGCTACCATCAATTGTAGCCGATCCGGAACTAACCGCATAGCTAACGATGCTTAAGCCTGCACTTGGCAACTCGGCCAACTGGATAGTTTTGCCCGTAGGGATAGTCGACGGACCATCATTCGTAATCGTAACCGTGAAAGTGGTATTTGTACCTGCTTTAACCGTTGTCTCATCCGCTACTTTAGCTAAACTTAAACTATATTCTTTAACAACTGGAATATTAGCAGTAACTGCCTGCCCTTCAGGCGTACTGAAGTCTCCAGCAGGATCTGTACTCCAAATTTTAATTCTATTATTAATAATATCATCCGCAACTATGGCTGCTACTGAAACATTAACTGTTAATGTTATGCTTTCATCAGGAGCTACACCACTAGCAACCGTCAAATCGAATGATCCGTCAGTAGCAATCGTTCCAAGATGGCCATTACTTGTCGTAATGCTATTTAAAGTTTGTCCTGTGCTAAGTACATCTTGCAAATAAAGCTTCACTCCTGGCAAGATAGTCGAACTTCCTTTGTTTGTTAACACCACATTATAACTATAAGCAGCACCTGCTGTAGCCGTTGCTTGGTTACCCGCCTTAACAACCGCATCTGCCCCTCCCCAGTTGTAGTCACGTTTAACCGTGATATCTGGTGTTGCCGATTGTCCATCTGCCGGTGGTAAGTTAGCAACATCAGTACCTGGGTCATTTTGCCAAATGTAGATGGTGTTTTTAATAGTAGCTGGAGATGCCGCATCCACATCTACATTCACATCGAAACTGAAAACTTGACCTGGCAAGACATCATTTGCTAATGCAATACTGAATAAACCATCAGCCGCTGCACTCACGACACCACCATTGTAAACAATCGTATTCAACGCTTGTCCAGTACTCCATACATCACGGAAGTAAATCGGTGTTCCTGTGGTAATTGTTGATGGACCATTATTATCCACTGTTACCGTATAGCTATATGGCTGACCGGCAACAGCTGCTTCGTTTGTATTCTGCCCTACTTTACGAATAGCATTATTGTCAAAACCATAGTTTTTACCAACACCTAACGAGGCAACAGTAGATACTACCGTACAACCACCAGTCGTTGATGTCACTAAAACACGGTATCTTCCAAGAATACCAGTCGCTGTTGTGCTGGCAGGAACAGCACGAAGGAATGTTGCAGCAGTCGCGCCAGCAACATCTGTCCAAGTAACTTCATTATCTGTTGAAACCTGCCACTGATACGTAACCGCTTGCGCAGCATTTGCTAAGGCTACACTAAACGTTGCATCTACGCCAGCATTTACCGTAATATTCTGCGGTTGCGTTGTAATTCTAGGCAACTCATTAATGTTAACCGTAATCTCTTGACGAGCACCTACAGCACATCCTTGACGAACCGCTTGAACATAATATTTATTTAGTCCGAGCAATGTATTTGCAGGAATAGCAAAGTTCAATTTATCTGTTGAGGTCAGCAGTTTACCTGCAGCGTCATACACCTCATAAAGTGTACAGTCATCTTGTTTTGTTAGGGTTATATTTCCGCCCTGACATACCTGTAGCACTTGATCTGCTGGTGCACCAAAATCTATTTTAGGTTTTATACTAACGTCATATACATTCGTTTGCTCACCTAAAATGCCTAACACGTTCGAATAACTGATATCTACGCGATCATACGCTTGCGCTAATGGAGGAAGTACAACCGATAGTTTACGACTACCGTCACCCAAAAGGCCAAGTAATCTTAAATCTAACAAGGTACTTGTCGCATCTAATGGAGCGCCAACTTTCGCTGTTCCTAAATAACGCTGAATACTGTATCCTTTTATTAAATCAAGACTCAAAACAGAATTACTAGGGACGCTAGTTACCAATTTCAAGGAATCCGTAGGCATACTTTGATTTTTGAGAACCACCGTCAAGAAGGTTTGTTTCAATACCGAAACGCCATTACGAAGTTCTGCATATGTGTCTGGATCATTATCAACCGCATTCCATGGATTAGCAACGGTTGAGGTCGCTGTTAATGCGCCCACACCAATATCACGTACCCCATGCAATACATCACGTACATTTGAATTTGTAACTTGATCAATCGGGCTACAATCAGCCTGTCCCTGTTCGGTATAGTATGCACCATACACGCGTGTTTGTTGCGCCAAACTAAGCAGCGCGCCTTGTACAATACGTACACCATCGAAATCTACTGGTTGGCCTAAACCATTTGTAGGAACAAAGGTGAATTCAAAAACATTCTCGGCAGTCAATAGATTAATCAATCCACCAGCAACATTTTTCAATGTGCCGACATCAATAGGATTACCATTTACATCTTTCTTCGTACCGACCACAGACAGATGACTTAACACGCCTGCTCCCGTCAATTCTTTACCTAATTTTATCGTTACTGGTGTTCCTTTGGTTAAAACTTTAGTAAACCCTAATGTTTGTGTCGCCGGAGCTAATCCCAGTAAATCCAACTCTGTTCTTAACGTCGAGAATGTTTTCACATTACCATCAACCGCTTGAGCAGCGTTAAGCACGCGACCTGGTGTACTTGAACCGTGGTCCGTAGCATACTTACGTAGTAACTGCGGTGGACAACTGCTAGCATCATAAATATTGATTAATACAGTACCTGTAACCGTACATCCAGATTGGCTATTAGTTGCCACAACGGTATATACAAATAAACCCGGTGTTGCGAAACTTGCTGTTGGTCCAACAGATCCGACAGAAACTTCAGCCCCATTGTTATCGTACCATTTATAATTAACGCCTGTTTCCGAAACCACCGATGGCAACATAATCGATGCGCCCACGATTCCAGCGACAGCGTTTGTTCCTCCCACAAAGTTCACCTGTGGTAGCGGGTTAACAGCTATCGTCACAATATCTGACACTAAACTTGCACATCCAGAAACCGGATTTGTAATAATTAAAGTATAATCACCAGACTGCTCTACAATAAGATTCGCACTATTTGCTCCCTGAATAGCTTGTCCGCCTCTATACCATTGGTAAGTGCCCAAGTTAGCGACAGCACTCAAGGTTACAGCTGTACCTTGACAAACAACACCTGTTGGATTAGAAGATTGAACAACAGGTTTCGCCGGACGTGGATTTATCGTTACAGTTACCGCAGCCGATGCAGCGCTTGAACAGTCTGAGCTATTTAAAGCTCTCACCGTATAAGCACCAACTTCAGCAACATTTCCGGATAAAGTTAATGTTGCACCTGTTTCATTTGGAACAAGTACACCATTGCGGAACCATGAATATTTAGTAGCAGTAGTACTTCCTGTTGCTGTCAACGTAATGCTTTCCCCTTCGCAACTAACCGATGTACTAGGCGTAATCGTCGGTATAGCCGGAATTGGGTTGATGGTCACCGTTACCATTTTAGCTGGTGTTTCGAAACATGCCTCTCCACCTTCTATCGTTACATAGAAAGTCGTCGTTGCCGTCAAGATTGGTGAATACGTAGCACCCTCATGAACAACAGCCCCCGTTTCACTACCTGCTCTCCACAATATTTTTGCGCCTGCAGGAATAGCAGGCAAATTAGTATCTGGAACAAAGGCTGCTTCTAAAGTAGCTGCATCACCTGAACAAATCGTCACATCATCCGTTAAATCAATGTTATCATCTCTTACAACAGAACAACTCGCAAGTAAACTTTCAGACGCTTCCACGTCAATCGTTGCACCAGCAGCATTTGTAAACGTCGCTACCGCTGTATTGACCAATGGCGCATCATTAGCTGGTAAACTTACAACCTCTACTTTGAAGGTAATAGTTACCTTATTGGTTTCACCAACAGACAAAGTAGATATAGGAAGGTTAATATTTAAATCATTACTGGCAAACCCATTAACTTCGATCAAACTGACATCAGAAGAAAGATTATCCTTTAAACTAACATTTGTCAACGCCTTATTACCGGTATTTTGTACGGTTAATGTATAGGTAATAATATCGCCAACTTTTGCTGATTTCAGATTATCTTGATTAATCCCTGATTTAGCAAAAGAAACACTGTGTACAGCAATCACTGGAATTTCTGTTCCGGTACCCGGACCTGCTCCTGGCTCCGTAGGATCGGTAGCATTTGGTGGTAGACTGGCTACTGGTGTTGTGATTTCATTACTAACGACAGAAGCAACATTACGGATAGCAGTAATACCTGTTAAGTCAGCGTTTACCTTTACCTTAAAGCTATAAGCCGAAGAAGTTGCTCCCGCAGCCAAAGTCGGAATAGTAATCGATGTATTCCCAGAAAGTAGTGTAACCCCAGCTGGTAAAGCATCGGTGATTTGTATATTGGTTAAGTTTTTATTCCCCGTGTTGCGCACGTAAAGGGTATACACAACGTCTTCCCCTCCTTTTACATCTTTGATTCCGGCATCTTCATTAACTACGAATGACTCCCAGGCAATCAATGAATATTTGTCGGTCACCGGAATAAGAAGTGGATCGCCCGGAGCTTTAGTAAGATCTGGTCCTGTTGTCGGACTCGCGGGATCTGCTGGACGTGTTAAAACGGTACTCGTGCCCGCTGTAACAGTCGCTACATTACTGATATTCGTTAATCCTGTAAGGTTTTGCTTCACCTTAACTTTAAAGGTTACCGAAGCAGTTTGTCCTATAGGCACACTCATACCTGGGAAAACAACAGTACCATTCGTTAATGTACCTCCTGAAACGTAGATAGTTCCCGCAGGCAATACGTTACTAATATTAATTGCCGCTAAATCTTGGTTTCCATTATTTTTAACATAAATGGTATAATCTATCTCTTCATCTCCTGATACACTAGTAACAGCTCCGCCATTCAATGTCGGGGTAGCAACCATCCAAGTCAACACATTCGTTACGTTATCTACTGGAATAACCGTTCCTGAACCGCCGCCTGTAGCTGGATTATTAGGATCTGTCGGCGAAGGAGGTAGTGTTGGTGTACCTGCATCAGCAGCATCTTTCTTCACTAAAGCTACGTTGTTAATCGATGTAACACCTGTTAAATTTTCATCGACTTTAACTTTGAAACTAACCGTAGCTGTACCACCAACCGGTACGTCAATATTTTCAAAACGGATTACATTTCCAACAAGCTGACCATTGTTTGTTGCCGAAACAAACGTAGTATGTGCCGGTAATTCATCGGTAACGATAAATTGCTCCAAAGCAATCATTCCGGTGTTACGCACATGAATCGTATATTCTATTTCCTCTCCTCCTTTTACAGTTTTAAGAGAAGCGTCATTATTAATTTTGAATGATTCCCAAGCGATGTGTGACGCTTCAGCAGTGCCAAAACAACGTGTCACTGAATATAAGCGAACCGGAGGAAATACAGAAGCTTGTACCAACGTATGGATACCTACCGTAATACGGTCATACGGTTTTCCTGGTGCAAAAGGAACATCTACAATCTGTCCATTGCTCAGTAAGCCCAGAACATTAATACCATTGATAATACCATTTTGCCAATTCAACTTAGCAACTTCCGTATTACCTAAATAAGCTTTAATTTCTAAACCACCCAATAGGTCTAAATCTATAGCACCAGCACCTGTCTGCAATTTCAGGTTAACAACATCGTTTGCCGCAGCAACAGAGTTGAAGAAAATCCATTGTTTCGTAGATGCACCAGCAGCTAATGTACCATTACTAATTTCTGAATAATGATTACTATTATCATTATTAATAGCGTAATGTGGGTTTGTAACCCCCGCACCAGAAAGACCTACGACAGAGGCCGATAAGCCATTAAACTCGTAAGAAGTAGCAAAAGCTGGTGAACATAAATCAGGGCTAATATCATAACACATACCATATACATTCATGGTATTTGGCTGCGCCAATAAACCTAAAAGACTATTCGTCTTATCCGCTATGCGAACAACATTATAAGCCTCTGTTGGCGTTATCGCAATATAATAACGGCCTTGCTTATCTTGAACAACACGAATTGCCGCGTTACCGCCCGAACTAGCTTGCGCACTTGAGCCACTAAGTACGGTCGTACTATTCGTGATACCTCCTTGCCCATTATATGTATTTCGCTTAACCTGAACGTCAAAGAAATGATCGCCTAATACAATGCCATTCAGCAATCCGTTAGCGATATTACCTAAGGTACCACCGATTAAAGCTTTTAGAATCCCCGGATCAAAGTCAATACGTACGTATGAAGTTTTTCCAGCAGGCACCATACTACTGTAGCCCATCTCTACAAAACCTTCATACTTATTGCCCAAACCAAATAAGGTTCCAGCACCTGATTTCAAGGTAGCGAAGCTATCGAAATCATCGGACAACACATTCTGTGCATCGTCGACGTTGCTAGATTCCAACACGCGATCCGCACACACCGCTTGACCAAAAGGCTTAGGTGTAATTAGCTCAGGACAAGCATCGCCGAAGCGTTTTACACTATACACACGCATCGGTGCTGACGTATTTACAGATAGTATCGATTCAATACCAATATCGACCCTATCGAAAGGTCCTACTGGTGTATACTTCAAATTGATAACACCGCCCGAATTGAACAAACTCAATAAGTCAACATTATTCAATAATCCTTGCTGCAATGTCAAATCATCACCTACCTGATTCCCCCCATTATAAAACTTAATTTTATAGGCACCCAACACATCCAAACTCAATAATGATGATGGATTTAATGCTAAACGGATTTTCACGTAATCGTTTGCCTTAGAAGCTTGATTGAAATAAATCGTTTGGTATACAGTGGCAGCAACTCCTGCTACCCCCAAACTTATTGTTGAATATTCGGAAGAGTTGTCACTAATCGCACGGAAAGGATCAGAAACTCCTGCTCGTGAAATATTCCCAACACTTAAACCTAAGCCCCCACCTTTATAAGAAGTGAAGTTCGCTGGAAAACAGCTATCGTCGCCCAATTCAAAACATGCATTGTAAACATCAAGCGTAGCTTTCTTACCCAATGGCAGCAGCGCCACAAGGTGGTTGCTCACTCGAACACGGTTGTAAGCTTTATTTGGCGTCACTGCAATATAGTAACGACCAACTTTATCTTGCACTAAACTTACGCGTCCATCGGCACTACCCTCAAAAGCATTAGAACTGTTTTCATTCAAAACAGAAGTCGTCCCCATCTTGGCCTGAACGGAAAAATATTGATTTCCTAATACCAAGTTATTGGCTAAATCAGCAACCAATTTACCCAGACTACCACCCAGCAATCGATCCATCACATCTTTATCGTAATTAATACGGATGTATGTCGTTTGATTAGGCAGCATATTGCGTCCCAAATCCATCTCCACATAACCAACAGTAGGTCCTTGCACTAACAATCCGCCTGCATCAGCAAAAAGCGTCGCATAGGTCTCATTATTACCATCAACTACTTTGTTCGCAAAATCTACATTAGCAAAACTTACCAACGTTGAAGCACAAGAAGGCGTTTTAAATGGCCCTTGCGTTGGTGATGGAACTGGTGGAAGCTGTGGATTCAAACAAGAAATAGTACCGCTATAGCGCTGTACATCGTAAATACGTACGCCATTGCCCAATACATTCAACCCTACAGATGAATTTAAGCGTACCTCAATACGATCAAAAACCTGACTTGGAGCAAACGTTAAAGTTGTAGGACTCCCCGACTGCAGTAAGTTTAAAATATCGGTATTATTTAAAAGTCCGCTTTGAAGCGATCGACGATCGACCACAGTCGTTCCGTCCCAGAAGACAACTTCAATACCGCCAAGCAAATCGGCATTTAGCACGCCACCAGACCCCAAGGCCAGCCTAATATTAACCGTATGATTAATCGTTGATTTCGTTGGAAAATAGAAAAACTGTGAAAATGAACGAGCTATACTTAAATCAAGCGCTGAGGAAGACTTCAATAAAGAAAATGTATTCAAATCACCATCGATAGCACGGTTCAAGTTTTGATTATTAAAATCTAACACCGACAAAGAAAGCCCTGTAGTACTACCGTCAAAAGAGGTAAAGTTAGGACGACCACAGTCTCCTCCAGTTCCTGCATAACTAAAAACGGAGAAAACATCCAGTTTATATTCTGCCCCAAGTCCAGCCAAAGCAGTAGCCCGATTGGTTATACGAATACGGTCATAGGCAGCACCAGGCTTAATAGCAACATAATTATTACCCTGCGCATCCATAACTAGGCGTACCCGATCCGTCGTGAACCCATCCGAATTCTTTCGAGCCAACACGGAATTTCCACCGTTTCGAGCATCAACTTCAAACTCTTGGTTTCCCAATAGCACCCCGCCAAGGACAGTACCAAGTGTGTTACCTAATGACCCACCTAACAAAGCACGCAATAAAGTAACGTCAGCATTAATACGCACAAAACTCCATTGATCGGCTGCTAAAGTGCTCGGAAACTTGAGTTCGATAAAGCTGCTGTAACCCCCAAGGCCTACCACTAAACCTGTAGATGCTTTTAAAGTCGCATAACTATTGTCATCAACTTTTGCGTTATCAGCATTTAACAGATGTGACGTATTACTAGTCTTATCGCTGACCTCGCCTGCAATAATCTTCGTTTGACCATACCCTAGATGAACGGAAACCGTTGTAAGGAATAAAATAAGCAATAGGCCACGCCAAATTAGAGTTGGCCAAGCTTTGGAATCAGCTTGTGTATTCATAAACATATTTTTTTTCTTTTAACGCAATTACAGAAAGCCACCACCTTTCCCTAGAAAGTAAATCTCTAGATAAAAAACAACGTGACTGTTAAAAAATTAAAAACAATAAGTTAAAAAAACTTGATTAGTTACTTTCTTTTTAATTCAAAACAAAAATATAAACATATTTCAGAATAAAAAATATCGTGAAATACACCAATATAATATTTTAGTTAATTAACACCCGAATCCCACACGTAAAAACAATTGTTAACCAACGATATAGACAACAACTAAAAAATGATATTGTTTAATCATTAAGAAATAAAAGCAATAAAAAAAATGAATTTGGTCACAATTCTGACAAGAAGGCTTAAAATATATTACGTTTCGATAAAGAATTAAATTTGCACGAAGAAAAACAGTATATTAGTGTTGAGACATTCTTCATCTAAAAAGCATAAATAATGGTAACGATTAAAACTTTTGACAACCCTATTGATGCGCATTTACTTAAAACTAAGCTTGAAAGTGAAGGCATTTTCTGTTATCTAGCTGATGAAAACATTGTGGGTATAAACCCTTTGCTAAGCAATGCTGTGGGAGGCATCAAACTAAATGTCGATAAAGAAGATGTAGACGATGCTATACGTATCATCAAAGAAATGGAAGGAATACCCATTACGGACGTTGAAAATCAGACAATAAGCTGTCCGAACTGTGGGTCTACACAGGTATTAAACAATATAAATAACCAAAAAGGGCTATTCGCGAAGCTAGCGACAGTACTTTCTTTTCTTACGTCAAGCCTGCCTATTTATGCAAAAAAAAGCTACCTCTGCAAGGATTGTAACACTATTTTTGACCAGTAATTTAGCTAAAGTAAAATTGGGCTACTTTAACAACCCTTCGTCTCGAAAGCTATAATAAGCCGTATCTGTAAAGATAATATGGTCATTAACGAAAATATCCATAATTTTTGCTGAATCGACAATCTTGCGAGTCAGCTCAATATCTGCGGCACTAGCTCGCAAAGTTCCTGACGGATGATTATGCATAAGCAACATGGTCTTTGCCTTCAGCTGCAAAGCATAGCGTAAAATAACACGTACATCAACCGGTGTAAAATCGGTCCCTCCTCGACTAATCAAATGCTTATCCAATACTTTGGAGGCTGTATTTAGGTAAATAACCCAAAATTCTTCATGTGGAAGATCTTGAAACTGATGCTTGAAGTATTCATAAACACGAAAACTATTATTTAAAATTGGTTTTTCCACTTGCACCTCTTCCTTACGTCGACGACCAAGCTCCAAGGCGGCAATAATGCTAATAGCCTTCGCATCGCCAATTCCTTTATAACGGCACAAATCAGTGACTTCAAGCTTCGATAAAGTATCTAGATTATTATTATAATCTAGGAGCAAACGACGGCACAAAGAAACTGCTGATTCTTCTGTAGATCCTGATCCAATAATAATAGCCAATAACTCGGCATTAGAAAGTGCACGCCTTCCTAAATCCATTAATCTTTCCCGCGGACGATCGGCCTCAGACCAATCACGAATAACAAGCTTATCCATATTTTTTAGGTTTATCAATCGGGCTACTTAAATATATAAAAAAAAGATGACTATTCAAACACAAATAACTAAAAACAAACAGGTTAACATTTCTTCCTTTTTTCAAAACGTCCTTTTCAATTATAAACTTTATCTTTGCACTTTCATATAATAAGATTTTTACGATGAGCAAAGCAATTATCAAAACAGAAAAGGGCGATATGACTGTGCAATTTTACACAGCTGACGCTCCTAATACCGTCGCAAATTTTATCAAATTAGCTAAATCTGGATACTACGATGGATTAACTTTCCACCGTGTTCTACCTGACTTCGTCATCCAAGGCGGTTGTCCTAATACGCGCGAAGGTGCTTCTGGCATGCCAGGTACAGGTGGCCCTGGTTATAAAATCGACTGTGAATTAACAGGTGAGAATCAACACCATGAACGTGGCGTGTTGTCAATGGCACATGCTGGACGTAATACAGGTGGTTCTCAATTTTTTATCTGTCACAGCCGTAACAATACAGCACACTTAGACAGAAACCATACTTGTTTTGGAAAAGTGATTGAAAATGTAGATATCGTTGATGATATCCGTCAAGGCGATCGCATTTTAACAATCGAGGTAATCGAAGACTAATTAAAAGAATCGAGCGTCAACAACGCTAAAAAAGAACGTTATGAACTTAAGAGCTTTAGTATCGGTTACAGGGAAACCTGGTTTATTCAAACTAATCGGTCAAAATAAAGGCGGTTTTATCTTAGAATCGCTAGACGAAAAAAAGGTTAAAAATATCGTTAACCTTTCGACAACCAAAATGGCAACCCTAGAGGATATCACCATTTATGGAGAAGAAGAAGAAATTCGTCTTTTAGATGTTTTCCAAACTATCAAAGACAAAGGATTGAGCACTCCGGATGTAAAAGCAGATGGCAATAGCCTACGTGACTTCTTCCGCGAAGTAGCGCCAGGTCATGATGAGTCGCGCGTATACTCTTCGGACATCAAAAAAATCATTTCTTGGTACAACACCATCAAGGAATTACCTTTATTTGAAGAAGAAGCGCCAGCGCCAATTCAATAAAAAACTAAAGCCGTCTTTTTCAGACGGCTTTTTTGTTGCTTCACAGCCCCTAAAGCAACACGTATATTCCATCCTTATATTTTGACATTTATCCTACCGACCAACTTTGTAATTAAAAAAAAGATTGTCGTACTTTGTACTATATAGCAATTACGACATGGTCACAATCACAGATAAAGCAAAAGAACGCATTGATAATATCATGCGCGAAGAAAACTACGATCAGAATTACTTTGTGCGCGTAGCCGTGGAAAGTGGTGGATGCTCAGGTTTGTCTTACAAATTAGACTTCGATAATGAAGAGAAAAAAGGAGATCAATTCTGCGAAGATAAAGGCATTAAAATCTGTTTGGATATAAAATCCTATTTATACCTAGCCGGAACGGAATTAGATTATTCTGATGGCTTAACGGGAAAAGGATTTGAGTTTCATAACCCTAACGCCAGCAGAACTTGCGCTTGTGGTGAAAGCTTCTCAGTATAAGCACTTTCTATTCAAAAAATATAAAGCTTACTTCGGTAAGCTTTTTTTATGTATTATTTTTACAATATAAGCCGTTTGATTAATAAAATGATTAGTTTTGTATTTATACATTAACGAAATATCAAAACACCCTAAAGGTTTAGCTAAATATCTATAGGGTCATTTTTTTTATATGGGACGCAATTTATTAAAAACCGAACAAGCGATTACCTTTGTCAAGGAAACCTTTTCACGCAAATTAATGCTGGCATTAAACCTAATTCCAGTATCTTCCCCTTTAATTGTCTTGGATGGTACAGGTATTAATGATGACCTTAATGGCATCGAAAGACCCGTTAGCTTTCCTATAAAAGCACTTAACGAACAAAAAGCTGTCGTTGTACACTCGCTAGCTAAATGGAAAAGAGTGCGTTTAAAAGAGCTTGAAATTGAAGCTGGAGAAGGCATTCTAACAGACATGCGCGCCTTAAGACCCGATGAAGACTATACACCTATACATTCCATCTATGTAGATCAATGGGATTGGGAAAAATGTATCGCTACAACAGATCGTAATTTTGCATTCTTAAAAGAAAGCGTTTTAAAGATATATAATGCCCTTTGGGAAACTGAAAATGAAGTCGCACAAAGATATCCGGAGAAGGTAGCGATACTACCGAAGGATATTTTCTTTATATCATCAGAGGAGTTGCTAAATCGTTATCCTGACCACACACCTAAACAACGTGAAAATGCCATAGCACAAGCTTATGGAGCAGTTTTCATCTACGGAATTGGTGGTGAGTTAAGCAATGGACAAGCACATGATGGTCGTGCGGCAGATTATGACGACTGGAGTACGGATAATGAAGCGGGCTACAAAGGGCTTAATGGTGATATCCTCGTATGGAATCCTTCCTTGAACACAGCCTTTGAATTATCATCTATGGGAATTCGTGTAGACAAAAAGGCATTACTGCAACAACTGGAGATACGCCAAAGCATGGATCGTACCAAGCTATCATTCCACGCTATGTTGCTGAACGACGAACTACCAGAATCGATTGGCGGTGGTATCGGTCAATCGCGTGTGTGCATGTTCATGTTGAAAAAATCACATATAGGTGAAGTTCAAGTAAGTATTTGGGATGAACAACAACGTACTACCCTAGCGCTACAACAAGTACACTTACTTTAATTAGTAATGTTATATTATAAAAAAAGGAGAAACTATAGTTTCTCCTTTTTTTATAATATGTAATCTACCTGACTTAAAAATCTTCATCTGGCAAGACCTCTTGAACGCGTCCAATCTGCCCATCCGTCAAACGTACTTTAATTCCACGATGATGAACAGGTGCTGAAGTCAATAGATCCTTCACAATACCTTCTGTCAGCGCTCCTGAACGTTGATCTTTCTTCAACACGATATTAACCAACATACCTGGTTTTATATTCGCTCTTGTTTTACCGTCCATAACTACCGAATTACCACTTTAGAATATCATTACCGAAGGTGAAAATCATCAAAGCAATCAAAATAAAGAAACCTACCATTTGCGCACGCTCCAATACTTTATCACTCAAAGGCTTTCCTTGAACCATTTCTACTAATAAGAATACAACATGGCCACCATCTAAGGCAGGAATAGGCAATAAGTTCATAAAGGCTAAAGCCATCGATAGCATACCTACGAGATTCCAAAACTTAAACCAGTCTACATGCTCACCAAACAACTTAGCAATACCAATAGGTCCAGAAAGTGCTTTGTCTGCACGAACCTCCCCTTTAAATATTTTACTGAAACCTTTAATATTATCTGTTATAACAGTAAAAGCTTTTTTAGCACCGATAGGTAAAGACTCCGCGAAACCGAATTCACGCACATGAACAGGCAATTGCTCTTGACTAAGCGCAAAGCCTAACGTAGCTGTTGAATCAACTTTACCCGTTAAGTTCACCATCTCCCCTTTACGGTCAACCGCAACTTGAATGGCTTGGTTTTTATATTTCGTCATGGCATCCTTGAAGTCATCAAAGAATACAATAGCTCCACCATTGACAGAAACAATTTTATCCCCTTTTTGGAAATTCATTCGCTCGGCCTCAGATCCCTTCACAATCTCACCTACGGTATCTAATTTAAAACGAGGCTGAACAAATTCATTTTTCTTATGATCAGCAACTTCATTTAAAATTGTGGAAGGAACTTTAATCTGCTGCTCCTGTCCTTGACGGTCAATAGTCAATACCGCATCACCCATCAACACTTCCATGCTCAATACATCAGCTAAAAAGTTAACAGCAGGTTTACCATTAACAGCTAATATCTTATCACCTTTCTCAATACCAATCTGCTTCCCAATAATACCTGGAGCAACACCGTAAGTCATCTTCGTATTATCAAAATCAGACTCCCCATACTTGAAAGTCAACATCCAAAAGATGAAAATACCTAATAGTACATTCACGATAATACCGCCCAACATAACGATAAGACGCTGCCAAGCTGGTTTAGAACGAAATTCCCATGGTTTCGGCTCTTCTTTCATTTGCTCGGTATCCATAGACTCATCAATCATACCGGCAATCTTCACATAGCCCCCTAAAGGCAACCACCCTATACCATACTCACAGCCTTTATAGTTAAACTTAAAAAGCTTCACACCCCAAGCATCGAAAAATAAATAGAACTTCTCTACTTTAATCCCAAAAGCACGTGCCGCGAGAAAATGGCCGAGCTCATGTAATATTATCAAAATCGACAAGCCTAATACCACTTGCCCAATCATTACTAATGTTCCCATCAAATCGTTTTAAATTAATTGTATAGTAAAAACTAAAAAACTACGCTTTTATATGCCGCCTCTTATACAGGAGGCACAACAATATTATATTATAACTTACCTATTAAATCACGAGCAACCAAACGCGTTTCCAAATCAATAGCAAGGTAGTCTGCCAAAGTTGGATGCGCTACATATGCCTGCTTCGCCAACGTAGCCTCTATTAAATCGCTCATCCCTAAGAATGAAATTTCTTCACGCAAAAAAGCGTCTACAGCAACCTCATTGGCCGCATTCAACACACATGGACGGTCGCCCCCCTCCTTCAATACGGAATAAGCCAATTCTAAATTACGAAAAGTTTCCATATCAGCAGGCTCAAAACTAAGCGTTGGATAATTTAAAAAATTAAAACGCTCAAAGCTATTTTGCTTACGATACGGATAAGTTAATGCATTTTGTATAGGTAGCTTCATATCAGGCACCCCCATCTGTGCTTTCATCGAGCCATCTTCAAATTGTACAATAGAATGCACAATAGACTGTGGATGAACAATCACATCGATTTGATCAACTGCCAAATCAAATAACCACTTGGCCTCAATTACCTCCAAGCCCTTATTCATCAAAGAAGCAGAGTCAATAGTAATCTTAGCGCCCATCACCCAATTAGGATGTTTCAAGGCTTGTGCTTTGGTAACGTCCGCTAGAAAGCCACGATCTTTACCGCGAAAAGGGCCGCCAGAGGCCGTCAGGTAAATTTTCTCAATAGGGTTATGATCTTCGCCCACCAAACATTGAAAAATAGCAGAATGCTCCGAATCGACAGGTAAAATACGAACCTGATTTTCAGTAGCTAGCCCCATGATTAACTCTCCTGCCACGACCAATGTCTCTTTATTAGCTAAGGCAATATCTTTACCATGCTTAATAGCGACAACTGTAGGCTTTAATCCCGCAGCACCAACAATAGCGTTCAGCACGACATCAATCTCAGGAAGCTCCATGGTTTCGGCTAATGCTTCTACACCAGAAAGTACACGAATATCAAGGTCAGACAACGACTCTTTAAGCTGGCCATAGACCGACTCATTAGTTATAATAACTGCTGTAGGCTTAAACTCGCGTGCCTGCGCAATTAACAAATCCACATTTGATCCCGCCGTCAACACCGAAACCTGCAACAAATCAGGGAAAGCTCTAACCACATCCAAGGCCTGTGTACCCACACTTCCCGTAGAGCCTAATATGGCAATATTTCTTTTATTCAAAATTAGATTATATTATACTTTTTAGAAATTCAGGATTCTCCTCCCCTTTATATTCACGAATCATATCTGAATAAACGATAGATAACACCAAACTTACAGATGGAATAATAACGAAAGAATTCACAATACTCAATACACGCGCGATAATACTATATCCTAAATATTCTGTACCCATTTGCAATAAGAAAGTGAGTGAAACAATCAGTAACACCAAAATCAAACGAAATACATTTCCGCGTGTCATCGCTAAACTAAAACGGTATGACTTAAAGACTGAGAAATTTTTATCCAAGATGAAAAATGGAAAAAACATCGTACGTAGGATAATATAAACCGAGATAATACCGGTCAACAAAGGGTGAATTTCAAACATGACACGCTCCATGGAAAATAGGTCTAAATATACCAATGGAAAGCACAAGACATATACCAAACAAGCGACAATAACAGAGATAATAATGGCGGTCAGTAAGCCCACAATAAAAGATATAAACTGCTTCGTTGTCGGAATATAATCTACAAAAGCAAGCTTAGCATGATGAGTAACCAAACTCAAGGCGCGTTTGATAAGCACCAACTGTAGACTAAAGAATATCGTTAGAAAAACCAATAACAACAGCACTTTAACACCAGAAGTAGCACTATCTTTAAGATACATCGCCAAAAATGACGATAAATTATTGGTTATAAACAGCAAAAAGCATAAGCCTGCGATGGAGAAATAATGGCTTTTTAAAACCTTTACTGCACGTAAAAACACATCGTTAGCCTTAAATGTACTCTCCTTAAGATATTGTATCATGATTTATAAATAATAGTGCAAATATCGTATTATTTTTAATCTGCATCAATTGAAATCAAGGGATTTAAGTTTTTTTTACAAGAAAGAGGATAAACTAAGCCTTTTAAAAAAAACAAGCGCAGCTTTTTGGGCTACGCTTGTTCTCTATTTCTTAGTTAAATGCCTTAGGTACGGGTTTCTCCAGTAGATACTGGTAATAGAAACGTACACGCTCTTTAAAGTCATAAGCTGATTTTGAACGATCAAACCCATGTCTACTGCCTGGATAAATCATCAGTTCAAAAGGAACATTACGATCAGTCAACGCATCAACCAACTGCGTCGTGTTTTGTAAATGCACATTATCATCTAAATCACCATGCATAATACGTAATACCCCTTTATATTGATTCGCATAAGTTAATACCGACCCTGCCTTATAGCCTTCAGGATTATCCTGCGGTGTATCCATCCATCTTTCGGTATAATGCGTATCATAAAGCTCCCAGCTTGTTACTGGCGCTCCAGCAATACCAAAATCAAAATAATCAGCTCCTTTTGTCAAAGCTAAACAGGTCATATAACCACCATAGCTATGCCCCGTGATCAGCAATTTATGCGGAGCTACCCATGATTTTGCCTTCAACCACTTTACAACGGTGATATAATCGATAAGCTCCCAATGACCTAAATTGCGGTGCATCAAAGCAACCCCTTGCTTACCAAAATGGCCTGAAGCACGGTGATCACAACTTACCTGAATTACCCCTTCTTGTGCCCAAAATTGATTAGCAGTACCTTTCCACGTATTCTTCACGGTACCCGCATCAGGGCCTCCGTAGATACTCATCACGACAGGATACACTTTATTTACATCGAAATCTACTGGATACGTAATAATAACAGGCAAGTCGAACTTACCATCGTCAGATTTAATAGTGAAATATTCCGTTTTGCCGATTTTATAATCCGCAAAGTCAGTTGCACGACTGTCGGACAACTCTTTAACGATTTTACCATCTTGATCCAATAAAGCAACTTTATTTGGCGTAGAAACATTAGAATAATTCGTAATGAAATACTTGCCATCAGGAGATACTTGCACATTATGCGTGTAGTCACCAAAAGTAAGACGTTTGAAGTTCTTACCCGTATAGTCTACACGGTATAAATCTACAGTAGCCGAATTTTCCTTTCTAGCAGTAAAATAAACCACTTTATTTTTCTCATCGATATACTGTAACGACTGTACTTGCCAATCGCCCGTTGTAATTGGGTTTACCAACGTTCCTGATAGCGTGTATAAATAATAGTGTGCCCACCCCGATTTGTCAGACTTTAAGATATAATGCTTATTGTCGGCAAGGTATGTGATCCGTTCATCATGATCTAAATTAATCCAGCTCGGTTGCTGCTCATCATAAATCTCGCTCTTTTGACCACTAATAGGATTTACGGTGTAAAACTTCAAATTGTTCTGGTCACGGTTCATCCATTGAACCATAATAGACTTACTATCAAAGCTCCAATATGGTTGACCAAAATATTGATCCATTTTTTCATTAAAATCAGCCCATACAACAGGTGAACCTTCCGCCTTTACAAAACCTACCTTAACTTCCGGATTCGCATCTCCAGCTTTTGGGTAGCGTGTTTCTTCTAAATAGCCATGCTGGCCCTTAGATACATAAATGGGGAACATAGGCACTTTGGTATCATCAAAACGCATGAAAGCCAACTGCTTGCTATCTGGAGACCACCAAAAAGCCTTATAATTAGTAGGTCGTCCTAAAATTTCTTCGAAATAAACCCATGACGACCAACCGTTGTAGATTACATCCGTACCATCATTCGTATAGCGCACTTCTTTGCCATCAGCAACATGCACGGCATACAAATCATTTTGACGTGTAAAGGCAACATAGCTACCATCGGGTGATAAAGTCGGGTTTTTCTCCTCCACCTCAGGTGAATTTGTTAAACGCTTAGCATCTCCCTTACCATATTGAATGAAAATATCTTTATCCTTAACGAACACCCCTACGTCAGCCTTAGCAGCCGGTGTATACAAAGCACGCTGGCCTGTTTTTACATGAACACTATAGTCTCGTCCATCTTTAGCATCCGATTCAATATAATGATTGGCATCAGCCCATCCTTTGATTCGATTGATTGGTTTCGTAACGGAATATTCTCTCCCCCATGCTTGAGGAAAGCTTAAAGATTTCGTCTGCCCTTGTGCTGTAGAAAGCAATAACAAGCCAAAGAGCGAACTCAGTATAATTTTACGCATAACTAGACGATTGATTTTTCACGAAAATAACAATATTCAGTCAATTCAACCTACTATAACTGTAACATAATTGCAGGCAAGACAATCAAATATCGCTATGAACTTTATAAAGAATTGACTGACCTGTCGAGCACACTTTATTTTTGAATCTATTATTACACCGCATTAATTTACCGATGCTGCGAACAGGTGGATGCAAAAGGAAAAAGCCTAAATAAAAAAAAGCCACCGAGAGGTGACTTTAAATGTCTTTATGTGTCGTTTGCTTAGAACGTAAAATTGTCCTTTGGAGCATACTCACCATTTTCATAAGTTGGATCATCTAAGTTCGGTTCGTAGCGTTTTTCCACCACCTCTTGGTTACCTTTGATGTATTCAACAACCTCTGTCAATCCTTCAGCAAACTTCTCAAAGTCCTCTTTGTACAAGAAGATTTTGTGTTTGATAAATTGCCCATCTTCGAAACGTTTTTTGCTTTCGGTAATGGTTACATAATAGTCGTTAGAACGAGTAGCCTTTACATCAAAAAAATAAGTACGCTTTCCCGCCCTCACCTTTTTTGAAAATACTTCCTCACGCTCTTTGTTTTCAAAATCTCCCATTAATAGTTAAGTATTTAAGTTTAAATCCTCTTTTCAGTTATAAATATATAATAAATACTTTCAAACAACCAAATTTTATTGAAATAAAAAAAAGTTTTTTTTTAGGACATCGCAACACGCTGCGCCTAAAGGACCTAGTTTGTTTCATTGTGTCAAGAAATTTCACCGAAAAAAAGCAGGTATTCACCGAATAAATGCTATGAATTGCCTATTTTGGCTAACAGATTTATAGGCATTACAATACCTTTGAATCAAATATTAAAGAACAGACAGCAATGGAAAGAGAATATAATACAACGCCACCGGTAAAACCACCTAAAAATAGCAAAAGCGCCACAATAGTAGGTTTCGTCATTGTATTTTTTGGCGTTTCCCTCTTAATGAAAAGCTTAGACTTAGGCTATTGGTTTCCACGTTGGGTCTTCGGGTGGGAGATGATTTTAATCATTATAGGTTTAGTCATTGGCGTAAACTCCAGATTTGAAAAAAAATCGTCTATTATCCTTATTTCTATAGGTGGTTTATTTTTACTGAAAAACATATTTTTTCTTCCTTTCGGTAAAGTAATCCTACCAATCGGAGCTATAATCATCGGATTATTCCTGATTATGCGCAATCGCAGCCAGTCGACGCCTCCTTTTACGCCGCCGACACCTCCACCAACACCAGCACCAACGGACAGACCTCCACATGATGCGGGAGAGTTTGACTGGGACAAACGCGTCGTTAATGATGAAGCTGAAGAAACACCGTTTCAATCTCCGTTTCAACAACAAGCGGAGCCAAATCAGCAGGACTATCAGCAGCAACAACAACAAACACCTCCGCAGTTCAATCTGCATGGGGAGAATTATATCAAAGTAGACTCCATCTTTGGCAACGCCAAAAAAAGAGTGTTCACCAAGAACTTCTTGGGGGGTAATGTAACGAACGTATTTGGAAGCACAGAGATCAACTTCTTGCAAGCTGATATACAGCAACCTGTGGCGCTTGATGTATTTCAACTCTTTGGGAGCACAAAAATTATTGTACCTCCCCACTGGGTAATTGCCACCTCGGTTTCATCAATATTAGGGGAGAACGACGACCGAAGAGTCATACTCGCTTATGCCGTAGATCAAAACAAGTGCCTATACATTACAGGCACTTCGATACTGGGAAATATTACAATTAAAAATAGTTAAGGACGCATGATTTTTAAATTAACTTCAAAGAATCGTCTCGTCCATGCCAGCTCATGGACAATTTGCGTTTTATACTTTTTGCTATCTTATTTTTTACTCTGGTGGGATCACCGGCCAAAGCCGGTGACACCCTATGAGCCAATCATCGGAGCCTTATCCATAACTATTTGTTGCTATCTTATCTATAGCACCTTACAATATTACTTACCAAGAAAAAATCAATACCTAAAAATAACCTTAATCTGTTTCATATTAACTGCCGTTAGTATCGGTTTATGCTTATTTTTCTTAAAACAATTTTTTGATGACATCTCACTAAACCACTTCTTTGAAGTGCTGCCTTATCGTTTCATCATCAACTTCCTTTTACTACTTTGTGTCATTATCATCAATATATTCTGGAACATACAGGAAGAATATGAAGAAAATAAAAAACGTAAAGAAGAATCGGAGCGCATTCTGCGCGATGCGGAGCTCTACAATTTAAGACAACAATTGCAGCCCCACTTTTTGTTCAACAGCTTAAACTCCATCATTGCGCTTATTGGCATTAAACCTGATGAAGCGCGCAACATGACTTTCCAATTGTCGGATTTTCTGCGCGGCACCATGCGTAAAGATGATAAACAGCTGATTCCACTAAACGATGAAATAAGTCACCTACGTCTATACTTGGATATTGAAAAAGTACGCTTCGGACATCGATTAAGCACCACCTTCAACCTACAAGAAGAAGCGCAGTCGGCACGTGTACCTTCTATGATTGTACAGCCTCTTATGGAAAATGCAATCAAATTTGGCCTTTACAATGTTATCGGTCATGTAGAAATAACCATGGATATACGCCTGGACAATCATATGCTCTACATCACCATAACCAACCCTTTTGATAACGATCAGTTTGAAACAAAAAAAGGAACAGGCTTCGGGCTATCCAGCATACAAAGACGTTTGTTCTTACTGTATGGAAGAACCGACCTCCTCGATGTCACTATCAAGAACAATATATTTATCTCTACCCTAAAAATCCCTCAATATGATTAAGACCATTATTATCGATGATGAACCGCTAGCACGCCTAATTATCATGGAATATCTAAAACAGTATGATGATATTCAAATTGTAGCCGAATGTGGTGATGGATTCGAGGGAGCCAAAGCTATTCAGCAGTTTCAACCAGACCTTGTATTTTTAGATATACAAATGCCGAAGCTTACCGGGTTTGAAATGCTAGAAATTCTAGACGAAATTCCGAATGTCATCTTCACCACAGCCTTTGATGAATATGCGATTAAGGCATTCGAAAAAAATGCTATCGACTATATGCTGAAACCGATAAGCAAAGACCGCTTTGAACAAGGACTATCCAAATTCAGACTTTCTTTTGCGCAGCAAAGTAAGCCTAATACCATCGAGAAGGTTAGCGCCATTACCGAGGAGGAATCGTTAGAACGTATCGTTGTTAAAAACGGAACTCAAATTAAGATTATCCCTGTACAACAAGTGATATTTTTAGAAGCGTATGATGACTACGTAAAAATACATACTAAGGATGGCCTCTTCTTGAAGAATAAAACCATGAGTTCTTTTGAAAAGCAACTTGACCCAAAACAGTTTGTACGCGTACATCGCTCCTTCATTGTAAAGGTCGATCAACTGGCTAAAATAGAGCCGCTGGAGAAAGAAAGCTATATCGCTACCCTCCTTAACGGTGAAAAAGTAAATATCAGTAAATCTGGGTATGCGCGTTTAAAACAAATTATTGGCTTATAAACAATAGTTTGTAATTTTGCAGCTATGAAGTATATTCTTAGCATAGCATTGATTGCAAGCAGCATTTTTTTTGTTAAAGGTCAAAGTAAAGAAGAACAAATTAATAGAGCTCTTTTCAACAAAATAGAGTTCTTTATCAACTCCCAAAAAACGGACTCTGTCTATAATTTAGCGGCAGACAATTTTAAAGAAGCGATAAGCGGGGATAAATTCGCCTTTACACTCCAAGGTTTTTACCAGTTGGGAAGAATTAAGGATGCGCAGCTTTTGGAATTTAAAGATGGTAAAGGAATTTATCTACTCGAATTCCCGAACAACTTTATTCAATTAACGCTCAGTGTTAACGATGAAAACAAGTTTGATGGACTGCTCCTAGCACCCGGAAAACGCCCTACAGTTCAAGTAGAAAAAACAGTAATAAGTCAAGTAGAGAAAATATCTCCACTTGACTTCTATATCGATTCCGTAGCCAATACCTACGCTAAGCAGCAAAATACCCAATCTTTAGCGATAGGCGTTTTTCATAACAACAGCTACAAATCCTATTTCTATGGTGCTACACATAAAGGAGGCACTACGCTACCTACGGAAAATACAATCTACGAAATAGGGTCTATCACCAAAGTATTCACCTCCGTGCTATTGGCCGACTTGGTGACAAAAAATCAAATTCAACTGGATGACCCTATCATCAAGTACCTTCCAGACTCCCTAGCGGGAAACCCCGACTTGCGTAAGATAACCTTTAAAGAACTGGCCAACCATAGCGCTGGATTGCCACGCCTACCGGCCAACTTGGATAAAGTACCGGGCTTCAACATGAACGACCCTTATGCATCATATGATCGCAAAGCGCTATTCAGCTTCTTAAAAAGCTATAAAGCCAAGCCTGAAGAGATAGGTCAATATGCGTACAGCAACTTGGGCACGGCACTTTTAGGAGAACTAGTAGCAATTATTAGTAAAAAGACGTACATGCAGTGTGTGAAAGACGTTATCCTGACACCGCTACAAATGACAAGCACAACAGACAAACCGGATGCTAAAAATGTAAACTTTATTCCTGTATATAATGAAAAGGGTGAAGCAGTGCCTGCATGGAATTTCCTAGCGATGGCACCTGCTGGCGGTCTGAAATCAAGCCTTAGAGATATGATGCTATTCGCCGTAGAGCAATTTAAGATGCCTCTTAATGGGCTTCAAAATGCGATGGCCTTAACACGTGAGTTTACCATGGCTACGCCGCATAATATTGATTTAGGCCTCGCTTGGCATATGAGTATGGCCGATCAAGGCGTATACTTCTGGCATAATGGTGGAACCGGAGGAAGCCGTTCATTCATAGGGCTATCTCCGGATACCAAGACCGCTATTGTTGCTCTTTCCAACTCGGCAGAATCCGTAGATGAAATTAGCATAGCGATATTAGAAAAACTAATGGAAACTAAAGATTAACGCAGAAAAGGAACAATCTTTTTCGCGTCATTCTCTCCTTGAAAATCTTTGATTAAGTTCTTGCTCGCAGCATCAAAAACATACGTTGCTGGATAGCTGCTGGGCATGAACTTTTCCATAAACTCTACCCCTGGATCCTGCCAAAAGGATACATTCTTTTTATCTTTCAAACCTTTAGCATATTTACTGATATACGTATCCACATACGTCTTCTCATTCATCGTAATAAAAAAGATCTGGGCAGCACCAAAAGATGCATACTCCTTAGAAATACTAACTCCCAATTCCTGACAGTGACCACAGCCAGGATCATAAAAAACAAAAACTATCTTGCCTTTCGCAGGTAATGATTGCTGCAAAATCTTACTGGAATTATCAATACTATGAATAGTGCCTATTGCAGGGAGCTTCTTCACGCTTTGCGCAAAGCTAAATAAGGGTACACATAGAAAAAGTAGGAAAAGTCGCTTCACTGTCATGATTTGTTTCATTTTTCAAGAGTTAGAGTTCAATACACCTATAAACACGCGGTATTCTCCGAAAAATACTATATATTTGATTACGAATCAATATTTACAGAACAAAATTTCATTATCGTGAAAAAACGCATAGCTATTTTTGCTTCAGGCTCAGGTTCAAATGCTCAAAAAATTATGGAGCATTTTAAATATTCTAACCTTGTCGAAGTGACCTTAGTCTTAAGCAACAACCCTGATGCTTACGTACTACAACGCGCAGATAATTTTGAAATCCCGTCTCACGTATTCGATAGAAAAACATTCTACGAAACAGACGAAATTGTAGAACTATTGAAGCGTTTGGAAATTGACCTTGTTGTTCTTGCAGGCTTCCTATGGCTTGTGCCGGGCAACCTACTAAAAGGCTTTCCGAATAAGATAATAAACATCCACCCTTCCCTATTACCAAAATTCGGCGGCAAAGGTATGTATGGCGACAAAGTGCATAAAGCCGTTTTAGAAGCTGGCGAAGAAGAACATGGAATCACCATTCACTTTGTGAACGAGAACTTTGATGAAGGTGAAGTTATTCAACAAGCGAAATTCAAAGTTGAGCCTGGTGACACGCTAGAGATTCTGAAATTTAAAGGACAGCAGCTAGAGCATCAATACTTCCCAAAAGTAATCGAAAATCTTACTAAAAAATACAATTAGCCATCCGCGAAGCGGTGATTGATTGTAAAACAGGTAAAGAGGGGCCGTTTTAATTGAAAATAAAGCAAATAATATCCGCTTTATTCTTATCTTTGCGGCTCCAAATAGATAACAATGAATCATCCTGTTAAGATTAAAAATGCTTTGGTGTCCGTGTATTACAAAGACAACTTAGCGCCTCTAATTCAACTACTAAACAAGTACGGAGTTACTTTCTACTCTACAGGCGGTACGGAAGCTTTTATCCGCGAGCAAGGTGTTGATGTAGTCCCTGTTGAAGATTTAACAAGTTACCCTTCGATCCTTGGTGGTCGTGTAAAAACGTTACACCCAAAAGTGTTCGGTGGTATCTTGGCTAGACGTCCGCTAGAAAGCGACCAACAACAATTAGCCCAATATGAAATTCCAGAAATCGACCTTGTTATTGTCGACTTGTACCCTTTCGAAGAAACGGTAGCTTCTGGTGCAGCGGCTCAAGATATTATTGAGAAAATCGATATCGGTGGTATCTCTTTAATTCGTGCTGCAGCAAAGAACTTCAATGATGTCGTAATCATCTCTTCAAAAAATGATTATACCGAATTAGAAGAAATCTTAGCGAATCAAGAAGGTGCAACAACAGTAGAGCAACGTAGAGAATTTGCTAAACGTGCGTTCAACACATCATCGCACTACGACACGGCAATTTTCAACTACTTCAACCAAGAAAACCCGCTACCTGTTTTCAAACAATCAATTCAAGACGCACAAACGTTACGTTACGGAGAAAACCCACACCAAAAAGGAGTATTCTACGGCGACTTAGATGCGATGTTTACAAAACTAAACGGTAAAGAGCTTTCTTATAACAACCTAGTTGATGTAGATGCTGCTGTAGCTATCATCGATGAGTTCGAAGAGCCTACATTTGCTATCTTAAAGCATACAAACGCTTGTGGCGTAGCTTCACGTGCATCCGTAAACGAGGCATGGACAGCAGCTTTAGCTTGCGATCCAGTATCTGCTTTCGGTGGTGTATTAATTACCAACGGTGAAGTAAATAAAGAAACAGCAGAAGATATAAATAACCTTTTCTTTGAAGTATTGATCGCTCCTTCTTATTCAGAAGATGCATTAGCAATCCTTACCGCTAAGAAAAACCGTATCATCTTACAGCGTAAAGCAGTAGAGTTACCAACATCTACCTTCAAAACCTTATTGAATGGCGTTATCCTTCAAGATAAAGACAACGTTATCGAAGGCCCTGAAGCCATGACAGCAGTAACGACAACAGCACCTACAGAAGCTCAATTGAAAGACCTACACTTCGCTAACAAAATTGTGAAGCACACAAAATCAAATACGATTGTGTTTGCTAAAGATGGTACATTAATCGCTTCTGGCGTTGGACAAACATCTAGAGTAGATGCATTAAAACAAGCTATTGAGAAAGCACTTTCTTTTGGATTTGAAGTTAAAGGTAGCGTAATGGCTTCCGATGCTTTCTTCCCATTCCCTGACTGTGTGGAAATTGCTGCTGATGCTGGCGTAACTGCCGTATTACAACCTGGAGGTTCAATCAAAGACCAGTTATCTATCGATAAGTCTAACGAAAAAGGCTTAGCTATGGTAACAACAGGCGTGAGACACTTTAAACACTAATCGCCGAAAAGCGATCTGCATAAAAAAGGGCTATCCAATACTATGGATAGCCCTTTTTCGTAGGTTACGCTTGGCCTTACAAAAAGCCCAGCAACCAATACACAATAACAAAGCCTAGTAGAAAAAATAAACATCCTTTCACCACTTGCTTCGGTGGACGATTGCCAATCAAATCTCTAAAAAATCTATTCATCGACTTATCTTAATTACCTAAATAAAAATACCTGCTTGCTCCTTGAGGATATCACGAACAAGTAATTTCCCTTCAAAATATGCTTTTAACTCACGACCATCACCATGGATAGTCCAAATCTGCTTAGGTTTCACTGCATCAATATAATGAAGGATATCGCTCCAATCCACATGGTCAGAGATATATAAAGATATATCATTCTGCTGCTGTAAACGCTCCCAGCCTGAGGCAAAAGCACGCAACACACCCTTAGCCCTAAAGTAACTATTAAAAGTCAAAGGTGGCACCAAATAGATCTTATTCTGCTTGCCGTCTTTCATAGCCTTACGATTGTAAAGGCTATACTTGAGTTTTATAGGCCCTAGCTCATCATAAAGCTGATGTACCGCATGCATCTTATGATGTACCAATACTTCGCGCTCCGGAAGGTAACGATTAATCAATTCAGTCAAGCGCTGTGCTTTCCCAAGCACATAACAGCCCAGCATAATATTGCTTGGCTTATCTTTTAACTTTAAAATCTCTTGTTCCGGATCAGGATGCTGAACGGATGGATTTGCAAAGGTAGACTCCGTAATCAACACGTCAGCCGTTACCATCGTAAGCGGCTCGCATGTAGGGTCAGCCTGCAACTTATAATCGCCCGTATACAGGTAACGAACACCTTTATATACCATCAATATCTGCGCAGACCCTAATATATGACCGGCCGTAACAAAGGTTATAGCAACCTCCTCTAACGTAAACGTATCATTGAAAGAAACCGTATTCACGCTTGCTTCAGGCAGTTTACCAAACTTATTACGCATAAAAGCGAACGTCGCCACCGTAGCCCATAGCTGCTTGTGCCCCATCGTAGCATGATCACCATGCGCATGTGATATCAGATTGCGCTGTACAGGTGAAAGGGCATCAATATAAAAATTGCCATAACGGCAATAATAACCAAACTCGGTTTTAACTAAAAAGTCTTCTAAAATTTCACTCATTTTTTATATTCCTCCAGGAATCGATAATGCAAGTTTAATACCTGCTCCAACAAAGGTTCATGTTCATCATTCACAATGATGAAATCTGCCATTGTCTTTTTTTCCTGATCTGTTTTTTGCTTTTTAATACGATCTATTACTTGTTCTCGGCTGACTTGATCTCTAGACATAACACGCGCTATACGTAAATCCTCAGGAGCAACAACCAAGATGGTATAGTCTAATTTTTTGTAGGAGCCACTTTCAAAGAGCAAGGCTGCTTCTTTCAAGGAGTACGGCCCTCGCTGCTTAGCACTCCATTCTTCGCCATCCTTAATAACCGCAGGATGGACAATCCCATTCAAGATATCAAGCTTCGCTTGATCACGAAATACAACCGATGAAAGATAAGGACGATCTAGATGACCATCCGGCAGATAAACCTGTTTGCCAAAGGCCGCAATCAAATCGGCACGAACGGCATCACTTTCCTCCATAATGTTGCGCGCTACGCGATCAGCATCATAAAAGGGCACACCCAGCGCCTTGAATATCTTGGCTACATAGCTCTTTCCGGAGCCAATACCGCCAGTAATACCTATCTTTAAGCCCATTTACTTTCTAACAAAAAAATCTATATTCTGTGGTTCAATACTTATCAACTCGCAATAAGGAGGTATTTTCGTTAACAACACAGGAAGTGTCTTCACTTGGTTTTTCTCCCAACTTTCCATATCAACGATAGCTTCGAAATCACGAGCCGTCCATTTATTATAGTCTTTCAAAGAAACCAAAAAGGTAACCTTCACCTTCGATGGAATCGTACGTACAGACGTATAACGCTCCCCATTCTCAACCCGAAGAGGTATTTCGATTATTTTCTCCGTAATCTCTCCAATCGGTACGGTCACCTCCGAGAAAGTTGGATAGATGGTAATATTATTCTTTTGATGCTTATTCAGATAAGCAATAGTACGCACATCAGCGCCTACAGACGTTCCACGAATCGTATCCGTTTCTAGAAAGTCAATATTAGCAACATCCTCCAAAGGGCCCGTCACGGTTACATACTCCGGATTAACACGCGTATCACCAATAATACCATACTGCTTCTTAAACTGTAAGCTATAGACAGGTTTCACTGGAACCTTACGTTGTGTTTGTTTAGAAAAATCGAAAAATAACGTATCGGGACTTACAGATACAACCTGATTGTCGGTAGGAAACTGTCGGTTAATATACCCTAGCTGGTTGGTGAATACAATAAAACTACGGGTACGCAAGCCGCTCAAGTCTACTTGCACCTGCGGCGTATCGGGATAAAGCTTCTTTAGAAAGATTTTCCAGCCACTCATCTTCATATGCACACTTACCGTATCGGATTGTAGTGGGTGAAAAGCTTTTTGCTCCGGGATATTCACATACGATATACCCGCTTTAATGGTATAGGTCTGCTCACTGGAAATAGCAATCAATAACCAAGCAAGAAAAGATATAACAATGCATCGCAAAAAAATTGCAATTTTTCGTTGTCTTACCTTAGCTCTTCTTGGTTGCGCCATATTAGCAAAGGTAACACTTCAACTCAGTAAACACAACGGCTGTATAAGATATATCCGTAAGGGTACGCAGCTCATAAAAAAAACAAAAGAGCCATTCCCAAAAGGAATGGCTCTTTGTTATACTGTGTTTTAAATTACTTCTTTTCAGTATCGTTGTTTGCTGCTTTTGAAGCGTCTAAAGCAATCGCCGATTTATCAAAACGTAATTTCACGCCAGAACCTACATCTACTAAAAAAGTCGTTTCGCTAACCTCAACGATACGACCGTGGATACCAGCTGTAGTAACCACTTTAGAGTTTACACCAAGTTCTTGGATATATTTTTTGTGATCTTTCTGTTTTTTCATTTGCGGTCTGATCATGAAAAAGTAAAATACCACAACGATTAAAACCATTGGTAAAAAACTCATCAATCCGCCTCCCGCTGGCGCTGCTTGCAATAAAAATGTTGTCATCATTTAATATAAATAAAAGTATTAAAAGCTAAAAGTAAAGATTTAAACGTTAAAATACAAGATTCTTTCTATTTAGCAAGCACTTCTCCTTTTAACTGTACCGTTGTTACACCTGGCGTAGCATTCGAAACAACCGTTACAATTTTCTGTTGTTTACCAACCTGACCATTACTATCAAAGCTCACTTTAATCTCTCCTTTTTTGCCTGGCAACACGGGTGTTTGTGTAAACGAAGGTGTAGTACACCCGCAAGAAGCAGAAACCTGTGATAAAATAATAGGCGCTTTACCTTCATTCACAAAAGAATAAGTATGCTCTACGATAGCTCCTTCTTTTATCGTACCAAAGTCATAAGCATTTTCTTCAAAGACTATTTTCCCTGTATCGGCAGCATTAACTACTGCTGTTGTACCTGTAGAATCCGAAGCACCCGCTTCTTTTTGTGAATTTGTATTTCCGCAGGCCACAAAGCTCACTGCTGCGAAAGCCATAAGGCTAAGTTTTAGTATGTTATTCATTGATATATGTGTGTTAAATATGTTTTTCAATCCAATAAAACGTAATCCAATAAATCGCTATATCCCTTGCCCGACCTACAGCAGTTACTTTTAGTCTTTCAACCCGCGTCCTGATTTTTGGATTCTTCCTTGTTCGTTCAACTCCGCTAATATTTTATCTAAGATACCGTTGATAAACGTATTACTCTTCGATGTACTGAACGCTTTAGAAAGCTCAATATACTCATTAATAGTAACTTTAACAGGAATAGAAGCGAAATTAATCAACTCCGAAATCGCCATACGCATCAATAAATTATCAATTAAAGCGATACGATCCGACTCCCAGTTTTTTGTTTTCAAGGAAATCATCTCTTGATATTCACTCTCATAGCGAACCGTTGATTTCAACAAGTCACTAACGAACGTGCTATCCTCATCCCAGTTAGGTGTTAAATCTGCTAATTTATTAAGAGCAGGATTTTCACTACTAAAGTTTTTAAATGTTTTAGCAATCATCGCTTGCAACACTTCTTTATCAACTGGCCAGTTGATAAAACGTGATTCCAATGCTTGCTCAATATCTGTTGATTTTAAGATGATCTTTTTAAAGATAAACTTAATAATATCTTTTTCTACAGCAATAGAACGGTCCTCTTGTTTCAAATAAGCAAGATACTCTTCTGTTTCCTTTAACTGTGAATAAATAGAACGCGCAATCTCAGGGTCGAATGACCAAGAAACATCGTATCTTTTCACACACTCCAAATAGTTTCTATTTTGGCGTAAGGATTCAATAAAACTGTTGTTGTTTAATTTGGTCGTGTAGACCTTATCTTTTTCAGTAGGAAGGAACTTGTTTGCTCTTCCCTCGGCATCAATCAAAACATACTCAGCAACCTCATCAAGTAGATTTAAGGTCCAGATGTACATTTGATTTACTTCATCAACACTGGTAAACAGTGCCTTTTCAAAATCTTTAACCTGCTTATCTTCCGATAAACTGTACGCATAAAGCGTTTGCATGACTTTCACCCGTAGGTGTCTTCTATTAAGCATAATTTAATTTAAAGAACGATTGTATATAAATAAGAACGTATTATACTTGTTTTTAATATTTTATTCCGCAGCCCAACCAAGCAAATAGCTTGCTATCGGCTAATCAGGCTGCGAAAGTACTAAATATGAATTATCTTTTCAATTTTTTAATGTCAAAAATTCGTTGCTCAGCCAATTGCTTAGCCGCATCAAAGGTTGTAATGTTATCCTCTCTAGACTTTTGAATAACGTGTCGAGTGGCATTATAAATATTTTTCACTAAGGTTTCCGTACGGTCATTGCCATGCCCCTCCAACTCCGAATAGCAGCTAATCAAGGCACCAGCATTAATTAGAAAATCAGGCGTATACAAGATATCGTGCTCTTTCAACAGCTTGTTGGTAAGCTCTTCATCTTTCAACTGATTGTTGGCCGAGCCCGCTATAATCTTACAACGCATGCGTGGCACCGTCTCCGGATTTACCGTTCCTCCTAAAGCACATGGCGCGTATACATCCGCATCCAATTCAAAGCTCGTAGAATACGTGATAGGCTCCGCTTTATACTTAGCAGCTATTTTCAGCTTACGCTCCTCCGTCATATCAGAAACATAAACTCGTGCATTTTCAGCACGCAGCATACTCACCAACTGCTCGCCGATGCTCCCTAAACCTTGAACGGCAACTTTACGTCCCGCTAGGCTATCATCGCCATAAAGCTCTTTAATAGCCGCTTTAATACCGTAGAAAACTCCGCGTGCCGCGAATACAGAATTGTCTCCTCCCCCATTTAACGAAGCCGGTAAACCAGCTACATAATTGGTTTCCGACAGCATGTATTCCAAATCCTTCTGTGTCGTACCAATATCCGTGGAAGCAATAAAATTGCCATTTAATCCCTCCACAAACTGCGCAAAACGACGCATCAACAACTCAGACTTATCCGTACGGTGGTTACCAATAATAATCGCACTTCCTCCGCCCAAATTCAGTCCCGCTAAAGACGCTTTGTAGGTTATGGCATGTGACAAGCGTAAAGCGTCATCAACAGCGTCACCGATTGTTTCATACGGCAACATACGAACGCCACCAATAGCTGGCCCTAAAGTTGTATCATGGATAGCAACGATGGCTTGCAAACCGATGGATTCATCTTGACAAAAATAAAGATTTTGATGGCCAGAAAGGCTCATCTGCTCAAAAACTGAAGGATGTTTTATCTCCATAACACTTTGAAATGCTAATATTTATAAATACTACAACAAAAGTAGGAAATATTTTGCGGACCACTTTACGAGACGTAATATTTAGTACAATTGAAAAGCATTGTCATTTTTGATACATTTTTGATATGGAGATAGCACATCGTTTAAAATTTTACCCTTACATTTGTTTGCGATGAAAGAATTAGCGTATCTGAATAAATACTTTTACAAATACCGTTGGCAAGTTATTCCGGGAATTTTGTTTGTTATCATATCAAATTACTTTGGAATACTACCCGCAAAAGTTATTCGTGAAGCATTCGATTTAGTCAAAGAAAATATTGACTTATACCGACTTTACGATGGTTTTGAACGTCAAGATTTGGTATACCAAGTTTTTGGTAGCAGCCTTTTATTTTTTGGTGCTGTCGTTTTTATCCTTTCATTACTACGTGGGATATTTCTATTTTTAATGCGTCAAACGCTGATCCTTACCTCTCGCCGTATTGAGTACGATTTAAAAAACGAAATCTATGAACATTACCAGGCCTTAGATTTCTCCTTCTTCCGTAAGAATAATACGGGAGATATGATGAATCGTGCTACCGAAGATGTGAATCAGGTACGTAACTACCTCGGACCAGCAATTATGTATGCGGTCAATACGGTGGTCCTTTCCATTATGATTATCTACGCCATGTATGATGTCAATGCGAAACTAGCGACCTATGCACTTCTTCCAATTCCGGTTTTATCGGTTGTTATTCTGTATGTTAATAAGATGATCAACCTGAGAAGCGAGCGTATCCAAAGGCAGCTATCTACGTTGTCTTCTTTCGTACAGGAAACATTCTCTGGTATCCGTGTTATTAAATCATATAGCCGTGAGGAAGAGAAAATGAAGGTCTTTGCTGATGAAAGTAACACCTACAATAAGGTATCGCTAGACCTAGTACGCATTCAGGCTGTCTTTTTCCCTTTAATTATCTTTTTAGTAGGCTTCAGTACAATTATAACTGTTTACGTTGGTGGTATCGAAGTTAATAACGGTAGCATAACTGCCGGAAATATTGCAGAGTTTATTATCTACGTAAACCAACTGACATTCCCAGCGATGTCATTGGCGTGGGTAACCTCCCTATTTCAGCGTGCCGCGGCTTCACAAAAGCGTATTAACGAGTTTTTAAAGACTGAACCTGAAATTATTGATGGCCAGTTAGCAAAACCGCTGACAGGAGAAATTAAAGTAGAAAATTTAAACTTTACCTATCCAGAGACAGGCATAAAAGCCATAGTTAATGTATCCTTCTCCATTGAAAAGGGTAAAACATTAGCGATTATTGGACGCACAGGTTCTGGAAAATCAACCTTAGCGAACTTACTCCTTCGCATGTATGATGCTGATTCAGGAAATATACAGTATGACGCAACAGATTTAAAAACATTAAAAATCGAAAACTTAAGAGCACAAATTGGTTTTGTACCGCAACAAGTTTTCTTATTCTCAGATACCATAGCACGCAATATTGCATTTGGGCTTGATGAGCTTGATATGCCACGCGTGGAGCAGGCTGCTAAAGATGCGGCGGTTTACGAAAATATTATAGGCTTCGATGAAGGCTTTGAAACGGCTATCGGTGAACGTGGAATTATGCTTTCCGGCGGACAGAAACAGCGTGTATCTATTGCTCGTGCATTGGTGAAAGACCCACAAATTCTAATATTTGACGACTGTTTGTCTGCAGTGGATACCAAGACCGAAGAAGAAATTCTATCAAACTTGAGTCGTATTATGAAAAATAAAACAACAATTTTCATTGCGCACCGTGTATCGACCATTAAAAATGCAGATCATATTCTAGTACTTGATCAAGGTCAGATTATAGAACAGGGAACACATGCTCAATTGATGGCTAAAGGTGGGGAATATTTCGAGTTGCACGAAAAACAACTCTTAGAGGCAGAATAAAACTATTTCAACTGGTTAATATATTCCTTAGGGGTTATATTGTATACCGCTTTAAATAGCTCACTGAAATGAGTTGTATTTGAAAAGCCATACTCACTAGCGACCTCCGTAATATTGATACCTCCATTTTCCAGCATTTCTTTAGCTGACGCTAATTTGTTCTGCAAAAAGAAGCTGTTTGGACTTTGAGAGGTAACTTTCTTAAATAAATGCTTAAACTTAGTTGCTGACATATGCGCCCGATCAGCTAACAAATCAATTCCAGGAAAGGAACCTTTCAATATGGTAAGCAGGTGCATCTGTGATTCAAAAATAGACTCAAGATCTTCCGTAGTAGCTTTATCTATCTGAATTTTATCGCTCTCCTTTATTTGCTGCATGTATTCAGCCATAAGCTGATATACAGTGCCTGTAGCAAAATGACTATAGAGCTCTCCATACACAGGAAGCTTGCGTAGCTCATTGATTAACCACCAACTGCGGTTCGTCATGCGGTCACTACGAATAACAAGATTTGAACCCGGATGAAAAATCAACTCCAAGATATGCTGGTAATCATCTATTTTCTTCAAGTAGTTTAAGTAGACCGATTTCTTTATAAAAATCGACACCACGAAGGTCCTTGTTCCCTTTTTCACAATGTAATCGCCATTGATGGAGCTATCCAGAATGGACAGATTATGAACACGACGACCAATCAATGACTTTTCACCATCGAGAAAATACATCCCCACATCTTCAGAAAGATTATAATGGATTTCTAAAAAGTCAGACTGCTTATTACGTAGCTTAAAATGAACATCCTCCTTATAAACAGAGTCGTTAATTATATAACTCATGCATTAATCAATTTGATGAACAAAACGAGTCCCCTCAGAAAATAAACCACCAACGAGCAGTCCTTTTCCTTGCATAGTAGCTCCAATAGCCCGAGTATACTCGGGCAGCCAATCTAATTCAACACCAAAACCAATCGTAACCTGTCTGATGTTACTCATCAACTTTTATTTAATAATTCTAATACAAAAGAAAACATAGCGATATTTTGTTTTTTATTTTTCAAAAAAAACAATAAAAATACCCATAGATACAATACATAGAACCATTAAAAGACTCAAGACATTTATTAAATACTCTTTTGAACGCACAACAATCTCCTTATATTTATTAACTAATTATTAACAATTTTAATTAACATATGTTTTAAATATGTTTTAACTTGGCTTAAGACCACTCCTTTTGCGGTCTTGGTTGGAGGAAGGAAACTTAACCTAAGGGACAGATTTTCTCCTTAATCATCGGTTGGCATCACCCATTGATTACCGATACGTATAAGCCGTAGTCCGCGACTACCTTTTGGTCGAGATAATGTTTGAACTTTAGGACGATTCTTTAACTCGTCCATCAATAAAGCAAACATGACTTGAACATCCTTTATTTTTAATTTGATACAGGTGCTGAATGAATTACGCGATAAGCAACGTTGATGTATCCATTCGCCCAAAAATTGGATGTACGGAAACGTATTCCCTTTGCGACTATCTACGGTACAGAATAAGACAAAATCATTTATAGAAGGGGATGACTCTTGACTATAATCAAAGCCTAAGTCCGAAGAAAAAACATGCGCATAGAACTCATCGTTAATCTCAGAAACTCGAATACCGTAGTAAAAAAGATTCTTCAACCGTGCTTCCACCTTTAAAAGAGCAGGGTCATGCACATTTTTAAAGGTCAGCATATAGTCCATCGCATTTAACTGACGAAACAATACCCTCCCTTGTTTTTTTCGGGCATACAACCCTTCGCCAAAAACATTAGCATCTGATTGAGTGATATGAAATGCATGTTTCTCTAAGGCATGCATTAGGTTGGAATACAATACATTCATAAGTCTGTTATCTTTTCCAAAGATACCGGACGAAGAAAAACGGTAAGGCCAAGAAAAGACAATAAACTAACGGAATAAGACCGAAATTCGATAAATTAACCGATGTATCTATTAATAGGTATAGGGCAAAGGAGATTTACCCACATTAGTTGCGCTTACGAATAAAAACATCGCTCGGCTTACTCTCAAAAAAACGCTTAAATAAATAGGCAAAGTGCCCAGGTTTATTGTACCCCAACTCATAAGCGACCTCATTAACATTACGGTAGCTACCGCTCAGCAACATAGATTCGGCCAAACGCAACTTCTCCTTAACGAAGTACTGATTGGGAGAACAGCCTAAAGCTTGTTTAAATAAGGTCTTAAATTTAGAAACCGACATACTAGTCAAGCTGGCTAGATGATCGACTCCGGGAAAAGGGTTTAATAGATGTGTTAATAGATAATTGACGGTTGTCTCAATTTCTTTAGCATCATTGCTCGACATTTTATGTAATAAAGAGTTGAAATCTTTACCGCGATCAATTAGTCGATACAATAGGTGTAAGGCAATACCTTTCAACAAAAATTCAAAAGAAGCATCACGCATATCATTACGACGTAAATCATTAATGAGTAAGGTGCTCTTGCTATCCATGTGCCCATAGTAATAAATAGATTGTCCGGCACCCAAAACCCAATTAGCGACCTCCGTACCTCCAGCTTCCTCCGTCAAACTGACTAACAAGCTTTTTGAAATTAATAAACGCATACCAAACATACGGGCCCCTCTTTGCGTAATCATCTCCCCACCCTCACTCGCATCCATTAAAGCCATATTCAATTTTGCATGATACCCCATTTTATTGGATACACCCGCAACGACATAGGTAGATAGCTCATCGCTAAGATCGAAATAAACCAAATACATGTCATCCGTTTCTACAGGTCTTCGATCAATAACAAGGGACTTCTGAAAAGAGACATCCAGAAGCATAACAGACAAACCGGGCATAACTTCGGCAAAATAACTACCACCCTCCCCTAATTCTTCGGGAAGAAGAATCAGCCGATTATCAATAAGTTCTACTCCTATTTGCGTGGCAAGTTCATACTGCCATTCAGGGCCAAAGGTATATGTATGACTAATTTTTATCATTTATTAATTTTGTTTTAGCATCTCAGGCTACATTCTTTTTTGGTAAAAAGAAAAATCCGAAAAACAATAACATGAAAGACAGTAATTTAACCTTTTTTATCGACAAATTGTTTTATAAAAAATATCACAAAAAAACTATTTATAAATCACTATCTTTCTTTGCACCAATCGGCATTGGGCAGGAAAAATTAAAAACTCGGCATAGATGAATATAGAGAGATTGTAACAAGAAATAAAGAAGAAGAGAGGTTGCGATCACACATCGCCCGAAATAGCCATCGCAAGCCTGCTCTTCTTCAATGGTGTAAAGTTAATGGTCAAAAAAAATGGAGAAAGCCAAATAAAGCCAAAATACTAACAAGAAAAGCCCATAAGAACAAAATGATGGTAAAACATTAACAATCGAGTAGGCTAAAACACCTTATGCCCCTGTAGAGACAAGTATAGAAATGATTTTAAATCCCTACCTTTGCACTTTAATTACAACATATGGATTCCCTTATTTCCTTTCATCATCAACTTGAGCAACATCTACAACAAGAAACCTTTGTAAAACTTGCACTCGGCCATTATAAAGGAGTTGATAAAGACTTAAAAAACATATATATAAAAGTAGCGCTGATTAAAAAACAGCCGATGCTATCCTTTACCTATCGCTTTAAGACACGTGATATCGTTAAAAACTTCACAATATCCGAAGGATTAACAGCTATAGAAAAAGAACTTGCTGAGCATGGTTTCCGCATGGCAACCTTATTCAGTACGGTTGAGAACCTCATCATTGAGCAAAACAAGAAAGGTGAATGGCGCCTGCGTAAAGAGAAAGCAACCCAACTAGCGGTTGCCGATTTAGCCCATGATCGTGCTAAAGAGCGTAAACTACAAAATCCAGATAAGCCCTATCTACAAGCGCTACGCCTGACTGATGCCTCAGGTAAGGTATTCAAAAATGCACAAGATAAATGGAAGCAGATTAATCACTACGTAGACATTCTAAGTAGTATGCTGAATGACTTGCCTACAGATAAACCTATCCATGTGGTTGACATGGGAGCTGGTAAAGGCTATTTAACCTTCGCTCTCTATGACTATCTACGTAATGTAATGCAGCGCGATGCTTCGGTCGTGGGCGTTGAGTATCGTCAAGACCTCGTAGACCTCTGCAATGGTATAGCCCAAGAGACACAATTCGATCAGCTATCCTTTAAACAGGGCACTATTGAGGATTATCAATCGGAGAAACCAATAAATGTACTTATTGCTCTCCACGCCTGCGACACTGCAACAGATGATGCCATTTACCAAGGATTACAACAAAAGGCAGACCTTATTGTTGTTGCTCCATGTTGTCATAAACAGGTACGCCGCGAAATGGAAGCTGGTAAAGCAAAGAATGAATTGGATTTCCTACTGCAACACGGCATTTTCTTAGAGCGCCAAGCAGAAATGTTAACGGATGGCTTACGTGCCTTAATTATGGAGTACCACGGCTACCAAACGAAAGTTTTTCAATTTATAGCAGATGCGCACACGCCGAAAAATGTATTGGTGGTAGGTGTGAGAAAAGAAGTAAACGCCAAAAGACAAGCGGAGATTTTACAAAAAATTAAATCGAGTAAAGCCTTCTTTGGTATTCAGCAGCAGCACCTTGAGACATTGACAGGGCTATCTGCAGCAGTATAAAAGATATGACCATCAGAAGACCAGTTGCTATTTCTTCGTAGACATAGCAACTGGAATATATACTTACCTATACCAAGAAGGTCTTTGATTATTCAATCGGAAGCCTAAGCCAAGCATCAAGAAGTTGGGATCATGAAAATCCTTTAAGTTATAACCTATATGTAGGAAGCTACTTGGTGTAACACCAATTTTAAGAGCGAAAGTTTGATAGGTACCTTTAAAGTCTCCTCCGCCGTGGATTGCATTAGCACCAATACCGACACCAATAGAAAATAAAGGCATCACATATTCACCGCGTGCGGAAAAGCCCATAGCAAGCTGCCTACTCGCCGGTGGTTTAAAAAACTCCTGTTTTGACCCTATAATGTAGTCCTTCGTATATACATTGGCACTACCGTCATATAGACCATCGACGGAAAGACCCGCTCTAAATCGATAGCTAAAGTTATACATAGGTGCAAAATAAGCCCCCAATACAGGGTAAGTTACTGGTGAAGGAACAAGCTTATCAAAAAACTGAACACCTTTACTGCGCCAAGCACCGAAAAATACCATATCGTAACTAATATGCTGAGGAAAAGGAGGAACATCACGCAAGGATACTTTTTGTCCGATTACTTCAGGATTCAGGTGATATAGCAGCCCTAGCTTAGCGCCTACCATATTAAGGCCTGCATTTGGATATACCGTATTTCCATTTGAAAAATGGGTGACATCAGCGCCCAAGGTCATATCTAGGTGTGAGTTCATCTGCATACGCATCAAAAGTCCAATATTAATATAGGCATTCATCTTAGACCCCATCCCTACATTATAAGGATTCGTTTCAAAGCTATGTGCCTTCCATCCTGTCGAAAGCCCGAAATTCCACTCATAATCCAATGACAAACGATCACGTAGCTGTGCAATGCGCGCACCTTGAAAAAGATATAAAGCAAGTGGTGCCCCTAATTCTTGAGCATTACCAAAATCAAATTTAGCCAATCCAATCCCTTGGTACGTATCGGCGTAAATTTGACGCTCTACGGATCCTGCAGGTAAACGGAAAGAATATTTTAAATGACCTGAGAAAACATTATCGATAGGCTTTAGAGCCATATTATCGCCTTCATAGAAAGGTAAATTGGGAAGAACCCTGCTGTAACGGCCTTCCACAGTGAGCGAATGCACATAATGTGAAGAAGCCGACGATGACTGCTTTTCTTGTTCTTCTTCCTGCGTCTGAGCAACAAGCTGACAACTAATCATAAGAAACGGCAACAGCATAAACTTAGGAAAGCTCCATTGCTTCCTCCAGCACTTAATCATTAAAAATAGAATTAGGTTAACACTATTGATTTCACATCTTCGAAAAAAGACAAACAAACTTTTTTAACAACACCAGGGATTCAACCTATCAAATGAATAGCACAAAGTAAAAGAAGTTGTATTCACTCGATAATTACAAACCAAAATAGTAATCAATAGCTAGTTTCTTTCTAAAGATAGAAAAAAATGAAGATTTCAGCAATCATCTTTACTATTGTATATAAGATTATTAAAGACGACTGATGGTACACAAATTGTCTACCTATAATTTCCAATTGAAATATCCGTAAATGAAAACAAACTCTTTCTATATTTGCACCTAGTAAATGAAACCACAACAAAAAAACAGAGATTTTTCCATCGATACCTTACGCTGTATCGGTCTATTTTGTATAATCCTAGCCCATGTTGCACCACCAAACTGGCTTTTTCAAATTCGTAACTTCGATGTCCCCCTCATGGTGTTCATCTCAGGCTACTTGTACCGTGGAAAGCAGGATAACCTTTCAACTATTACCGAACAACTTGCCTACCTAGGAAAACGCTTTGTACGATTGGTTATCCCTGTATGGGCATTCCTTACATTCTTTTACCTTATACAGCTTTACTTCCCTTCGTTATTCACAATTAATTATACCCTATATCCTAGCATTATGCTTTCGAGCTACCTCTTGATGGATGGCTTTGGCTATGTGTGGATCATTAGAATTTTCCTACTCATGGCCCTTTTAGGACCGCTATGCATGAAATTTTTCAAAAAACCCATCAACCTACTCTATTACTATATAGGTTATGAGTTGTTTTATTACCTCCTTAAAAATAAAATCAATAGCCCGAGTACCAATTTATTCAACGAAATTGTAGGCTATACAGCAGGGTTCCTTGTATTCTTCATTCTAGGAAGTTTATACAATAAACTTTCCCGAGGACAGATAAAAGCTATTTTCGCAGTAAGCACCATCATTACTATCGGCGCTGCCCTCTACTTTATAGGTTACAAAAACGAACCTTTCAACATCGGTGATTATAAATATCCACCGCGTCTTTTCTATACGCAATATGCAATAGTTATCTGCTTTCTTCTTTTTTATGCTAAATCATACCTCGGTAATTTCCGTAGCAATTTGGTCGCTTTTATAGGTTCTTCCAGCATCTGGATCTACCTGTGGCATATTATGTTCCTATTCCTCATACCTAAAATACATTGGGGTCCACGCTTCATCCTTGTATTCAGCTTGGCGATGCTCATCAGCTATCTGCAGCAGCAGCTTGTTAATTTCCTTATCCGCATTAGCGGATGTTCTGAAGCATGGAGCAAGCAAATTCGAATTATTTTCTGTAGCTAGCTTTTTTCACCGAGCAAAACTTTCCTTTCACCGAAAACGTTCCTTAACTCGCCTAAACATACTGGTGCTGCCTTGTTATGCACGCTATATTTGTATCATACAAACGAAGCAAAACATTAAAAACTAAACATCATGAAAACAAAAACAACATTTACACTAGACAACAAAAACTTGACAAACGGATTTCAACGCATCTTCGACTGGATTCAAGAATCAAAGCTTTCGGTTACATCACCAAAGGGAAAAGAATACATTAAAATGCCATTTGTATTCGCATTGGTTATCGCAATTGTCTTTCCTTTCATCACCGTTGCTGCTGTTATCTTAAGCTTAAGCAACATCATTAAAATCAGTATTGAACGTGAAGTTCAAGTTAATGAGATCAAAGAACTAAGTGCACACATTGATTAATACAGACATAGCATGATACTTATTGCAGTACTCTTCCCTTGGTTATCATTCTTTTTAAGGGGAAGACTTTTACGAGGCATTATCTGTTTAATTCTACAGATCACACTTATCGGCTGGCTACCCGCAGCAATCTGGGCAGTAGCCTCCCTCATCGATACTCGAAACAAACGGCGCATACAGGACATGCGCCGTTAGTTTTACCTATTTCTTCCTAAATTATATAACACAAAATTTTAATTCTTGCCAGTTTTTCCATTACTTCGCAAGTATGGTGAGAAATATAATCTTAATTTTCTTGTGCCTTGGCAGCATGGCTCTTCATGCACAAGCACAACCTGCGGCCTATGCCCTTGCCGATGAATACAATTTATGGGGCAAAAGTGTAGGCGACGAAGCCCATGTATTTGCTGACATTGCCTATATCCGTGACAGCCCAACCCTAAATGGAAAAGTACTAGACTCCTTAACGGTGGGTACGCCTGTTACAATTCGTAGTGTAGGCTACAATGAAATGCTTATTAAGGATTTTTATGCACCTTGGCATAAAGTGGAGTATTCTGCTAATGGAAAGTTAAAACAAGGTTTTATTTGGTTAGGCTTAATCGCCTTAAAAGAAAACCGTGATAAAGATGGCCAGCTATGGCTCTACGGTTTCAACAAATATCCGAATCGTTCTAAAGATGAAGACTACCTTAAACTCTGCGAAATAAAAATTTTAAATACCGAAAACCAGTGTATTGGTAAGACAAGTTTTCTGGTTACCCTAAACGAACAGTCGTTCACGGATGCTAAAGTATTGGGAAATATGGGCTTGGAAGGATTAAAATCCATCTACCGTATTGCCTTTATCGGTGAAGCCTGTGCTGTACCTAGCGATTATTATTATTTAGGATGGACAGGTAGCGACTTTATCCGACTACCGGGCAAAAGTACGGTTAGTGATGCAGGTGTTAACTACTATGAAGAGAAGCTATTATTCCCCTCAGAACACCAGTTGGGTCCTAACCTAATCATCAGAGATGCTATCCAAGGAGAGGTTATCGATGAGAATGCCGAGGAGCTGAAATATAAAGAGACAAAAACACGTGAAAAATTTATCTGGGATGGGAAGGAAGCGAAACAGCTTCTTATCTTGAAATAACAGCTAAAAAATACACCTAAAAAAGGGAAGATAGAGATGCTTAATTCATAAGCTACTTTATCTTCCCTTTTCTATTTAAGAAAGCATACCTTTCCTTAATGCCATAATTGGCGCTTATCGTTTAATCATCGATACGCAAAAATTGCCCTTGGTGGTTAAACTCTACTTCCAAACCATTCGTTAGCTCAACTTCAATTTTTCGTTGGGACTTTTTAATCTCTTTAATCGAAGATTCTGGAAAATTAGTTTTTATATACTCCGCTATAGGTGTAGGTATAATTTTTTCAGGAACAGCCTTTGTCTTCATCTTTACCTTCTCCCAATCGCCACTAGAAGTAAACTCTACTTTACTACCGTCTTTCATATACACGGTATATTCTTTTTTAGCAAAATACTTTGAAAATAGAATAACACTACCGACATCGGCTTGTGAAAAATGATCTTTATAGAAACGAAGCGCCTTAGCAGGTAGCTGTTCAAATGGAATTGGAGTTCCAACATCATGGCGAGAAGCACTCGCTGGAGTAGCTGCAAAAAATAGTAATGCAACCGCTAGAAACATAGATAATCTACGCATAATTAAATTTTTATAAATATTACTACTATCAAAACATCCTAAAAGTTAAACTGTTTGATTTTTAAGGGATGACATTCGTCACTTATTTATCCAATCAAGTCATATATGCTATTTTAAAGACTTTGACCTACAACATAGGCGTATATCTATTTTTTGTTACGCTATAAATTTCTTCTCGCAAAATGCTTACACCCGACCAAAACTATAGCTATATGGCTACTATAATTGAAAAACTTTGGGTTTTCAACAAAAAGTGTTATATTTTGGTTATATAATTTATGCTGAAAACTAGGTAAGTAACATCCAAACCTTATCTTTGTCATAACTTTGTAAGCGAGAATAAATAGTTTATCGTGTAAACATTTAGGACTATTTTACGTTGTAACGTTATACGATAAACTTATTGAATAACATATAAAAAAACCCTGCTTTGAATAGATACGGACGAATAGCATTAAAAACAATCCTTTGGTTCATTGGCACCGTAATAATACTCTTTCTTTTAATCGTTTTTCTTATCCGTATACCTTCTGTTCAAAATTATGTTGTTGGCAAAGTAACTAATTACGTAGAGCATAAAATTGGCACGCCGGTATCCATCGGATATATAAATATTACCTTTCCCACGAAGATTCTTTTAGAAAATGTATATCTAGAGGACCAATCCCGCGATACCCTATTGGCAGGAGAGAAAATTGCCGTTGATATCAGCATGTTTAAATTGCTGCAAAATACCGTGCAAATTCAATCTGTAGATTTAGAGGGCATAACGGCAAAAATAAGCCGCAGCCTTCCAGATAGCAGTTTTAACTTTGATTACATAACAAAGGCGTTCACCTCAGAAAAGCCATCAACTTCAAAAAGTGATACCACAGCAGCCCTCATCTTTGACTTGGGCGACATCAGTTTAAAGCGTATACGCTTTGTGTATAATGATTCCGTTATCGGTATGAAAGCCGACGTTAACCTCAGAGACTTACAAACGAAAATCAAGAAGTTCGACCTCACGAAGAACATGGCTTTTGCCCTTCCTAAAGTCGTTATTGACGGATTGCAAGCTGATATTCAACAAAGTCCGACTGAAAAAAACCAAACGCCAGCCGACAGTATAACATCCAATACAGTAGCGGCGGCGGTAAACAGCTTACTGCCTGATATTGATATTCAAGATATCGATTTACGAGATATTAAGGTTCGCTACGCGGATGCAGGATCGGCATTAGACAGCAAGTTTGAGGTACAGTCGCTGCAAGCAAATCTACATAAGATAGACCTCAACAAGGAGCTCGTTCAGCTGGGCACCGTAGACCTTACGGGGGCTGATGCTTCCGTTATATTTGGCAAAACACAGAAAAAGGATGCGAAAGCCGAACAAGGACCTTCTCAGCCGGTCAACTGGGTGGTAGGCGCCGAAAAAGTACGCATTAAGCAGACGGCAGTACAGTTTAGAGATGACAACCAAGCCCGTATGAAAGGTTTTGACTACGGAAATATTGTTATCAGCAACCTTGCGACAAGCCTAGACGACCTATACTATTCGAGTGATTCCATCTCGGGGTCGTTAAAATCTTTAATAGCAAAAGATCGCTCTGGCTTTGAAATAAAAAAGCTTCAAGGAGACTTTGTATACACAAATACAGGGGCTGAAATCAAATATTTGGTCGCACAGACACCACATACGCTGATTCGTGATTATATTAAAATAACATATCCATCGCTAGATGCTATAGCGAAAAACCCAGGACTCATCAGCATTGATGCGAAGATTAAGAAGTCAACGATTGATATGCGTGACATTCTTCTTTTTGCGCCAGACCTTACGCAAATTGATGCCGTAAAACCACTGGCTACACGCAACTTCTTCATCGACGGAAATGTCAAAGGACGTGTCGACAACCTTCATATTCCTCACCTAGAGTTTAAAACACTTGATAGAACACACTTAATTGCTAGTGCTGTCCTTAAAGGGCTTCCGGATGTAGAGCGTATGAATATCGACCTGCAACTTAAAAAATTAACGACAGGAAGAGCTGATATTGAGCGACTAATCGACAAATCAATGCTTCCAGACAATTTCGCTTTACCCAATGCGATAAGCTTGGTCGGAAAATTCAAAGGAGGCATGAAGGGCTTTGATGCCGACTTAAACCTAGTGACAGAAAAAGGAAATGCAGCCATACGCGGGAACTTTGATATGGGTAGAGACACGACCTATGACGCCTATGTTTCCATCGACAACTTCAATATAGGGAGCCTACTTGGTCAAGATTCTGTACTCGGCCTACTATCTGTTGAGGCCAATGTATCTGGAAAAGGAATTAATCCAAAAACCATGGAAAGCCATGTCGACGGCAAGCTGAATATGCTGGAAGCCAATGGCTATACCTACAGAAATATAGATCTTAATATCCACGCGAATACCGGAGATATCATCGGTAGCTTGGTAAGCCCTGATCCGAACTTAAAACTACAACTCGACTTTGCGGCTGATATGCGCAACCAATATCCGAAAGTACGTGCCGAAGTTATGGTCGACAGTGTGAACCTGAAGAATCTGAAACTTATGGATGAAGAGGTGCGCTATCATGGAAAGATATTGGCTGATTTCGAAACCGCAGACCCGAACTTCTTAAATGGGGCTATCCATATTACCAATTCGTCTATCGCCTACAATAATGACCGTTTCACGCTAGATTCGGTATCCCTTATTGCACGTGCAGACACCAATAGGAACACGCTAATCTTGCGTTCAGAATTCCTAAAAGCTCACTTAGTAGGTCGTTACCGACTAACGGAGCTAGGGGCTTCTGTTCAAGATATTATTCATACCTACTACAACCCGAAAGGAACACCGCCGATACCGCAACAATATGCGGCTCAAAACTTCGAGTTTAGTGCGACGCTTAGCAATACACGCTTTATACGCGACTTCTTCCCTAAGCTTCAAACCATGCAGGATATCACCCTCGATGGTAGCTTTAATAGTAAGGAACAAAGTTTGATGGCCAAGCTAATCGCGCCGAAGCTCCTATACGACGGTATGCTTGTTGAAAATGTGGGCGTCGAGCTTGCTACCTACGACAGCACACTCTACTATGCGGCATTAATACAGAAGATAAAGGTTAATAACATAGAGCTGAACAATACGGTATTTAGCGGTAGCGTGTTTGAAAACAACCTAGACTTTGGTCTTTGGGTAAAAGATAAAGCCGATAAAGAACGCTACCACTTAGGTGCTAAGATGCGTGTAACGGAGAGTAACTACATCTTCAGTCTTAACGAAGACGGCTTGATGCTAAACTACGACAACTGGGAAATAGACCCTGAAAATCAGCTTAGTTTCGGTACTGAAGGTATTTATGCCAACCATTTCCGTTTAAGCAGCAAAGGGCAAGAACTGGCTATTCAGTCGAAAGACAGCATCAGCAACTCTCCTATCGACTTAAATTTCAACAACTTCCGAATTGAAACGTTCACTAAGATTCTGGACTCGGAGTCGTTGAACTTAGGTGGTGGTATCAATGGTACGGCGACGATATCACGCTTAGATGCGAATCCTGTATTTGTATCTGATTTAACCGTCGATCGTTTCTATTTTGGTAAAGACACCATCGGTAATATTCTAGTTAAAGTAGACAATATTAAAGAAAATACGTTCTCTACGGACATCCGTGTTACGGAGAATGGTAATGATATTCAACTTATCGGTGAATATGTTCAGCCTCCAGAAGGAAAAGGAAGCTTAAATGCTACTTTATCCTTGAAACCAATGAAGCTAACAACGGTACAAGCATTTAGCTTAGGATATCTTGAAGACTGTGAAGGGGACTTACGTGGTGAGTTAAAAATCAGCGGCAATTTTGATGCGCCGAAAATTAACGGTAATGTAACGTTCCAACAGGCGAAATTAAATATTGCTATGCTGAATGCAGACCTTAAGATGGATAACCAAACGATTCATTTTAATGACCAAGGTATTCAATTCAAACAATTCCAGATTAAGGATTTAAGAGGTAATACTGCTAAGGTAAACGGAACCATAAAAACGACAACCTATACAGATTTCGTATTCAACTTAAACTTAAGTACGGACGATTTTGCTGCTGTAAACTCAACTAGAGAGGATAACGACCTTTTCTATGGTAAACTATACATAACATCCAACTTACGTATCACCGGTAATCTAGACAAGCCGCGTATTGATGGTAATGTAAAAGCAAACAGCAAAACGGACTTTGTCTTTATCGTGCCTAATGATGACCCTGGCGTATCACAGCGTGATGGTGTTGTTAAGTTTGTCAATAGACGAGACACGGCACGCACGAATGTATTTGCTCGTTTGGACTCCATGACGACAGCTACACGATTGGTGGGCTACGACATTGCGCTGAACTTGAGCACTGACCGTGACGCTAAATTCAAAGTGGTCCTAGATGAAGGCACAAAAGATGCCTTACTCATCCAAGGGGTAGCCGAGTTGAATACCACCATCGATGCGAGCAACAAGATTACCATGTCGGGAACATTCACCGTGGAAAAAGGACAGTATACCTTCTCCTTTGGCCCTATTGCGAAAGACTTTACCTTCCGTAAGGGAAGTACTATCACCTGGAATGGCGATCCGCTGGATGCCAAGATGGATATTACCGCGCAGTATGCAAATAAGTTCTCTACACTCGAGTTAGTGCAATCACAAATAGGTTCCGAGAACCAAAATTTATATAAACAGCGTGTACCGTTCTTTGTCAAGTTATTACTGACAGGCGAACTTTTCAAACCAAATATCGCTTTTGATATTGAGCTGGATGAGAATAATGCGATTGCATCACAAGATGTAATCAGTAAGGTAAATATTGCGCTTTCCAACTTACGTGAGGATCCCGCAGAACTAAACAAACAGGTATTCTCGATGATTGCTTTAGGGCGTTTCATGTCGGCCAATCCATTTGAAAGTTTATCCGGTGGAGGCACCGAATCGCTTGTTCGTAACACCGTAAGTTCCCTATTAAGTAGCCAGCTAAACAACTTGGCCTCAGATTTAATCACGGGAGTAGAGCTAGATTTCAACCTACGCTCGGAAGAAGACTACCTAACAGGAGCCGCAGAAACAAGAACAGATTTAAACCTCGGGGTTTCAAAAATGCTGTTTGATGACCGTTTGAAAATTACGATAGGCTCTAACTTTGAAGTAGAAGGAAATACACGCCCAGGGGAGAAAGCTAATAACATCGCCGGAGATATTGCGCTAGAATATCAGCTTTCTAAAGATGGCCGTTATTTTGCACGTGTATACCGTAAAAATCAATACCAAGCGACACTACAAGGTCAGTTTGTGGAGACCGGAATTGGTTTCATTATTAATATGAGCTACGATAAATTCCGTGAGTTATTTATGAGCTCTAAAGCTATTGAGCAATATTATAATACGGAAAGTAAAGGGTTTAGAAGAAGGTTTGATACCGAACGGATGGATACCGACTCGGTATACCGTGATAGTGTACGCCTTGTTATTAGAGATAGTTTGATGCTCCATAACCCATCGTACCGTAAGCGTCAGCAACAAAAGGAACAAGATACGATCAAGCAACAACAACAAGAAAAGCAGCCGATAAAAGGAAAGGTTGACACGACTAGCAAAGCGATAAGAAATGAAGAGGATGAAAGGAACAACAATGAAAATTAGAAACACACATTACTTTCTAGGTATATTTGCCGCCCTTTCCCTTTATTCTTGTAAAGGAACGAAGCACCTAGCCGAAGGAGAAATTCTTTACGACAAGGGTACCGTAACCATCCATAAAGATAGTATTCCTGCGGATCGTAGAGCTGTTTTCGAAACTTACATGGCGACCTTATTAACACCGAAGCCAAACAAGAAGCTTTTCGGTCAACGCTTTAAACTAGGCATGTATTACGCCGGTGGTGGTGCCGATACGAGTAAGAATTTCTTCCGCAATTTCCTAAAAAAACGCGGTGAAGCCCCTGTCCTTCTGAGCAGCGTAAACCGCGAATACAACGAGACCATCTTACGTGGTAGAATGGAAAACCTAGGTTTCTTCAACTCCTATGTTACTTCTGATACTACGGTGAATGGAAAAATAGGTGAAGTACATTATCATGCTTTCCCCGGCGATATCTATCGTATTGCAAAGCTAGAATTTGAGATTGACTCCCTATCACAGCTCGGAAAAGATGTCGCAGAGACAAAAGACCAATCTCTCCTTAAGGTTGGTACAAACTACAATCTTGACGTTATCATCAATGAAAGAGAACGTATTGACAACGAATTAAAAAATAGAGGTTATTATTATTTCTCGCCCGACAATTTACTCGTTGAGGTGGATAGCGCTATAGGCAACCATAAAGTAGATATGTTTGTAACCCTGAAGCCTGAAACTTCAGATAAGGCCAAGCATCCGCAGCGTATTGGTAATATCTTCATCTATCCGAACTACAAAGTGAATGCCGATGGTTATTCCACAGCAAATACAAAGAGGCTAACCCCTTTTCGCGATCAGCTTTATATCATCGATAGAGAAAACACCTATAGAAAAAAGGTGCTAGCGAACCATATATTCTTCAAGGATGGTGATACCTACAACCGTACAAACCACAACTTGACGATTAGTCATTTGGTGAATTTGAATGCTTTTAAATTTGTCAAAAACACCTTTATTGATAGTCCTGATTCGGCCAATACCATGGACGTCTATTACTACCTGACGCCTATGCCGAAGCGTTCGTTACGCTTTGAGGTACTCGCAAAAACGGCCTCTATCTATAATGGAACAGAAGCCAACGTCAACTGGACCGTTAGGAATGCTTTTAAAGGATTTGAGACCTTAAACCTTACTGTTTTTGGTGGATATGAAACACAAACTGGAGGTAATGTAAACCTTAATTCAAGCTATTTACGCTATGGAGCAGAGGTAAGCATCACTTGGCCACGTCTATTATCTTTGTACAAATGGGCCCCTTCGCGTCGTTTTATTCCAAAAACATATACCAAAGTGGGCTACGAGTTTTTAAATCGTAGAAACGCCTATACCTTGAATTCATTAACCATGAATTATGGGTATAACTGGAAGGAACATGAGAGTAAGCAACACGATTTAGCAGTATTAGAGATTATCTACGTGCAGCCACGTAACATTTCGGAAAGCTACCGTGCGCAAATGGATACGGTGCCTACCTTACGACATATCGTTGATCCACAGTTTTCTTTTGGACCTAATTATACGTACACCTTTACCAATACGATGGAAAATCGTAAACATACCTTCTACGCAAAAACAGGTATTAATACCTCCGGAAACGTGTTGGGACTTATCCAGGGAGCTAACTTCAAAACAGGAAATACAAAAACGCTTTTTGGAACGGTGTACTCACAATTCGTGAAGGTAGAAGCAGACTTCAGACATTATATGAAGCTTACAGCGAATTCCACATTGGCATCACGCGTGATGATAGGAACGAGTTATTCTTATGGCAACTCCTCATCGCTACCCTACTTAAAACAATATTACTCGGGTGGACCAAACGGGCTACGTGCTTTCCGCGCCCGCTCTGTAGGACCGGGAAGCTCTATGCCGGAGAACATCGGAAAAGAGAATTTCTTCGCCGATCAAACGGGTGATTTTAAACTAGAGCTGAACACAGAATACCGGGCAAAAATAGCAGGCATGGTACACTGGGCAGCATTTATTGATGCGGGTAACGTGTGGCTACAACGTGATGACAAAGAGAAAGTAGGCGGCAAGTTAAGCTCGAGCTTTATCCGTGAACTCGCTGTCGGAGCAGGGGCAGGTTTACGCTTAGACTTAGACTTTCTAATTATCCGTACCGATTTTGCGATTCCTGTACGTCTACCCTACCTTCCTTCGGGAGAACGTTGGGTATTTAAGGATATTGATTTTGGAAGCTCTACATGGCGTCGTAACAACCTCGTTTTCAACTTAGCTATTGGCTATCCTTTTTAAGGAATTATCCTAAAATATAGCGCTTTTCGGTCGTTTGTTCGTTTTCAAATCACTATATTTATAATGGTAATTTTACCACATAAAACGACGCGAAATGAAAATAACAGTTATTGGAGCGGGAGCTGTGGGAGCAACCACAGCTGACAATCTCGTAAGAAAAAACATTGCCGAGGAAATCGTCCTTCTCGACATCAAAGAAGGTGTTGCAGAAGGAAAAGCTCAAGATATGATGCAAACAGCAGCATTGCTTGGCTTTGATGCTAAAGTCACAGGAGTAACCAACGACTACAGCCGCACCGCAGGCTCTGCAGTGGCAGTAATCACTTCGGGCATTCCGCGCAAGCCAGGAATGACTAGAGAAGAACTCATTGGTACAAATGCAGGCATTGTAAAATCTGTCGTAGAAAACTTACTAAAACACTCCCCTGAGGTTATCATACTCATTGTCTCCAATCCGATGGATACGATGACTTACCTAGCGCTAAAATCAAGCGGTCTGCCTAAAAACAGAATTATCGGAATGGGAGGCGCTTTAGATTCAGCACGTTTTAAATACCAAATTTCAACGAAACTTAATGCTTCCGCCAACGACCTAAATGCGGTAGTTATTGGAGGTCACGGTGATACCACCATGATTCCGTTAATACAACATGCCACGTGGAACAGTGTTCCGGTGCGCGACTTCCTTACAGAAGAAGAGCAACAGGAGATTGTACAAAAAACAATGGTGGGCGGTGCGACCCTTACGGCACTAATTGGCACTTCGGCATGGTATGCTCCTGGTGCTGCTGCTGCAGCGATGGTGGAAAGTATCGTACGCGACCAAAACCGATTGTTTACAGCCTCTGTTTATCTAGAAGGTGAGTATGGTCAAAGCGACATCAACATTGGTGTTCCCGTAATTATCAACCGTAATGGCTGGGACCGTATCGTTCCATTGCAACTATCAGAAAAAGAACAAGCCTTGTTTAGTGCTTCCGCAGATGCTGTACGCACGATGAATAACGTTTTAAAAGAACAAGGTATTCTATAAGAAATGCTTTAAATATTAATAAATGAATCCCGAGTGGTTATACCTTCGGGATTTTTTTATGTAGTATACAAAACGATAAACACGATTTCTTCCTTCATCCATACGTTGAAAAATAGTGGAACATCTATTAAATACCTATATTTAAACCATGCAAAAAATTCCTTTAGAGATTCTCAATTTACAAGGCGATGGTTACCATATTTTAGTCGAAGCAACCCTATTCGACCAGTCATTCAAAATGGTCGTTGATACGGGGGCCTCCAAAACGGTACTAGACAAAACCATGCTACAGAAGGTAGGTATCTATGATGAGCACCTACAGAATACGGATATTATGTCGACCGGATTAGGCACCAACACGATGGAGAGCTACCAGTTTACTATCCCAGAATTAAGCCTAGAAGATTGGAAAGTAAAGAACTTTCCTGCTGCTGTACTAGACCTGACGGCAATTAATTATGCCTACGAACAGATGGAATTAACACCTGTTATTGGGATTATAGGTGGTGATATATTACGTCACTACGCAGCAAAAATAGACTATAAGAGTTTAACGCTAAGCCTACAGAAACGTCCTTTAAAATTTAAATAAAGGTCGATGAATATGTACACGCAAATAAACATAAAAGGATAAAGCAATCAGTACACCAGCGATTCCCATACCATATAAAGTAGGTTTCAACCCCGCATTTTCAGCTATAGCTCCAACCAAAAGTGTACCTATTGGGGCTATACCTTGAAAAGCCATTACATAATAAGATATCACACGCGCACGATACTGCGACATGGCATGCGTCTGAATATAGGTGTTGATGGATGAATTTTGCATCATCATCGCTGCTGAAACTAATCCTGTAAAGAACAATGCCGAAGGCAAGAAGTGAGCATAAGCCAATAAAAACAGAGAAATACCCATCAAAAAGGCGGCAAACATCACGCGATAGCGTAAGTTCTGACCCGACTTAATACGTGCCATATTGATGGCCCCAATCATAGCCCCGAAACCTGCAGCACTCTCAAACCATGAAAAGGTAGCCTCATTCCCTTTAAAAAGCTCCTTTGCAATAGCTGGCAGCAATGCCGTATATGGGATAACGAGTAGACTGGAAAAGGTTAATAGAATAATTAAAGACGATAGATGTGGTGAGCGTTTGAGGTAATTGAAGCCGCCAACTAGGCCTCTCCATGTACTCTCCTTTATCCTTTGGGGAACATTCTCCACGATATTCATCCGATGAAGACAAATTAAGACAGGAATAAAGCTGATGAAATTCAGAAGAAAACAGACAAACTCCCCATAACTAGTCAGCAAAATACCTCCTATTGCAGGGCCTAACATTCGGGCAGCATTGAACACGGAAGAGTTCAAGGCGATAGCATTGGGTAAATCGCGACGATTATCGACCAAATAAACGAGTAAAGATTGGCGCGCTAACACATCGAAAGCATTAATTACGCCTTGAATGAAGCCTAAAATAGACAGAATAAGAACCGTCTCGGCCTTCAACCCTACAACCAAAGAGAGCACACCAGCCTGTATCATCAGCCCTACTTGGGTGATGTAAACAATCTTATATTTCTTATGCTTATCAATGAAGGTACCTATAAAAGGCGAGAGAATTAACGATGGTAAGAGCGATATAAACTGAACAAAACCAAGCCAGAATACGGACCCCGTGAGTTCATACACCAACCAACTAATAGCAACACGTTGCATCCAGGTACCCAAAAGAGAAATCGCTTGTCCAATAATATGGAGGCGATAATTTGGATAGGCCAGCGATCTAAATATATCCATTGACTATGGGATAAGGTTTTAAAGCAAACTTATACAGGATTTGTGAATAATATAGCTATTTTTGTACCATAAATAACAAAGCGGTTTTTAAAATCATTTAAATTACTATAAATCAACAATCAAAATGAAATTTTTTATTGATACAGCAAACTTAGCTCAAATCAAAGAAGCACAAGATTTAGGCGTGTTGGATGGGGTAACAACAAACCCTAGTTTAATGGCTAAAGAAGGCATCAGCGGTCAAGAAAACGTGTTGGCTCACTACCAAGCAATATGCGAAATTGTTGATGGTGATGTAAGTGCTGAAGTAATCGCTACAGACTATGATAACATCATCAAAGAAGGGGAAGCATTAGCTGCATTAAACCCTAAGATTGTTGTAAAAGTACCGATGATTAAAGACGGCGTGAAGGCTATCCGTTACTTCAGCAACAAAGGCATCAAAACAAACTGTACACTTGTATTTTCTGCTGGTCAAGCTCTTTTAGCAGCTAAAGCTGGTGCTACGTATGTATCTCCATTCATTGGTCGTTTGGATGATATCTCTGTAGATGGAATGGGCTTAATTGAAGAAATCCGTTTGATTTATGATAACTACGGCTTCCCTACACAAATTTTAGCGGCATCAGTACGCCACAGTGCTCACCTTTTAGGTTGTGCGAAAATTGGTGCAGACGTGATGACTGGTCCTTTATCTGTAATCACAGCGTTATTAAAACACCCTTTAACTGATAGCGGTTTAGCACAATTCTTAGCTGACCACGCTAAAGCTTCAGGCCAATAAGAATATAAAATATTAACGATAGAAGCCTGTTTGGATTAATCCAGACAGGCTTTTTTTATGTCAATGCATAGCCTAATTGATGTAGAAAACCAAAGTATAAACCTAAAATAATCCTATAGCTGTAGGCTGAACTATGCTCCTTTGAGCCGATATAAGGCCTATGATAGATGTATTCATGAGCTCCTAAAAGTAATTATAGCGCGCTCCTCCTACCTGTATAAGTTGCGATGTCCCTAGACCTTGCACATAAGTAAAAAAGTCTATAACAGGAGCAAAAGGTGACTAGAAATAGCACATAAAATCTACTTCGCAGACGGAATTTTGGCCACTAACATTCCGAAATCAATCCAAGAAAAGACATCCAAAAGCTCCAAATCCGAGTAGTAACTACCCTACAAATCACGCTATTTTGCATCATTTATCAGACAGCAAATAGATGATATTGCCCCTTTTCCTATGGTCAACTCACAAACCAAACAGTCCAAAAAAGCGAAGAATTGCCCTTGATTTTTCGGATTTAAGCAAGCTTAAAAGCTGTAACAAGAGCAAAAGGCGACAAGAAATAGCACATAAAATCTACTTCGCAGACGGAATTTTGGCCACTAACATTCCGAAATCAACCCAAGAAAAGTCATCCAAAAGCTCCAAATCGGAGTAGTAACTCTCCTACAAATCACGCTGTTTTGCATCATTTATCAGACATCAAATAGATGATATTGCCCCTTTTACGGAGGTCAACTTACAACCAAAACAGTCCAAAAAAGCGAAGAATTGCCCTTGATTTTACGGATTTAAGCAAGCTTAAAAAGCTGTAACAGGAGTAAAAGGCGACTAGAAATAGCACATAAAATCTACTTCGAAGACGGAATTTTGGCGATAAATATTCCGAAATCAATCCAAGAAAAGACATCCAAAAGCTCCAAATTCGAGTAGTAACCACAGCACGAATCACGCTATTTTGCATCATTTATTGGATACCAAATAGAGGATATCCTTCCTTTTCATGTGGTCAACTCACCAGCGAAACAATCCAAAAAAGCGAAAAATTGCCCTTGATTTTACGGATTTAAGCAAGCTTAAAAAGCTGTAACAGGAGCAAAAGACGACTAGAAATAGCACATAAAATTCACTTAGTCGAGGGGATTTTGGCGATAAATATTCCGAAATCAATCCAAGAAAAGACATCCAAAAGCTCCAAATCCGAGTAGTAACCACAGCACGAATCACGCTATTTTGCATCATTTATTGGATACCAAATAGAGGATATCCTTCCTTTTCATGTGGTCAACTCACCAGCGAAACAATCCAAAAAAGCGAAAAATTGCCCTTGATTTTACGGATTTAAGCAAGCTTAAAAAGCTGTAACAGGAGCAAAAGACGACTAGAAATAGCACATAAAATCTACTTCGCAGATGGAATTTTGGCTATAAATATTCCGAAATCAATCCAAGAAAAGACATCCAAAAGCTACAAATCCGAGTGTAACCACAGCACGAATCACGCTATTTCGCATCATTTATTGGATACCAAATAGAGGATATCCCTCCTTTTCCAGTGGTCAAATCACAAACCAAACAGTCCAAAAAAGCGAAGAATAGACCTTGATTTCATGGAATGAAGCAAGCTCAAAATTCTATAACAAGAGCAAAAGATGCCTAAAAAAACTCCAGAAAGCACACTTCTATAAGTAAATCTCATCTACATATATTCCAAAATTCAGGGATAATATCGGGCATATTTCAATACAATTTTCAGTAGCATCGCCGTGCTCGAAGGTCCAATATCATGGACAGCTCGAAGGCTAATCCAAGGATGATGACAAGTAATACATTTCTCATAGAGGGGCAATTTAGCCCCCTATCAAAGGGTAGATAATTTGAGTAAATTTCACATCTGCTTAGGTGTGGCGTGCATCCATAACAAGAGGAAAACAACAGCGTCTAAAAGCCGTACACCCTCCTTTCTCGAACGTTTTTTTTTACCCCAAATATTCCGTAATTTTACACATAAGATGATGGATAAAGAATTAGAAAAACAACAGGATTTCATGCGACTATTAAAACAAAATGGTCTAAAAGTAACTCCGCATAGACTGCGTGTTCTTGATGAAATCATGCATAAAGATGCAGCTATATCACAGCCTGATCTCGAAAAACTACTTGGTAAAGATATTGATCGCGTAACCTTATACCGCATATTAGCGAGCTTCGAAGAAAAGGGAATTGTACATAAAGTTTTCGATTTACATGGTACGGCGACTTACGCATCCTGCTCCGACGCTTGCTCTGGAGATCATCATCATGACCAACACGTACACTTCATGTGTTCCTCGTGCAACTCGGTTTATTGCTTGGAAGAAATCACCCTTCCTAAAATTCCGCTACCAGCAAACTTCACGATGGAATCACTTGCCATCAATGCTGTAGGACGCTGCGCTGATTGCTCAAAAAAAGAAGCATAAGACATAATAAACCGGTCAGCTAGCGGAAAATTAAGCTAGCTGACCAAACCATTCCTAAAGCCTAAACGCCCTCCCCAACCAAGGCTAAAAACAAAATAACATAAACAAAATTACTTTTAGCAAATACACCATAAACAGCTGTAATTAAAAATATTAATCAAACTAATATATATTAAAAATTAATTCAATATATTTTAGCAAAAATATTTAAAACACCTCGTTTCTCAATAAACCTTCCCCAATCACTCAGAATCAAAACAATAGAATCAGCGAGTTTTAGCAAAAACTAAACTAAAAACATACAAATCAACAAGTTAAAAAAGCTAAACTAAACAAAAGAAACACAAAAACCTTCACAACAGCATCGGAAGAGAACAAATAGCATTACATAAGATTCCTTTCGCTATTTTTTTGTAACTTAGAAAATAGGAAATCGCCATACCAGCCGAGCTGCGGGTTACTGAAGTACACAACTTCAAAACATAACACATTGCCCCTACCCCACCGACTGACAAAAGGCGTCTCCCCAAACAAAAGAGAGACAAATGAAACAAAGAAAAGAAAACCCGTACAAAGAAGTCTTAACACAACTCATTGTCGATATTTTTGAAAAAAACAATAACACTGCCCTCAACTATAAACAAGTCGCATCGAAGCTTAACATAGTAGATACAGACTCCAAAGTTGCGATTGCAGACATCATTTCCGACGCCAGCAAATCCAGCAAGTTCTTGCAAACAGAAAGAGGCAAGTTCAAGCTTCGCCAACTTCAAGTATACGTTACCGGAAAGGTAGATATGACGGCCGACGGGTCTGCGTACATCGTACCGCAAGACGAGCTCGAAAACGACATCTATGTTGCCCCAAGAAAACTAAGACAAGCCCTCCATAATGACATCGTCAAAGTACACGTTTACGAACGTGGCCGTGGCAGAAAAAGAGAAGGTGAAGTCATCGAAATAATACAGCGTGCGAAGACCGATTTCACCGGCACCATTAGCATCAGCGACGCTTATGCGTTCTTCATTCCTGACGACAGAAAAATGCTTCACGACATCTTCGTTCCCTTGGATAGTCTCAACGGAGCAAAGGCTGGAGAGAAGGTAGTCGTCTCTATTGTGGAGTGGCCAAAAAGTGCTAAGAATCCAATCGGCCGTGTGAAAGAAGTTTTAGGAAAAAAAGGAGAAAACAATACGGAGATGAATGCCATCCTTGCCGACTATGGTTTTCCGTTATCTTTCCCTAAAGCAGTAGAGGCAGAAGCGAACGAAATTCCAGTGACGATCTCCGCGGAGGAGATTGCTAAACGTCGCGACTTCCGAGACACACTAACTTTCACCATCGACCCTTTTGACGCTAAAGATTTTGATGACGCGATATCGTTCAAAAAACTAGACAATGGGAATTACGAAATCGGCGTACACATCGCCGACGTGTCACACTACGTCATCCCGAATACCGAACTTGACAAAGAAGCGTTCGAGCGCGGCACTTCGGTCTACTTGGTAGACCGCGTTATACCGATGCTTCCCGAGCGCCTATCAAATGGCGTATGCTCCCTTCGTCCCAATGAAGAGAAGTTATGCTTCTCGGCAGTTTTCGAAATGGACGACAAAGCAACCATCCATGACCAGTGGTTTGGACGCACGGTGATCAACTCCGACAGAAGGTTCACTTACGAAGAGGCTCAAGAGGTCATCTAAAATAAAGAAGGCGACCACGCGGAGGAAATTTTAAAACTCAACGAACTTGCCTACATCTTGCGCGAGCGCAAATTTAAAAATGGCGCCATCAGCTTTGAAAGTGAAGAAGTGAAATTCCACTTAGACGAAAATGGGAAGCCACTCGGCGTATACACCAAAGTGAGGAAAGATGCGCACAAGCTTATTGAAGACTTCATGCTCCTCGCCAACCGCAAGGTTGCTGAGTTTATCGGCAAGCAAGGTAAAGGAAAAAACAAATTGACTTTTGTGTACCGCTTTCACGACACCCCAAATCCGGAGACCTTAACGACCTTTTCACAGTTCGCTTCTCGCTTCGGGCACAAGCTTTCGATTAAGACCGACAAAGAAGCCGCCAGATCAATCAATAGTTTAATGATGAAGATTGAGGGTAGCAAGGAGCAAAACTTGCTTACATCGCTTGCTGTGCGCTCTATGGCGAAAGCTATTTACACAACAAAGAGCACGAGTCATTACGGACTAGCTTTCGATTATTATACACACTTCACTTCGCCTATCCGTCGTTACCCCGATGTGATGGTACACCGCCTGTTACAATTTTATCTTGACGGCGGCACGAAGATTAATGCGGAGCATTACGAAAAGATGTCGGAGCATGCTTCACAGATGGAGAAGAAAGCCGCAGAAGCGGAACGCGCATCCATCAAATACAAACAAGCAGAATTCCTACAAGACCAAATCGGTGTTGAATACACAGGTTTAGTATCAGGCGTTACAGAATGGGGTATGTATGTGGAGATCGAGGAGAACAAATGCGAAGGCATGGTTAGGCTCCGCGACATCAACGACGACTTCTACACACTCGATGAGAAAAACTACGCCATCATTGGTCAGCGTAAGAAGAAAAAATATCAGCTGGGCGACCAAGTGCAGATTAAGGTGAAAAAAGTAGACCTTGAAAAAAGACAAATCGACTTTACCCTACTCAGCTAATACAAAGGGCTAACTAGTTTTCAAAACTCCTTCACGCAAATTCAACACTGCCTGAAGGAGTTTTTTTATGCCACGAAAAACACGACTCGCATCATTTCCTATCATACATCAATGTGGAGCTCTCGGTTTAGCGCTATTTTTGTTTACATCAAAAGAAAGGAAATAGCATGACAACGAAAAAGAATATAGAAAGCATTATCGCGCCACGAGCAGCGCACTTTGTAGGCGATGGTTTTAGAGTACACAACTTTATACCAAGCGGCAATCAGATGGGGGCAAAAAGAATGGACCCTTTCATCATGCTAGACTACAATTCGAAATTCTACTTCCCGCCGAGCGATAAACCGCGTGGAGTAGACGTGCACCCTCACCGCGGCTTCGAAACCGTCACCATTGCCTACGAGGGTAGCGTAGCGCACCACGACAGCAGCGGCAATAGCGGTATTATCGCAAAAGGAGATGTGCAATGGATGACCGCAGCTTCAGGAATTTTACATAAAGAGTTTCACGAAGAAACATACAGCAAGGCTGGTGGCGACTTCCAAATGGTGCAGCTATGGGTAAACCTTCCTGCTCAGGATAAAATGTCGACACCAAAATACCAAGCGCTAGACAATGCTTCTATTCCGAAACATCCGCTTGATGACAAAGGAAACTTCCTTGAACTTATTGCAGGGAGCTACAAAACGGAGCAGGGAGCAGCGACCACATTCTCGCCTATCCACGTATTCAATGCGCACCTAAAAAAAGACGGGAAAGCGGACTTTGACTTCCCAGAGAATTACAATACAGCTTTGCTCGTTGTACAGGGCGAAATTACCGTCAACGGCGAAGCGCAGGTAAAGGGCGACCACTTTGCTTTATTTGAAAACAAAGGCACAGCCTTTACCGTTGAAGCTACAGCAGACAGTATTGTTTTAATCTTAAGCGGAGACCCATTGTTAGAACCTATTGTATCGCACGGTCCTTTTGTAATGAATACGCAGCAAGAAATCATAGAGGCTATTGAAGATTTTAACAATGGAAAGTTTGGCAATATCCCAAGCTAAAAGATATTTTAAAAGACTATTTTTATTCACAAACCGATAAAGAAAAAAATATGCAAGTAGAACAATTTAACCGAGAGAGCAAAGGATTTTTCAAAGCCTCGGAAGATGGAAAAGAAGCAGGACGCATGACGTACTCCTGGGCAGGTGAAGGCCGCATCATTATTGACCACACAGAGGTAAACCCAGACTTCAAGGGTAGAAATGTTGGCAAAACGATGCTGATGGAGGCCGTCAACTTCGCTAGAACGAACAACATTAAAATTCTTCCCTTATGTCCATTTGCAAAAAGTGTATTCGACAAGGTCGAAGAAATTAGAGATGTTTTGTAAACAACGTTTTAAAAGTTAAATTTTAATACCTTCGCCGACTAAAATAAAAGTTTTATGCACATAAGAGAAGCATATATAGCAGACTACCCGGCTCTTATGACCATTTGGGAAGGAGCAGTCTTGACGACTCATGACTTTTTAGCAACGGAGGATTTCGAACTTTTCAAAAGATTAATCCCTACGGAATTTCTGCCACAGCTTCGGGTATTTATCATAGAAGACAACAAGAATAAAGCGCAAGCATTCTTCAGTGTATCCGATGATAATTTAGAGATGCTGTTTGTTGCACCTACATGTAGAGGAAAAGGTTACGGAAAAACAGCTGTTGATTATGTAATACAGGAGCTTCAAGTCAGAAAAGTGGATGTTAACGAACAAAACGAGCAAGCCCTAGGCTTTTACCTCAAAGCAGGTTACAAACAAGTAGGACGATCGGAAAAAGATGGAATGGGCAAAAACTATCCGCTGATTCATCTAGAAATCCCCACATAATTTCAACATAAAGGATGCCCAGCGAGCTATGCATCCTTTATTTTATACGTGCACGAATCCGGCTTAATGATACAGGTGAAATACCCAAATAGGTAGCAATATTTTTTAAAGGAACCCTATGCAGCAAGGATGCATCGTTCTGTAGCAACTTTACATAACGTTCTTCCGGACTCAACAAAATATAATCCAGCCGTCGCTCCTCGGCAGCCATCGCCTCCACCTCTGTAATAACACGCGCCCAATTACAAATCTCAATATTTACGAGAAACAATTGCTGTATGCAATCCAAATCAATCTTCAGCAACTGAGCATCCTCCAACAAATGAAAATTTTCATAACCTTTTGTTTTCGAGAAGTATCCTGCATTAGCATTGATAATATGTCCTTCACGCGCAAATCCAAAGGTAATCTCACCCGCTGCAGTACTGATATAGGCACGCGCAATCCCCACATACAATAGATAGGCGTTACGCTCAACACGTGTATCTTGTATCAGTAAAGTATTTTTAGGCAGCTCCATAACGGTCAAACAAGGCTGCAACAAAGCGACTGCATCATCCGACAACAAATGTGCTTGTGGCAACAGGGAACGCAAAACCTCTCTATCCATTGTTATACGTCATTAGCGTTTCCATTTCTTTTGTATGCGGCTCTTCTTGCTCACCTACGATAACAAATCCTTGTTTGTGATAAAAATCAATAGATCTCTCATTTTTCGAATAAACACTAAGCGCTAAAGATGCATACCTACTTTTAACATAGTCCATGAGCTGTGTACCAACACCTCGTCCTTGTGTTTGCGGATTAACAAATAAAGCCGCAATATAATTATCCACCAAAGAAAGAAAACCAACAAGATTACCATCGCTATTTTCAAACACAAAGGTTGTGCTTGCGGGCAGATAGACGGACCGCATATCTTTAACCTTACCTTCCCAATAGGCAGCTGCCACAAAATCATGTCCGGCTATCGAAGCTTCTAACCAAATTGTCAATACCGGCTCTAAATCTGCTGAATTAAATGCTCTAATCATGTTACTATATTTAATGCTACAAAACTATCCTTTATGCAACGAAAGACACTTTACAAAAGCTAATTAATACGTTTGAATCTTGTATTTTACACAAAAAATCAATATCTTCCATAAAACACAACTAACAAATTATCTGATATGAATGTGAAATTATTTATCACTGTAGTTATTACAGCTCTTTTAGTGATCATCGGTTTAATGTTTGGATTACCACGCTACACAGTTTGGCAACAAGAGATGGCTGGAAAGGCACGCCTTGCTGAAGCAACGCAATCTAGACAGATCTTAATCGAACAAGCACGAGCTGAAAAAGACGCCGCCGTATTACAAGCCGAAGCGATTAAAATTATGGGCGAAGCAGCGCAGAAATATCCAGAATATAGAAAGCAGGAATTTATCGGTGCTTTTGGCGAAGCCTTGAAAGCAGGAAAGATCAACCAAATCATCTACGTCCCTACAGAAGCTAACATTCCTATCTTGGAAGCTTCCAAAAGACCTGAGTAAAAAATAACATGTCGTCACACGACTCATGAACGCGTCTATCTTACAGTAGACGCGTTTTTGTTTTACAGCATATCTAGCAGGCTCTTTTTTAACATTTGTAAAAATATTTCACACCCTTTATCAAGACCTTTGTTAACATTAATAAAGAATATTTCATCCGCCGACAGGCGATAGAATAAAACAAAAAAAACAAAGGTGTTCTTGCTACAAAACAAGAGGTACATTACAAATCTAGGGCAAGTTTAAAAAAATCAAACACATGAAAAATATTGTTACGAAAAGCACAAGCATCCGATTAGCGTTGGTATGGATGGTCGTTCTGGCCTTTATTTTCTTTGGTGAAGCTATAGATATGAACAATCTGCAACCTACGACAGCAGCCTTATACTTCACCATCCTGCTAGGCACAATTATTCTAGCTTCCTTCGGTGTTGTTAAAGAAGCGGACGCACTAGCACATAAATTGGGAGAGCCCTACGGCACCCTAATCTTAACGCTTTCGATTGTCTTGATTGAAGTCGTTTTAATTTCTGCTGTCATGCTAGGTCCTGCGGAGTCGGCTACTATAGGTAAAGATTCCATATTTGCCGTGATGATGATTATTATGAACCTCGTTGTCGGTCTATCCATTCTAATGGGAGGATTAAAATATGGCGAGCAGGCCTATAATGCACAAGGAACATTAACCTATCTATCCATGATTGTGGTATTAGGCGGATTAGCGCTACTACTACCCAACAGCATTATTGGCGCGGGCGGAGGTGCATTTTCTACCACGCAAGCTGTAAGCATCGCGACACTAACCTTGGTTTTATATGTATGTTTCTTAGCTTATCAAATAAAAGGCTATAAGCACCTGTACATGCAACCGGCCGCAGGCGCCGTGAGTATTCCTTTTCAAGAAAGGGCTAAAGCAGCAACCACGCCAGAAACGACACATACAAAAACGGCTTCTAACGAAATCCTTATACGCTCCATTGTGTTGGTTGCGATGGTACTTCCTATTGTGTTGTTATCACACAACATGGCCACAGTAGTTGACTATGGAATTTCAGCAGCACAGCTTCCAAAAGAGCTCGGCGGCATCTTAATTGCGATTATCGTGTTTACACCAGAATCAATCACAGCAATTAAAGCCGCGATGAACAACGAATTTCAGCGGGCTATCAATTTATGCCATGGCGCCTTTGTGTCTACCGTTGGGCTTACGGTTCCTGCGGTGTTGATTATCGGACTACTAACCGGTAAGCAAGTATTGTTTGGCTTAACAAGCACAGAAACCTTACTATTCAGCCTGACGCTCCTACTTAGCTTTATCAGCTTCGCTGGAAAAAAGACAACACCAATATTAGGTATTATACACCTGGTTTTATTTGCGATGTTCGTGCTTTTGGTATTCAGTCCTTAACGGCATGTACATTTCATAAACAAAGAAGGCTATCTCCTTATGCAGGACGATAGCCTTCTTTATATAAAAACAGCTTACACACAAAGATGATAGTAAGCAAACTATAAATTTTAAAACCTACGCTTTTGCGTCCCCTTTATGGGTATCAAACATCTGCTGATTAAAAGCCTTAGATTGTCCACGAGGGATTGATAAACTCTCCCAATCTTTACCTTTGATAATTTTACCGATAAAAACAATCTGCCCCATATGGGACGCATAATGCGCTACCTGTCGATTAATAGCTTGAGTAACGGTATGCCCTTCCCCACGTATATATATAGTACGTTCGAGATCAGCTTCAGTAAGTGGCTCTAGGTTTTCCAAGAGAATGGCCCATGATTTCTCCCATGCAGCAAGCAGATCGGCTTTACTCAAATCAGCTTCTTCAAACTCGGCATCGCGATTCCGCCAGCTTTTCTCACCATCGCTCGTCAGAAAGTCGGTAAATCGAGACCTTATATTCTCTGTTACATGTCTTACAATAATTGAAATACTATTTGTCCCTTCGGCTGGCGACCAATTTAGCATATCTTCATCGATAGCGTCGATTGTTTTTTCAACAAGCACTTTGCTATGCTTCAACTCTTTTAAGGCACTTTTTAAATAACTACTCATAGCTTAATATCCCTATAATAAAGAGGCAAGTTAATTATTAAATAGGAGGCATAAAAAAGTATTCAAAAAAAATTAACACACAGGACTTTATAGTCTGAGATACTTTGATTATCTTTGCAGACTTAAAAATTAATTTTTACAAATTAAAACACAAAACAGGTAAATGCCTACTATTCAACAATTAGTTAGAAAAGGTAGAGTAGCTCTGGTTGATAAGAGTAAGTCACCAGCGTTGGACTCATGTCCACAGCGAAGAGGTGTGTGTACGCGTGTATACACTACTACCCCTAAAAAACCAAACTCAGCAATGCGTAAAGTAGCTCGTGTACGTTTAACAAACGGTAAAGAGGTTAACGCATACATCCCAGGTGAAGGTCACAACTTACAAGAGCACTCGATCGTTTTGATTCGTGGTGGTCGTGTTAAAGATTTACCGGGTGTTCGTTACCACATTATCCGTGGTGCATTAGATACATCAGGTGTAGCAGGTCGTAACCAACGTCGTTCTAAATACGGAACGAAACGTCCTAAACCAGGACAGGCGGCAGCAGCTCCAGCAAAAGGCAAAAAGAAATAATTAAACGGAGGAAAAGAAAATGAGAAAATCAAAACCAAAAAAGAGAATCATTTTACCTGACCCGAAGTTTAACGACACTCAGGTAACGCGTTTTGTAAACAATATGATGTTAGACGGTAAAAAATCTACCGCTTACGCTATTTTTTATGATGCTGTAGAATTAGTAGAACAAAAAACACAGGAAAGTGGTTTAGAAGCTTGGAAAAAAGCTTTAAACAACGTTATGCCTGCTGTTGAAGTTAAGTCTCGCCGTGTAGGTGGTGCTAACTTCCAAGTTCCTATGGAAGTTCGTCCAGAGCGTAAAATCGCTTTAGGTATGAAATGGTTAATTTCTTACGCACGTAAACGCGGAGAAAAAACAATGTTCGAAAAATTAGCAGGAGAAATCATTTCAGCTTCTAAAGGTGAAGGTGCTGCTGTTAAGAAGAAAGAAGATACGCACAAAATGGCGGAAGCTAACAAAGCGTTCTCACACTTCAGATTCTAATTTTGAAGACAACAAAGCAAATATGATTACACCGACCTATGTTAATCGATTTATCGTTTATCAGGGTCGGTGTACTTATTTAAACTGTGCAATTAAAACAAATAAGCCATCAAGGCTAGTTGCTTAAAAATATTATGGCAAGAGATTTAAAATTCACTAGAAATATTGGTATCGCTGCTCACATCGATGCTGGTAAAACTACAACGACTGAGCGTATTCTTTACTACTCAGGTGTAAATCATAAAATTGGTGAAGTTCACGAAGGTGCTTCAACAATGGACTGGATGGAGCAAGAAGCTGAGCGTGGTATCACGATTACTTCAGCAGCTACAACTGTATTCTGGCACTACCGTAACAATAAATACCAAGTAAACGTAATCGATACTCCTGGACACGTGGATTTCACGGTTGAGGTAAACCGTTCGTTACGTGTATTAGACGGATTAGTATTCTTGTTTTCAGCGGTTGATGGTGTTGAGCCTCAATCAGAAACTAACTGGCGTTTAGCTGACGGGTACAAAGTACCTCGCATTGGTTTCGTTAACAAAATGGACCGTTCTGGAGCTGACTTCTTGAAAGTTGTTAAACAAGTAAAAGAAATGTTAGGTTCTGACGCTGTAGCGTTACAATTACCTATCGGTGCTGAAGAAACTTTCAAAGGTGTTGTTGACTTAATCAACAACCGTGGTATCGTTTGGAATGAGCATGATAAAGGTATGACCTTTACAGAAGTTCCTATTCCTGAGGATATGTTGGAAGAAGTTGCTGAGTACCGTGAGAAATTATTGGAAGCAGTAGCTGGTTATGATGAGACTTTGATGGAGAAATTCTTCGAAGATCCAGATTCTTTAACTGAGCGTGAAATCTTAAATGCATTACGTGCAGCAGTTTTAGATAACTCTATCGTTCCTATGGTTTGTGGTTCATCTTTCAAAAACAAAGGTGTTCAAACAATGTTGGATTTGGTAATGGAATTATTGCCTTCTCCACTAGATCAAGAAGCTGTTAAGGGTACAAACCCTGATACAGGTGAAGAGATCAGCCGTAAACCATCTGTTGATGAGCCTTTCGCAGCTTTAGGTTTTAAAATTGCGACTGACCCATTCGTAGGTCGTTTATGTTTCATCCGTGCATACTCTGGTAAATTAGAGGCTGGTTCTTATGTATTGAACACACGTTCAGGCAACAAAGAGCGTATCTCTCGTATCTTCCAAATGCACGCGAACAAGCAAAACCCAATTCCTTTTATCGAGGCTGGTGATATCGGTGCAGTAGTAGGTTTCAAAGACATCAAAACTGGTGATACACTATGTGATGAGAAAAACCCTATCGTATTAGAGTCAATGACTTTCCCTGAGCCAGTAATTGGTTTAGCAATTGAGCCTAAAACTCAAGCTGACGTTGATAAATTAGGTATTGGTCTTGGTAAATTAGCTGAGGAAGATCCTACATTCGTTGTTAAATCTGACGAAGAGACTGGTCAAACAGTTATCTCTGGTATGGGTGAGCTTCACTTAGAAATCTTGATCGACCGTTTGAAACGTGAATTCAAAGTAGAGGTTAACCAAGGAGCTCCACAAGTAGCTTACAAAGAGTCTATCAAAGGAACTACTGAGCACCGTGAGGTTTACAAAAAACAATCAGGTGGTCGTGGTAAATTTGCGGATATCAAAGTTGTTATCTCTCCTATTGACGAAGATTTCGATACAACAAAAACTGCTCTTCAATTCGTAAACGAAATCGTTGGTGGTGCTATTCCTAAAGAATACATTCCTTCGGTAGCAAAAGGATTCGAAGCTTCATTGAAAAACGGTATCCTTGCAGGATTCCCTCTTTCAGGTATGAAAGTTCGTTTGATTGATGGTTCATTCCACGCAGTCGATTCAGATGCTTTATCGTTCGAATTAGCAGCGAAAATGGCATACCGTGAAGGTTTACCTAAATGTTCTCCTGTGTTGATGGAGCCAATCATGAAAGTGGAGGTTTTAACACCAGAAGAAAACATGGGTGATGTAATGGGTGACTTAAACCGTCGTCGTGGTCAGATGCAAGGTCTTGATGCGCGTAATGGTGCTCAAGTTATCAAAGCGTTAGTTCCACTTTCTGAGATGTTCGGTTACGTAACACAATTACGTACAATCACTTCAGGTCGTGCTACTTCTACTATGGAATTTGACCACTACGCGGAAGCTCCTCGTAACGTTCAAGAAGACGTAGTATCAAAAGCAAAAGGTAAAGTTAAAGGTTCTATAGATTAATCAGATTCCTTTACATTAAAAATAAACCGAGCTCCTATTGCCAATCGCTCTAATAGGAGCTCATTTAAAACAAATAAAATGAGCCAAAGAATCAGAATCAAATTGAAATCTTACGATTACAACTTGGTAGACAAATCTGCTGAGAAAATCGTTAAAACAGTAAAACCTACAGGTGCAGTTGTTAGTGGTCCTATTCCATTACCTACTGAGAAAAAAATCTATACAGTTTTACGTTCACCACACGTTAACAAAAAAGCACGTGAGCAATTCCAATTGTGTGCTTACAAACGTTTGTTGGATATCTATTCATCAAACTCTAAAACGGTTGATGCCTTAATGAAACTTGAATTACCTTCAGGTGTTGAGGTTGAAATCAAAGTGTGATAGATTTCAGTGAAGAAAGAAAATGGCTATTGATGCAAATCAATAGCCATTTTTTATGTATTATAGCGTCGTTCTAGGAAACTAGAATTGAAAACCAATACCAAATGATAATACGCGGTTAGAAATCGTCTTATCCGCATTTGGTACCAAATTTACTAAACCTAAATTATAGCCGCTGTTGATCATAATACCATTCGCTAATTTATAGCCCAAAACAAAGTTTGCCCCTGCATCAAATAAGTTTAAGTCGCGATCGTCACCTGTAAAGGTTAAACTTTCTTTAGTTTCTATTGTCACATTACCCATTTTCTCTATCAATTTCTTCCGTCCTCCAACATTCATACCCACGTATGGACCTCCACCGACATACACTTTACCGCTACCTGCAGAAATGTAATATATCATATTTACCGGAAGTTCTATAGATAACACATGACGTGACAGTTGATAGTAGTTTTGCTTCTTACCTATTATTTTTTTATAACGAGTACCTTTTCCTTGTAAAGAAAGCCCCGGTTGAAAAGAAAATTGTTCCGATAATGCAATGTCTGCAAAACCAGTTACATGAAAAGAAGTGTGAAATTTTGCATCCTCGAGAACCGTAAATTTTCCAAGATTCAACCCCGACTTAATCCCCCAATGTGTTTGTGCTTGTGCTGCAGAAACGGTTAATAATGCAACGGAAATAGCTAGTAAAGTTTTTCTCATAATTACCTTTTTTATTGTGGCGCAATAATAACGCTATTTTGAAATAAAAAAATAAAAATATTTTAAAAAGAGAAAGACGTTTTTAAAACAAAGCCTATCCAAGCTATAAAACATAACAATAAAGAAAAATGGCTATTGATGCAAATCAATAGCCATTTTTTATGTATTATAGCGTCGTTCTAGAAAACTAGAACTGAAAACCGATACCAAATGATAATACGCGGTTGCTGATTTTCTCATCCGAATCAGCAGCTACATTTGCCAATCCTAAATTGTATCCTCCGTTAATAAGGAAACCATTTACAAATTTATAGCCCAACATAAAGTTTGCTCCAGCATCGATTACATTCATCTCTTTATTGTCCCCGGAAAATTTAACACTCACTTTATCATCGATAGATACGCCATTGACTTTACCTTTGACCTTGTCTTTTCCGCTCACATTAAAACCAATATAAGGGCCTGCACCAATAAAAACACTTCCTGAACCTGTAGGAATATAATAAACAGCATTTACAGGAACTTCAATAGACATAATGTTTCGATTAACTTTGGCATCACCTCGCAAATCAAGACCTGGTAAACTCATATCAAAATCACCTTCTAACTTAACACCTTTACCTTGTAAAGAAAGACCTGGTTGGATTGAAAACTGTGGAGATAAAGCAAAATCAGCAAAACCGGTTACATAAAATCCAGTATTATTTTTTGCTTCCTCTAGTTTGGTATACTTTGCTAAGTTAACACCTCCTTTTAATCCCCAACTTGTTTGTGTTTGCGCATTTAAGCCTGCAGTAGCCAATAAAGCTACAGCTACGGTAAGTAAAACTTTTTTCATAATTATTTTTTTATTGTGTCGCAATAATAACCTTATTTTTTAATAAAAAAAAAGGGGAAACCGTATTTAAAACAAAGCCTATCCAAGCTATAAAACATAACAATAAAGAAAAAGGGCTATTGATGCAAATCAATAGCCCTTTTTTATGCGATTTAATGTCATTCTAGCCGACTAGAATTGGAAACCAATACCAAATGATAAAACACGGTTAGAAACCTTGTCCGTAGCGTGAGGCACAAGGTTTGTCAACCCTAAGTTGTAACCTCCATTAATTAAAAGACCATTTTCTAATTTGTAACCAAGTAAAAAGTTTGCACCAGCATCAATTCGGTTCATATCTTTTTCGTCGCCAGAGAACTTAATATTATTTTTCTCATCAATAGAGATGCCGCCTTCTTGACCTTTAGTTTTAACTTTTCCACTCACATTGAAGCCAATATAAGGACCCGCACCGATGAAAACATTACCTGTACCGGCAGGAATGTAATATACCGCATTTACAGGAACCTCAATAGACATCACGTTTATCGTATTTTTAAAATTATCGTCAGCGTCCTTAAAATCAGACTTAGCGCCTTTACCTTGTAAAGAAAGACCTGGTTGGATTGAAAACTGCGGCGATAAAGCAAAATCAGCAAAACCGGTTACATAAAATCCAGTATTATTTTTTGCTTCCTGTAGTTTGGTATACTTTGCTAAGTTAACACCACCTTTTAATCCCCAACTTGTTTGTGTTTGTGCGTGAGCACCTGCCACAGTCATTAAAGCTACAGTAACAGTAAGTAAAATTTTTCTCATAATTATTTTTTTTTCGTGCCACAATAATAACGTTATTTTTTAATAAAAAAAAAGGGGAAACCGTATTTATAACAAAGCCTATCCAAGCTATAAAACATAACAATAAAGAAAGAGGGCTTTTGATTTATATCAAAAGCCCTTTTTTATGCAACTTAATATCGTTCTAGCCGACTAGAATTGGAAACCAATACCAAATGACCATACACGATTAGAAACTTTATCTGCAGCCTTAGGTACAAGGTTTGTCAACCCTAAGTTGTAACCTCCATTAATTAGAAGACCATTTTCTAATTTGTAACCCAACAAGAAGTTTGCACCAGCGTCAATTAGATTTAAATCTTTATTGTCGCCAGAGAATTTCAGTTTCTTATCTGTTTCATTAGAGCCGCTCCCTACAGTATTTTTATACTTATCCTTACCACTCACATTAAATCCGATATATGGACCAGCACCGATAAAGAAATCGCCCGATCCGGCAGGAATGTAATATACTGCGTTTACAGGAATCTCTACAGACATGACATTACGTGTAGTCTTAGAACTTGCTATGTCAGCTAATTTACTCTCAAATTTCATTCCTTTGCCTTGTAAGGAAACTCCAGGTTGGATAGAGAATTGCTCTGATAGCGGTAAATCCGCAAAACCTGTTACATGAAACGACGTATTATTACTAGCTCCATCGACGTTGCTATATTTACCTAAGTTAACTCCTCCTTTTAATCCCCAGCTTGTTTGTGCTTGTGCTCCCGCTACTGCTAAGAGTGCAACTGTCATTGTAAGTAAAACTTTTTTCATAACCATATTTGTTTGATGTACTATAATCTTTGCAAGATTTAGACCAAAAAATCAATCTTATAAAAAAAGATGAAGACAATTCAAATTTAACAGGTCTATTTATAACTCCAAAAGGCAGCCCAAACAGCAAGAAAAACGTCTTCAATACACTGAAAATAAATACATAAAGTAAAAAATAACTTTTAAAAACTGGTCAAAAGTGTTTTCAAAATTTTAACATATTTATCCTTAAAATTGAAATCCGATGCCGAAAGACAGCACCCGATTCGCAAATTTATCCGTTTCCTTAGCTAATAAATTTGTTAGTCCAAGATTATACCCACCATTTATAAGAAAACCGTTCACAAGTTTATAGCCGAGCAAAAAATTAGCTCCTGCATCGACCATATTAACAGTTTTGTCCCTTCCTGAGAATTTCAGATTCTGACTAATAGTCGTTCCAAAATCACTATCGTTACTTATAAAATGAGCCTTTGCACGTAGGTTTAATCCAATATAAGGACCAGCACCGACAAAGAATTCCCCCGTTCCAGCAGGAACATAATACACGAAATTCACAGGCAGCTCAAGGGATAAAAAGTTAATCTTACCCGTACCTTCACCTTGGCCAGATGTTCCATTCTCCCCCGAATAACTAATCTCCCCTTCCCCTTTAAACCCTTTCCCCTGCAAGGATAGCCCTGGTTGAATAGAAAATTGAGGGGCTAATGGGAAATCAGCAAAAGCAGTGACGTGAAAAGAAGTGTTCGTTTTTGAATCTTCAACATTGGATAGCTTGGCAAGATTCACTCCCGCTTTTACTCCTAAAGTTGATTGTCCTTGTACGCCAATTACAGCAAACAGTGCAATACACATTGCGAATAGTTCTTTTTTCATAGTTTTAGTTTTTAAATTCATTAATAATAGCCGCTTCATTCAAAATGAACAAGCCCTAAAACAAAGTACTATACAACAAGCGCTTACCCAAATAAAAACAAAATATAAGCCTACAAAAAGCAATCTACCTCTTAGGGAAAGCGCTTTTTTTTCGATTAAAACAAAAATCTTTTGCCAATAAGCTTTGTAATATCAAAAGTAAATTTTATTTTTGCATTCCCTTAAGGGGAAAAGGTCGGATGGCCGAGTGGCTAGGCTGAGGTCTGCAAAACCTCCTACAGCGGTTCGAATCCGCTTCCGACCTCGTTTTATTTACTAATAAAAAAGAAAACAATGGGAGTTACACGTTTAAAAAGAAAAGATAGAAGAAATAAAACTGTTTCACGTGTTGAGGTACAGTTTTTAAAATTAGGCCGTAATATCGAGCTTGGAACAAAAAGCCAAATGCCGAAACACAGCCAAGTCACTAAAAATGATTTAATCTTAAACAAATTAGCTGCTGAAGCTGCTAAATAATTGTTTATCTACAATATAAAAAAAGAGAGGCTAGCCTCTCTTTTTTTATATCTGCTCGATTCTACCGACCAACTCTTCAACAAGTAGTTTGGAAGTTTGCATCGTCGCTTCATTCATCCCCATCGATGGAAGTACGTCATACTGCATCGTAGAAGCTACCGTTACCTTTGCCGAGCTATGAATAGACTGTGCTCCTGTTTCTTTTAACAAGCCTACAATATTTCCTTCATTAACGCCAGAACCCGGCATAACCTCAATACGTCCTGCTGCTTTTTCTATAAGTGTTGTCAGCAGCTCTTTTCCAGCCTCTGCAGTCAACGCCAACCCTGAAGTAAGGATTCTATCAAAGCCTAAGCTAATAATGGTTTCTAGGCTCGCTAATGGATCTTTACACCGATCAAATGCACGATGGAAGACTGCGGTCAATGGTTTTGCCAGAGCAACCAATTCAGCACAGCGTTCTTTATCGACCGAGCCGTCTGAATGAAGCACCCCAATGACCACGCCATCGCAGCCTACTTCTTTACAGAAGCGTATATATTCTTTTATTTCTTCAAACTCTTCTGCTGTATACACAAAATCGCCAGCACGTGGGCGAATTAACACGTGTATACCAATATCCAACAGCTTACGAGTGCTGCGTATCTGTCCATAGGAAGGTGTCGTTCCCCCATTTTCTAAATTTTGACACAACTCCACCCGGCTAGCCCCACCAAGCTGTGCTTGCAAAGCTGAAAACGAAGAGTTTGAGCAAATCTCTAACGCATAGCCGTTAATCTTTCTTTCTGTTCCTAACATGTTCAAATTTGGTGAATTCTATAATTTATTTGTTAAAAAATAAGCTATTTTTTCGATAAACAACAATAAACACCCTATTTTCAACACTTTAACAAAACATTTAAAAGCAAATAAGCGTTATTATAAACACAAGTTATCAATCGCTTTTTAAGCCATACGTTATGACCATGATTTCTAAAGAGACCGCCATACAGGAGAAGCTATCCGCACTCTTTGATGAATTGCTGAGCAAAAAAGAAAATATTCGCGTGCAATTGATGGAAACACGAAACACCTATCAACAGATATGCGAGAAGCATATCTTATCGGGCTATCGCTTGGAAGGAGAATGGTTGGAGGTAAGTGATTTCCATCAGAACAAATTTGTCGAATACGACATGCACTGCTACTTGATAGATATTCTATCGGACTACCGCAACATCGAGGGGTTCTTTCCCGAGTATCAAGATATGATGGACACCCTCGACATGCTCATGCTTCGCTTTGCGGGCGAGGAGCGCTATGAGCTAGCAGCCATTATTAAAGCATGGCTTGTCCGGTTTAACGAAACAGTAGAGAAGAGCTAGTAAGCCCTTCCTACATTGGCATACGTGCTAAAGGAGCTACATCCTGCCCTACAAAATCTTGCTTCAAGAACTTATGATATCCTGCAATAGCAATCATTGCCGCATTGTCTGTACAATATTCAAACTTCGGGATAAATACATTCCAGCGATATGTCTTTCCCATAGCCAATAATTCTTTTCGCAAACCTGAATTTGCGGAAACACCACCAGCGATGGCAATATCTTTCACCCCTGTCAACTTCGCTGCTTTCTTAAGCTTATTCAATAATATAGAAACGATACGCTGCTGTACCGTGGCGCATACATCAGCCATACGCTCCTCTAAGAAATTAGGGTTCAATTTTTCTTCCCCTTGCACCATATAAAGAATCGCCGTTTTCAAACCCGAAAAACTAAAGTTTAAATCTGGTATCTGTGGTTCAGGAAGACGGAAAGCAAAAGGATTTCCCTCTTGAGCATACTTATCAACCAATGGGCCACCCGGATAAGGTAAGTTTAAAATTTTTGCTGTCTTATCAAAAGCCTCTCCGGCTGCATCGTCAAGCGTCTCCCCCAATACTTCCATTTCGAAGTAATCTGTTACCAAGACAATCTGCGTATGACCACCAGAAACTGTCAAACATAGAAAAGGAAATGCTGGTTTCGGTTCATCGATAAAGTGCGATAAAATATGCGCCTGCATGTGATTAACCTCAATTAATGGAATCCCTTTGGCTAAAGCGAATCCTTTAGCGAAGGATGTTCCCACCAAAAGAGAGCCTAAAAGACCAGGTCCACGCGTAAAAGCTACCGCATCTATATCATTTTTACTTATTTTTGCTTGCTGTATAGCTTGATCTACGGTCGGGATAATGTTTTGCTGATGCGCACGCGATGCTAGCTCAGGCACAACGCCTCCATATTTTGCATGGATTGCTTGTCCAGCAATAATATTTGACTTAATTTCACCGTCTATACAGATGGAAGCGGACGTATCATCACAGGATGACTCTATACCGAGTACAATTGCCATTTTTTAAGGGTTAAATAGAATACAAAAATATCAAAAAAATAATAAAAATAGCGCTACTATCCGTATTGAGCATCAGCTTACTGCTCTTTGCTATGGTATTATCGCTACAATATGCAGCTGTACAAACCTATGTGTCTAAGCGAGTAGCTAAATACCTGAGCACCGCCCTACAAACAGAAATCACCATAGATGCTGTCTATTTCAAGCCCTTCAACACGTTAGAATTAACAAATATCCAGATTAATGACCGTTCGGGAAAGAAGATGTTGTATGCCCACAGCATACAAGCGAATATCTCCTTCGTCAAGCTTTTTGACCAAAAAATTGAAGTCAAAGCACTACGCCTTCAAGCTCCCTATGTGAACTATGAGGTTTTCAAGGATAGCACCAATTTCACCTTCCTAATCGACTACTTTAAATCGGAACCTAAAAAGGATAAATCAAGCAATAAAGGTTTACAAATAGATCTTAGAAAATTGGAGGTGCAGCAGGCGCATCTAAAGTTCCTAGACCACCGTTACAAACGTCACCAACGCGGTATTGACTTTGGTGATATCGACCTTAGCGAGCTATCGGGTACTTTTGACGAAATTGAGTTTGAAGGGTCTGTATTTAAAAGTAAAATAAGCCAACTAACGTTTAAAGAGAAAACAGGCTTATATGTGCGTAATTTTAGTGCAAACACAAGCGTGTCAGGCAAAGAGATGGAGTTCTCCAATTTAATGCTCCAAACCAATCGTTCCTATTTGACCCATTATGTCGCCCTGCGGTATCCTAGCTTCGATGCCTTTGGGGATTTCATAAGTCGTGTAAAGGTCGAAGGACGATTAGAAAATAGTCTCATAGACTCTAAGGATATTGAATTCTTTGCTCCCGACATGAAGTTTGTACGCTTCAGCACAGAAGTGCTGAAAGCTGATTTAAATGGAACGGTAGAGCATATACGGGCTAAAAATGTACACCTCAAAACGGGGAATACCACCAGCCTACGTGCCGACTTCACTATCGATGGCCTTCCTGATATCCAGAAAACAATATTTAACTTTTCCGTTGATGAGCTGGCGACGAGTGCTAAGGACGTAGAGAAATTAGTGCCAGAGCTCGGCAATATGCAACAATTTTCGCTACCGGAGGAGTTACAATATTTCGAGCAGGTTCATTATGCGGGTAAACTAACGGGCTACTACTACGATTTCAAGGCTCTAGGAAACTTACAGACGGCGTTAGGCGCTATTAGTACAGAAAGTGCCATCAATATAGCCTCAAAAGTAACATTTTCGGGAACAGCGAATAGCGCACAGTTTGACCTCGGCAGCCTACTTAAATCTAAAGATTTGGGTACTACAGGCCTTACCGTTACCTTTAGTGGGAACACAAACAACACCAAATCTGTAGATCTCAAGGCTACAGGTGAGGCTAGCAATTTAAAATTTAAAGAATATACCTACGCGAAGATTGATTTTGATGGCGAAATATTAGAGAAAGTGCTACGCGCAAATGGCCAGTTTATAGACCCCAATGCACAGTTATTTTTCGATGGTGTTGCCGATTGGTCGACTACCGTCCCTCGTTATAAGCTATATGCTAATATCGAACAGCTATCGCTTAAAAAGACAAAATTATATCAGCAGGATAGTATCGTTATAAAAGAAACAGATGTAGAAGCCGATTTGAATGGAGAGTCGCTAAATAGCATCGCTGGGTATGTCAAAAGTGATAAGCTGACATTCAGCTCTAGCCGCGGTGAATTTACCGTTGGAAAACTAGCTTTTGAATCACGTGGCAGTGAGCAATACAAATCTTTACTATTAACATCTGATGTTGTACAGGCGAGCATGTCGGGACAGATACACCTCCAAACGATAGGTGCTTATTTCAAATCCTTAGCCATGCGTTATGCTCCGGCTATCAACATTCCGACGCAAGTATACGACCCACAAAACTTCGACTTGCAAGTCAAAGTCACTTCATTCGCACCCATCTCATCGCTATTCGACCCGAGCTTGAAGATGGATAATGGAGCGACCTTAAAGGCGCACTTCTCCTCACAGAACTATACGGCAAAGTTTGAGGCCTTCAGCCCTATCATGAGCTATAAAGGTATCACCGTAAAAAATTTAAGCCTTAAAGAAGATGCGGATAACAAAGCATTCGATTTACGCATATTAGCCGATCGTATTAGCTTATCCGACTCTGTATATATTGACCATATACGCATTAACAACACTTTAGCGAACGATAGTCTTCGATTTGCTATCCAGCTGTCGGATAGCAATCGCCCTAACCATCTGGCCTTAAGCGGAAATATCCACTTTGCCTATGAGCGACCTGCCTATATTAAATTTGACCAATCCAACTTGGTGCTCAATAACGAGCTGTGGACAATCAACCCTAATGCAGACCTCCGTGTTTCAAAAGGTAAATTCTATCTCAACAATCTCCTTTTTAAAAGGGATAAACAAGAGGTAGCCGTCAACGGTATCCTATCGGATGAAAATGACAAAGTAAACATTGCCTTTAAAGATTTTAATTTAGCCTCCTTTTCGGGGATTACCAAGCCTCTAGGCATCACCCTACAAGGACATTTAAATGGAGATATCATTGTGAACTCTCTCTTTAAAAACCCCAACCTATCGGCGCATATCAACACAAGCCCTATTGTCTACAACAATCTGCCTATTGGTACTTTAGTTGTCAATGCAGATTATGCACCACAAAAGGGAGTCGTCGAGTTGGTCGCAAAACTACTTAGCATCGATGGAAAAGGCGTAGAGATGTATGGTTACTACGACCTGAATGCGGAAGAGAACCCGCTTCTACTACAAGGTAAACTAAAAGATACCGACTTATTAATCGTACAGCCATTTTTAAAAGATCTGATAACGAACTTGTATGGTAAACTTAGTGGGGAAGTGGAGATTTCAGGCTCTTTAAATAAACCTATTTTCCACGGCCATGCAACAATTAGTGATGCTTCCTTCTTGGTAAACTACCTACAAACAAACTATAACATGCTGAATCAAGGCATCGTTATTGACAACAACAGACTTCTTTTAAACAATCTACGCTTTCAAGATAGCCGTAACGTCCCTGCTTTAGCCTCTGGCTTTGTCGATATGAATACCCTATCAGACCCTAACATCCAGTTGCAGGTAACGACAAACAATTTACATGTACTAAATACGACAAGAAAAGATAATGAGCTATTTTTTGGTACAGCCTTCGCTAGCGGGAAATTCAGCTTCAAGGGCCCCTCATCGGCTATAAACATCAGCATCGATGCGGAGTCGAAACCCAACACGTCTATCACTATTCCGTTCAACAGCTCTTTGACTGTGACGGAGAATGATTTCATCTACTTCACCACTGCTGACTCAAGCACAGCCGGAAATAAGAAAACAGAGCGCCTATTCAAGGGATTGACCATGAATATGGATTTGAATATATCACCAGAAACAGAGATTAACCTCGAAAACAACCTAGGCTCCCTTAAAGGGGCTGGCCGAGGCAACCTGAGCTTACGTATTTCGAGCTTAGGCGATTTCGAGATGTTTGGCGACTACCATGTTCTTTCGGGCAAATTCCACTTCACAGCGCAAGATTTCTTCAACAAATATTTCGACTTAAAAGAGGGAGGAACCATCCGCTGGGCGGGAAATCCTTCAGATGCATCCGTAAATCTTGGTGCTACTTACCAACAACGCACCTCCGTTGCTCCTTTGTATAATGCAGCAGGTAGGTCGGAAAATAACAGCCGGGTATTGGCTCAAGCCGACATGATATTGAAAGGAACGCTTTCACAGCCTGAGCTGTCCTTTGATTTAAACTTCCCGCAAGACCCCTACATCAAGGATGAGTTACAGAGTTATTTTATAGATGGTAATAATATCAATCAACAGGCTATAAGTTTAATTGTACGCCGAAGCTTCACGCCAGCATCTACACAGGAATTTGGTAAAGAGCTAAACAACACCTTGCTTTCGGCAGGTACAGAGATAGCCTTCAACCAATTGAATAGCATCATTTCACAATCGCTAAAAATGGATTTCTTCGATTTGAATATCCGTTCATTCAATGACGCCTCGGCCTCTTTAAAGTTTTTCGATGACCGACTAACCTTAACGGGGGGCGTAAGCGATCGTAGTAAAAATAGAGTAAACGATTTAACACCTTTCTCTGATCAAATAGCAACTGATGCAGAAGTTACCTTTAAGCTACGTAAGGATGGTAGTTTAGTCCTTAGGGCATACAACAGGTTAAACACGAAAAACTTCCTCTTTACGCCTTATAGCGATTATATATCCGCCGCAGGCTTAGTCTATAGACAAGAGTTTAATACGCTTCCAGAATTTTGGCGTAAGCTATGGTGGTGGTCCGACAAAAAGGATAAAAAAGATACGCTAAAGGTGGATAGCTTAACGATTCCAAATCCACCGCTCCTAAAAACGGACTAAAAAAAATAGGCTTCCCATTACGAGAAGCCTATTTTTATATAGGTTAGCCAGAAGCTTATTTAAACTTACTTGCAAGGTTAGCTAACTTAATAGCCATATCCGTTTCAGCATCTTTCGGTTTCGCTCCTTTATTTTTATGCTGTGCTGGGCGCTCTTCTGTTTTCATAGACAAACCAATACGATTTCTGCGCTCATCAATCTCCGTCACCGTAACCGTTACTTTTTGCTGTACCTTCACCACTTCGTGCGGATCAGCGACAAAACGGTTAGCTAGCTGGCTTAAATGCACGAGTCCATCCTGATGAACACCGATATCGACAAAGGCACCGAAATTCGTAATATTGGTAACGATACCTGGAAGCTTCATTCCTACTCTCAAATCAGCTACACTATTTACACCATCGGTAAACGAGAACTCCTCAAACTGCTCACGAGGGTCACGTCCTGGCTTAGCAAGCTCGGCAAGGATATCATTAAGCGTTGGTAAACCAACCTCATCTGTTACATACTTTTTAAGGTCTATCGCTTTACGCAAAGCATCGTTCGTTAATAAATCAGCAACTTGCGCTTGCACATCTTTAGCCATCTGCTCCACGAGCGCATAACGCTCCGGGTGAACAGCTGAGCCATCCAAAGGATGTTCTCCTTGGCGAATACGCAAGAATCCTGCTGCTTGTTCAAAAGCTTTATCGCCCAAACGAGGCACTTTCTTTAATTCTTTACGTGAACGAAATGGACCATTCGCCACGCGATAGTTAACAATCTGCTGTGCTAAAGAAGGACCTAACCCAGAGATATAAGACAAAATCTGCTTGGAAGCTGTATTCAACTCTACCCCTACTGCATTCACACAAGAAACAACCGTATCATCCAAGGATGTTTGTAATTTATTTTGATCTACATCATGTTGATATTGACCAACACCAATAGATTTAGGATCAAGCTTTACAAGCTCAGCTAAAGGATCCATTAATCGACGACCAATAGACACAGCACCTCTCACCGTTACGTCATACTCCGGAAATTCCTCACGTGCCACATCAGAAGCAGAATAGATAGAAGCACCAGACTCATTCACCATCACTAACGTCACCCCTTGTAATCCTAACTTACGTACAAAATCTTCTGTTTCACGACCTGCCGTTCCATTACCAACAGCTATAGCTTCTATTTTATGCTTTTCTACTAAATGCTCGATTGTTTTCTTAGCCTCTGCTAAGCCACCAGCCCCCGTGTGCGGGAAGATAGCCGTATTCTCAAGTAAGGTTCCTTGCGCATCAAGAACGACCGTCTTACAGCCTGTTCTGAAGCCTGGGTCGATGGCTAACAATCGCTTCTGTCCCAAAGGAGCAGCCAACAACAACTGTCTCACGTTATCCGCAAATACACGAATAGCTTCTTCATCTGCCTTTTGGCGGGTGATGACACGTACTTCTGTTTCCATGGAAGGCTTCAACAGGCGCTTATAGCTATCGCTCATCGCTAGGCGTACCTGCGCAGCAGCATCATTATGGCCTGTGATAAACTGTTTCTCCAACATCGGCAATACCGCCTGCTCTTCCACCTGAATATCTAAATAAAGCATCTCTTCCTTTTCGCCACGACGCATCGCTAATACACGGTGTGAAGGAGCATCTTTCAAAGACTCAGACCATTCATAATAATCTTTATATTTAATAGCGGCTTCCTCTTTACCTGCTACAACACGAGATACAAACTGTCCTTGATTTAAGAAAATTTTACGGGTATTGGAACGTACTTCTGCATCTTCAGCAATCTGCTCTGCAATAATATCGCGCGCGCCAGCCAATGCTTCGTCGACCGAAAGAACACCTTTCTCACTATCCACAAAGGTTTCCGCAAACTCAGCAACATCAAATCTATCTTGCTCCAAAATACGGTCGGCCAAACTCTGTAAACCTTTCTCGCGCGCCATCGACGCACGTGTTTTACGTTTAGGCTTATACGGCAAGTAGATATCTTCTAATGCCGCCATCGTGCTTACCTCTTTAATTTGTGTCTCTAAAGCTGGAGTAAGCTTCCCTTGTTCGCTAATCGATTTCAAGACTGCTTCGCGACGTTTATCCAAATCACGCAATTGCTGCACACGATCACGAATAGCCGTAATCTGCACCTCATCCAAACTTCCTGTCATCTCTTTCCGGTAGCGAGAGATAAAAGGTACTGTAGCGCCTTCATCCAACAAGCTTATTGTAGTTAATACTTGCTTGGTGGTGACACCTAACTCTTTCGAAATAATAATTTCGTATGCCATAAATAATAAAGTAAAAGAAGAGTTGCTAACATCTTATTCCTCTTACAGCGGAGCTACTTAACAAAAAATCAACAAATGCATCGATAAATACCGATGCATTTGTTGATTTTTTTTGTAACACGCAGATACGTTGCGTAAAAGGATTAAGACAACCTAACAGCCTCTTTGTATACGGTGTATAAAAATTTTAAGCGTGATTAATTGGATTGTCATTCGGGCCGTTTGTAACAGCCGTTTTGTTTTCTTCTGCATTATTTTGATCAGCAGCAGCAGTAGCTTCTTCTTGGTAACCATAGCTGTGCTCTTCTGTTCCAGGCTGTTGGCCAGGATTGTGCTGCACAAGGTTCTCAGGAGCTGAAAACTGAGGAAAAGGTTTCTTTTCTGTTGTCTCTTCAACTACAGCTGTTGTTTCTTCAATAGCTTCGGGCGTATGCTCCACATAGGATGGAGTTGTATTCGTTACCTCTGCAGGCTTATCCTCTACTGTTACGTCGAGGTCTTTTTCAAAATTGTTGATTTGATCAGAAATCTCACGTTTAATACCTTCAGAGGCATCTTTAAACTCACGGATACCTTTTCCTAACCCTCTTGCTAATTCAGGAAGCTTCTTACCACCAAACAATAACAGAATGATAATCACGATAAAAAACGTCTCTTGGGCGCCTATATTTAAAAAACCTAGTACCATTTTTCTCTTTTCTTATTATTAAAAATTACGAGGCTAAGGTAAGTGTAAATTTACTATTCATCAACCATTGACCTTAAAAAATTAGTAACATTTTTCAAGAAACACATTAGAATTTAGGTATGTTTTTCTAATCTCACGAAATTTCATAAAACGAATAACCCATAAATAATTGCCTACCTTTGGCAAATTACTATGCAAAATACATTTTATAAAAACAACAAACGCTTCTATTGGAGCACTTTTGCACTTGCTGGCCCTGTTATTATATCACAGCTAGGACAGACCCTTGTGCAAACCGCAGACACGGTTATCGTGGGTAAATTTGTGGGCACTATCCCTTTGGCGGCAGTTTCCTTAGTACACTCTGTATTTATTGTCGTTCTTGTACTCGGTTTAGGTATCGCTTACGGACTGACACCACTTATCGCGCAAGCTAACGGAAGAAGAGATAAAAAAGAAGCTGGCCGATTACTGTCCAATAGTCTTTGGCTTAATATTATTGCGGCAATTTTTCTATTCCTATTGGTAGATTATGGATCCATGTATGCCGTGGAACACCTAGACCAAGATCCTCGTGTGGTAGAAACAGCGAAACCGTATCTCTTTATATTGATGCTTTCCATTGTGCCATTGATGGTATTTAACACATTCAAGCAATTTGCGGAAGGCTTAGGCTTCACCAAGCAAGCGATGAACATCACCATTTGGGGAAATGTGCTTAACGTTATCTTAGCGATTATTTTTGTAAAGGGCTATTTTGGGATAGAGCCAATGGGCATCGTTGGTGTCGGTTACGCTACCTTAATAGATCGTATTTTGATGATGATTGCCATGTCGGCATATGTCCTTAAAGCGAAGCGCTTTAAAGAGTACATGCAATATTTCAAGATTTTCCATGTAGAATTAGCGACGGTAAAACGCATCTTCAAAATTGGGGCTCCAGTAGCGATGCAATATGTGTTTGAAGTTGGAGCTTTTGCTGTAGCCTCTATTATTGCCGGAAAAATCGGTGCTGTAGAACAAGCCAGCCATCAAGTGGCAATAACCCTGGCCTCCATGACATACATGATGGCGAGTGGTATTGCGTCGGCAGCGACAATAAAAACAGGCCATAGCTTCGGTAAAAATAATATGGAGCGGGTGCAAAAGTTTGCCAAAGTATCCTATCACCTGGTGCTTATCTTCATGGTGGTATGTGCACTTATATTCGCTATTTTCAACAAACAACTACCGCTATTCATCAGTGATGATACGGCAGTAATAGCCATCTCGGCACAGTTATTAATTATCGCTGGTTTATTTCAGCTATTTGATGGAACACAGGTGGTGGGCTTAGGCGTATTGAGAGGTATGGGTGATGTGAACACGCCGACCTTTATTACCTTCTTTGCATACTGGGTAGTAGGAATTCCTGTTGCTTATGTACTCGGCATTCACCTGAACATGGGCGTTCAAGGTATATGGTATGGTTTAACCTTAGGCTTACTTACCTCTTCGGTTCTATTATTCTTCCGTTATCGATACATCATTGGAAAGTATAACATAAAAAAAGGGAACGATTAGTTCCCTTTTTTTATGCTTTTATCTTTATTAAATGATGCGATTCACATCCCATTCTTCCAAATAATCCGCTACTCGTTTCAAGAACGTTCCGCCTAGAGCACCATCGATAATACGGTGATCATAAGAAAGCGATAGATACATCATCTGACGAATGGCAATAACATCACCATGTTCTGTTTCTAACACAGCAGGTTTTTTCTTTATTGCGCCTACGGCTAATATTGCCGCCTGCGGCTGATTGATAATCGGCACTCCCATAATGTTGCCAAAGGCACCAATATTAGTGAAGGTGAAAGTAGCTCCTTGAATATCGTCAGGCTTCAATTGGTTGGCACGTGCACGTCCTGCAAGGTCGTTCACCGATTTACTAATTCCTACCAAACTTAACTGATCAGCATTTTTAATAACAGGTACAATCAAATTGCCTGAAGGTAAAGCTGCTGCCATACCGATATTAATATGTTTCTTTTTAATGATGTTGTATCCATCTACGGAAACATTCACCATTGGAAAATCTTTTAATGCTTTACTAATTGCTTCGATAAAGATTGGTGTAAAGGTGATATTTTCGCCCTCACGTTTTTTGTACTCATCTTTAACTTTGTTTCTCCAGTTCACCAAATTGGTTACATCGGCTTCTACAAAAGATGAAACATGCGGTGATGTTTGCACACTATGCACCATGTGGTCAGCAATCAAACGACGCATTCGATCCATCTCTACAATCTCTTCTGCTGGTCCAGCGACAACTGTTTTTGCAGCTTCTTTGCTTGCCTGATTTGCTGTCGAATGTACACGAGATGGAGATGCTGTAGTATGGTTCCCATTAGCTGTTACGCTAATGTTGCCAGACTTACGGTCTTCGATATAAGCTAAAATATCCTGCTTTGTAACGCGACCGTCGGCTCCTGTGCCAGCAAGGCCATCAAGCTCCGTTTGACTTAACCCTTCCTCTTGTGCTATATTTTTCACTAAAGGAGAGTAAAATCTATTTGCTCCGTGAATAAACGTAGCTGCTTTGGTTTCTTCTTGCAACAGCTCTGTTCCAGGAATCGTCAATACCTCTTCGTCCAAAACGATAGGCGCTTCTACATCCGCGAGAGCGACCTTCTCTTCAATAACTGGAGTCGGCGTTTCGATTTCTACATCAGCACCATCTGTTGCAATATGTGCGATAACATCGCCAACTTGCACCACTTGGTTCTCTGTAAATAGTATTTCCACAATCTTCCCCTGTATCGGAGATGGCACATCAGAATCAACCTTATCGGTAGCAACCTCTACAATCGATTCATCTTCTGCAATCGTGTCTCCTACTTGTTTCAACCACTTCGTGATTGTTGCCTCCGAAACACTCTCTCCCATTTTAGGAAGTAGCAACTTATATATACCCATTTCTCTTAAGTTCGTTGAATGATTTACTAAGTTAGAAATTAATCTAACCAATACATAAAAACAAAATATAATATTTCAAATCACTGATAATGCAAAATATTACATCTTAACGTTTCCTTGCTCTTTTCGAAAGAGTTTCCACAGCATCGCTAAGGCCATAGCGCGTGATCTTTCAATATTAACGGCTCTATCACCGGCGAAATTAAAGGTTTTAACCAATTGTTCGTTCTTTCCCGCTACAGCAATACAAACCGTACCAACAGGCTTATCAGGCGTAGCACCACCGGGACCAGCAATACCACTTGTAGCAACGGCATAATCCGTGTTAAAGACACGCTGGGCACCAAAGGCCATCTCTAAAACCGTCTGCTCACTGACAGCACCAAAATCGACTAATGTCTGTGGTTGCACATCGAGCACCTGTATTTTACTTTCGTTAGCATAGCTTACCGCCCCACCATTAAACATGGCACTAGCTCCCGGAATGGCCGTAATAGAAGATGCAATAGCGCCTCCCGTACAGCTTTCTGCTGTAGCAAGAGTCTGCTTATGCTCCGTAAACTGGCGTACAATTACCTCTTCAAAAGAACCTTTATCTAAAGCTACCACATAATCACCTAAGCGCTCCACCAAGGCATCCACCAACTGCTGCGTTTCGGCAATCAATGCTTCTTCATCCTGCCCTAAAGCAGTAAGACGCAAGCGCACCAAACCGAAGCTGGGCAGATAAGCCAAATGAATATGTGCAGGCATTTGATCTTCGATATCGGCAATTTCACGCGCTAGATGCGACTCTCCAATACCTACAGTCAATAGGTAAGCATGGTGTACACGTTCTGTAGTCGGCAATGCTGCGAAGCGTGGTAACAGACGCTCCTTCACGATAAACTTCATCTCAAAAGGAACACCAGGCATAAACACATAGACGCACCCTTGATGGTTTACCCACATGCCTGGGGCTGTCCCGATATCGTTGAAAAGAACCTCAGCATTGGCCAATACATCAGCTTGCTGCTGATTGATAACCGGCATATCGGCAAAACCCCAACGTTTCTCAAAAAGATAACGTACATGCGCCAACACGGCCTCATCCCGTACTAGGGTCGTATCAAAATAAGAAGCAATGGTTTCTTTGGTTACATCATCTTTGGTAGGTCCTAAGCCTCCAGTTACCAACACAATGTTGGCCCGCTGCTGTGCATCGGCTAGGGCTTTTAAAATTGCTTCTCGCGTATCCGCGATAGAAGTAATTTGGACGACTTGAAAATGTAAAGGGATAAGTTGTTGCGCAATCCAAGGAGAATTGGTATCAACAACTTGTCCGTTTAAAAGCTCGTCGCCTATGGTTATGATTTCTACTTTCATAAGGCTGAAAGAATCTATTAGTATACGTAATGACTCTCGCGTTTGGTCAATTTCAAATCTTGTAAAATCGACGACTTCGCCCGAATCGTTATATTATAACTGCGGTACTGCCCGAAAGGCACCCAGCCCACCGACATGTCCCAACAGTGTAAATCGCGATAAATACTAAAGCGTGTTAAGGATAACGCTTGTTGTCTTAAATCGTATCCAGATGTAAATTGCACTTTCCACTGCGGCGTAAGGTTAACATCACCATTGACATTGACCGTTGCCGTTACGTCACTTCTCATGGTTTTTGAGTTGGCATCCCAACGCTTGCTGTAGTTCATACTGAAAGCCCCATTTAAGTTCCATGGAATATTAAAATCTACGAAAGCATTAGGGTCAGTACTAATACGTGCAAGAGCGTCTGCCTGTTCTTTAGTCATATTAGGCATTTGATTACGCAAAGAATCCACATTGTTATTACGAATCTTATTCGCACTTGGATTTAAGCTGTAGTCAAAAGATAAACCAAAGTTTGTCAAACGTGCTAACTTACCTTCTTTCAACGTGAATTTATCAATACGCACCCCTTCGCTATTCACGACATAAGGGTCAAACGTACCATTGAAGTTAATATTAATTTTTTGATTAAAGATAGAAGTACGTCCCGAGAAACTAATCGTCGACAACTTCAATGAGTCGGCCATAAAGTTATAGTTACCGCTAAACGTTAAACCTTGAATAATAGGAATCTTCTTGAATGCTTTTCCTGTAGTATCGTTACTGGTTTTCACTTTGGCTTCGATATTATTATCTACCGAGAAACCGATACCCATTGATTTACCTGCACTTGGTCCACCGAAAATACCGCCTTCAAAAACGGAATACTTCTGTAGGACACCTTTATCGTTTACAAACTCCTTATAGAATCCATAACGCGGATCAGAGAAATCAGGACGGTAGTTTAAGTTAATTGATGGTGTCACGACGTGTCGAATAGCTTCAATCTTACCTATCTTCGGGTATTGACCATAAATCTTTGTCGATAAACCCGTAGACATCGAGTAATCATAGGCACGGCGGAAACCTGGTACGGTATCTTTCACCTCTTTGAAACCGTTGATTTCATTCTCCAAGCCTTTGCGAATAGTTTGCAAGTACCATCTCTCGGTATAGTTCACCGATGTATTGAATTGGAAATATTTAAACGCATTTATGCTTAAACTAATCGGGATGTTGTGTTGAAATCCGTTGGTGAATTTAGATAGCGTTTCTTTCTTAAACAAAACGGAGTCTTTCGCGGAGATAGAGTTTCTTCCTTGCAAGCTATACCCTACCGTGATACGCTGATACCATTTTTGCTCGCCGACTCTATTTTTAGAATCAAAAGGATTGAAGGTCGCCACGTTCAAACTGAAAGAAGGCAATTCCAAATCTACCTGACCCGTTGTGATATCCTGACGGTGACTCATAGTGGTTGTTAAATTCACTTTACCATCACCAAAAACACGACCATAAGCAATGGAAGAAGACATGTTGTTACGAGCAACATCATTTACACTTTGGTGCTGGTTAAATCCGACACTTTTAGCGTAAGAGGAACTACCGAAGTTAACAGATGCCGAGAAAGAGGTACCTGGATTTGCCTCTTGGCGCTGGGTGTGATTCCAAGTCACATTAAACAACTTGTTCGTTCCATAGTTTTGCGTTCCTTCAACTCCACTTTTCAAAGCTGCATAACTAAGATTAAAGCCCCCGCTATATTTGTAGTTCACCATGTAATTGGTGCGTATATTCGTCTCCCAGGATCCTTTAGAATAAATACTAGCACGAATTTCGGAATCCCAATAATCGTTAAATGCTAAGTACCAACCAACATCACGAAGGGCGAATCCGCGTGTAGCATCTTCCCCAAAAGAAGGGAATAGGAATCCGGACGATCGTTTATTAGTCTTCGGGAAGAAGCCAAATGGAATGGCTAAGAATTTTATCGGAATATTTTCAACGACCAAGTATGATGGGCCAGCAATAATTTGATTCTTGGTCACAACTCCCTTAGAAATTTGAATACCAAAGTGTGTATGTGGATAAGGTAAATTACAGGTACTATACAAACCATGGTAAAGAGACATCTCATCGTATAAGTTTTTACGAATAATCTTCGCTTGTATAAAACCACCATCGACTTCCGTCATGATACCATAGGTGTTACCTTCCTTTTTCTTATAGTCATAGAGCAAGGAGTCTACCGACTTTGGGGTGTCATTTGGAAAAATAACAACCGGACGGCCTACATACTTGTTGTTATGATCATAAACACCAGAAGCAAAAAGTTCATTTGTATTTCTATCCAAGCGGATATAATCTGCAGCAAGCTCAAAGTCTTGATATTTTACTTTAGCTCCCTTATAGAGATGCAATACATTCTTACTTACCTGATTCCATGAGTAATCATTAGCAACAATCGTAACGACCGTCTCTAGTCCATCTTGACTTTTCATCACGACAGTATCACGTCCTTGTGTTTTCAACAAATGATTGTGCGTACTATCTGTGGCAGCCTTTGTGGTATCAGTCGCGGTGCGTGTTGGTGTATTTTTTTGCGGCGCTATAGCTTGTCCATAAGAAACTGCTACGTTCAAGAAAATGAACAAAAAACTACAGAAAAAACAAGTTAAAGCCTTCAAAGTGAATTATGAATGTTATTTTTGTGTGAATTTAAACTTCTTAGGGCAAAAATAGTCAAAAAACATATACAAAAGTGTTAAGAACGCACTTGATTAAATAATAATTTTGCACGGAAGGTTTTGTTATATTCAAACGAAAACATTTAAGATTCTATTACAAATGATTAAAAAAATTAATTTTTATAGCCTCAGCTTTATTTCCATTTTCATCCTTTCCATAAGCACCTCTGCTACAATACCCACTTCAAAATCACAGGCTTCTAGTGGTGTAAACCCAAAAGTAAGAACCATTGTTTTAGACCCTGGCCATGGTGGTAAAGACCACGGTGCTGTAGGTAGATCTGGAAGAGAAAAGGATGTGGTATTGGAAGTAGCGCTAAAACTAGGAAAGCGTATAGAAAAAGAAATGCCTGATGTTAAAGTGTTGTACACACGTAGCACAGATGTGTTTATCCCGCTATATGAGCGTCCTGCGCTAGCTAATAAAAATAACGCTGATTTATTTATATCTATCCATGCCAACTCGGCGGATGCGGATCAACGTGTTAAAGGTAGAAATGGCCGCTACACAACTTCAGTTGTTAGAAAGCCATCCGTAAGAGGAACAGAAACATTTGTTATGGGTTTTAACAAATTAGCCAATCAAGATGTAGCGATTCGTGAAAACGCGTCCATCTTAATGGAAGAAAACTACAAAGACAATTATGGTGGCTTCGACCCTAAAGACCCTTCATCGATGATTGTTTTCCAGCTACTAAAAAGTCAATTCCGAAGAGAGAGTATCCGCTTAGCATCCTATATGCAAGATGAGTATGTACGCGTCTCACGCCAGAATAGAGGGGTTCAAGAGCTGTCATTAGCAGTTTTACGCACGGCAGGTATGCCGGCTGTTTTAACAGAAATTGGCTTCATCAGTAACCCCGATGAGGAAGACTACATGATGTCGAATGCTGGGCAAGATGAGATCGTATCTAACCTATTCAATGCGATTAAAACTTACAAAACTGCTGCAGAACGCTAAACTTTTAGTACATTAGTGTGTTGAGTTAGTAAAGGATTATAGAATTTTAGATCACGTATTTTGAAGATATCGAACGAAACGAAAGTAGGCATTATTACTGTCCTTGCGCTAGCGCTATTGTTTATTGGTTACAACTTCCTAAAGGGTAACGATGTATTCACCAATGAAAATGAGTACTATACAGATTATGACAATGTAGATGGTTTGACGGTGTCCAAGCCTGTTGTTGTCAATGGCTACCAGATTGGAAGGGTATCCAAACTTACCTTACTCGATAATGGTAAGATCAGAACCAACTTCAAGATTAAAAAGGATTATAACATTCCTTCAAATACGGTAGCAACTATTGTTAGTGCCGATTTACTTGGCAGCAAGGCTATTGTTTTTGAGCTTGGTAATAGCAAGACAATGGCTAAAGATGGTGCTCCACTTCTTTCTGATGTTCAAGCGAACCTATTAGAGAAAGTAGAACCACTACAGAAGAAGATAGAAAACCTTGTTGTAAAGTTAGATTCGGTTCTATCTGCTGTAAACTCCGCTCTAGACACGGAATTTCAACGTGACTTCAAAAGCAGCTTACGTAGCATTTCCGTATCGCTGAAAAACATGGAGAAAATAACCACTGACGTGGAAGGCTTAATGGGTACGGAGAAAATCCGCTTAGCGCGTATTTTACAAAACTTAGAATCCATCACGCAAAACTTCAAAAACAACAATGAAAAGATCAACAGCATCTTAGCTAACTTAAATAATTTGTCATCCGATTTATCGTCTACAGAGATTAAAGCTACGATTGATAATGCCAATAAGGCGATGCAAGATGTTTTAGCTATTACCGATAAAATCAATAAAGGAGAGGGTTCTGTAGGATTACTTCTTCATGATGACAAACTGTACAACAACTTAAATAGTGCAACCTACGAATTTGATCAGTTAATCAAAGACGTAAAAGAAAGACCTGGTCGTTATATACGACTGAGCATCTTTGGTAAAAAGGATACAAAATAAAAAAAGAGCTTGTCATTAACGACAAGCTCTTTTTTTGGACAAAAACTAACACCGACAGCATAAACTTCCATAAGCATGATGCTCTCAATGACCTCGGATATCCCCCTGAGCGAAGCAATAGTGACTAAAGACAGCATGGTAAGTAGATGCCGCGAATTACACCTTACAGCAGCATTTAAATACCTAATAGAAAATATAGAAATACCCTATAAACGAAAGAAGAGCTTGTCAAGTTGACAAGCTCATTCTTTTTCTAAACAACAAACATTCTTTAGGCGTTGACGCTAGGCATTCCCGAGGGCAAACTCCCTTTAATTCGTTTTTCTACCCACAGCATTAATGATGATAACTTTATTATCATTATCAATAGCTTTAGCTTCAGAGCCATCCTGCTTACGCGCTTTTATTCTAATTTCTTGACCTTCAAACAAAGTCTTTTGTACTTGATCATCGGCATAATGAACCGTCACAACTTTTCCCGTAGCTTTCTCAACACCATGGGCTACAATAGAAACAACATCATCCTTTTGGGTTTGTGAAGACTGCTTTACACCTCTACCCGTAAAGAAAAGGAGATTACTTTCACGACCGGCAGGAACAGAGAAGCTTTCTAATGGTGCGCTTGCTCCTGTTTTTTCAAATTTTGGCTCTGTTTTTTCCTTATTATCCGATTCTGTCGTTGATTTATCTTTTTTCATTTTTATTTCTACAACCCCACTTATCCCTTCCTCACCATACTTCATTACCGCAGCAGCATCTTTAGAAACCTTAATGGATTCAATATCGTTTGGATTGATAGCGTTTAGCTCAAATCCGCCAACCATTTTCTTACCATCAACAAGAATCAAAGGCTCTTTTCCATTTATACTTTTTGTTATAAAACTTATTCTACCTACACTCGCCCCTGATGGGATAGCTGGGACGGCTCCGCTTCTACTTTTTAAGGAAGAATCCGAAGAAAGTACTATTACCCCCTCTCCTTTTTTCGTTGCCGAAATAACAATACCGCTTTGCTTTGCTAAACTATCGGTTACCACTGTCAGGCGATGTTGCGAAGTATCTTTAGTAGACTTCTCTTTCTTTAGTGTGTCAACGACAGGCGTTACCGGTTGAAAAGGAATCTCTGCTACGTAGGTGCGTTCCGTAAACTGTACAACTTCAGCAATCTTAGCATCAGCCTTTGTCACGGTGAAAGCCGCAGCGGAAAAAATAATGAGTGGTAGTAAAAATATATATTTACTAAGCTCAAAGGTTGAAGATCTTTTTTTGTTCATCATACTAATCCGTTTTTTTAACATTTTAAAATTAAACTGATTTGAAATCCCTATTTGCTCCCCCTGCTTCGTAACATGAATCAAAGAATATTGATAACTCTGCTTATCGGCCCCCGCATTTAATACTTCTTGATCCGTTAAAAACTCCAAATTCTGACGCATCGCTCTGCGCATTAACCAAACGCAAGGGTTATACCAGCAAAACATCATCAACAATTCATACAACAAAATATCAAAGCTGTGAAAACCTTTCACATGGGTGTATTCATGCTCAAAAATATCTTGCAATTCAACTTCTTGATGCTGCTTTCTGTTTATATATATCTTATTAAAAAAAGAAAAAGGCACAATGGGCAACCATACATTACGGTACAAATAGTTATGCCATGAATCGCGCTGTGAGTGTCGGTGAATACGTAACAAGCTTAACAGCTGAACACCAAACTTAACGACGAAAAACAAAGCTCCGACAGCAAAAATGGCTAGTACAATGCCTTGCAATGAAATGCTAGTACCTTTTGCTGTTTGCTCCTGCAACATTCCCGGTAGGTAGCTCACAAAATCCCCTACAGGCTCTATGGGCGTGCTAAATAAAGCAGGAACATTTACAAAAGGATAAACGAGCGAAAAAATTCCGCCCAACACAAAATAGTAACGGTTGAGCTGATAGAAGGTTAATCCGCGTAGCAGCACGTGGTATCCAAAATAGATAATTAACAACAATACGTTTACTTGGATACAATAGGTTAAGGTTGCTTCCATGAGGTTAAGATTTTTCGTTTTTAATCATATCCATAATCTCTGCCAATTCTTTTTTGGAGAGTTTTTCTTCCTTCACAAAAAAGGAAACCATCTCTTTATATGAATTCCGGAAATAATCGTCAACAAAGCCGTTCATAAACTTTGCCGTATACTCTTGTTCCGAAATAGTAGGCTCATAACGTTTCGCATTCGCATATTTAACGGACTTAACGAAGCCCTTACGTTCCAAATTTTTTATGGTAGACGCTAAGGTTGTATAGGGAGGCTTCTCTCCTTTAAGATTATCCAACACCTCTTTCACAAAACCACCTTGCAATTGCCATATGGATAACATAGCATCCTCTTCTTGTATCGTCAACTTTTCCATTATTAATGATTTAGTTTGTAACTCTTTACAATATTACGAATTTTTCGTAGACATCAAAAAACTTTTTACTTTTTTTAACTAAAAAAAAAGAAATACAATTTCTAGCGTGGTAAAAATCAAGCACTAAAGTTCCATTTACGAAAACGTTTTCCCTTTATTTTAGAGACAGACAAAGCACTAATTAACAATCCAATTATGACGATTTCATGTTTTTTTAATCTACTGAATACTGGCTTTTTATCGTGTTTTTTTATACATTTGTATAAATAAGTCAAGATTTAAGTATGTCGGATAAAGCAACAATAAACTTAGATGGTACTTCTTACGAATTTCCTGTCATTGTAGGAACCGAAAGTGAAAAAGCCATTGATATCTCTAAATTAAGAGATCAATCAGGATATATTACGTTGGACCCAGGTTTTAAAAACACGGGAGCCACGCAAAGTGCAATTACGTTTTTAGATGGTGAGCACGGTATTTTACACCACCGTGGTTATTCTATCGAAGAACTAGCTGAAAAGTCTACTTTTCTAGAAGTTGCCTATTTATTAATTTATGGTGACCTTCCTTCGAAAGACGTTTTAGAGAAATTCCGTACGGATATCAAGAAACAGATGATGATTCATGAGGATATGAAAAATTTCTTCACAGGTTTCCCATCTAAATCTCACCCTATGGGTCAACTTTCTTGTTTAGTAGGTGCATTATCTGCCTTCTATCCTGAGTCGTTAAACCCTAATCAAACAAAAGAAGAAGAAGACAAGACGATTACTAACATTTTAGGTAAAATGCCTACTATCGTTTCTTGGATTCAAAAGAAATCATTGGGTCACCCTATTGTTTATCCTAAAAACAACTTGGGTTACATCGAGAACTTCTTAACCATGATCTTCGGTGAAGTAACAGGCGAAACTACGCTTGATCCTGTGGTAGTTCGTGCTATGCACAAACTATTAATTCTTCACGCTGACCACGAACAAAACTGTTCTACTTCTACTGTTCGTATCGTAGGTTCATCAAATGCAAACTTATACGCTTCAATTTCAGCGGGTATCAACGCATTATGGGGTCCATTACATGGTGGTGCCAACCAAGCAGTTATCGAAATGTTAGAAGCCATCAAAAATGATGGTGGTGACGCGGAGAAATATTTAGCAAAAGCTAAAGACAAAAATGACCCTTTCCGTTTAATGGGATTTGGTCACCGTGTATACAAAAACTTCGATCCACGTGCTAAAATCATCAAAAAAGCATGTGATGACATCTTAGAAAGCTTAGGTGTTAATGATCCAGTTTTAGATATCGCTAAAAAATTAGAAGCAGCAGCTTTGAGTGATCAATATTTCATCGACCGTAAATTGTACCCTAACGTAGATTTTTACTCAGGTATCATCTACCGTGCATTAGGATTCGATTCGGATATGTTTACCGTTCTTTTCGCGTTAGGCCGTCTTCCAGGATGGATTGCGCAATGGAAAGAAATGCGTGATAACAAAGAGCCGATTGGTCGTCCAAGACAAGTATACATTGGCGCTCCAACGCGTCCATATGTAGACATCGACAAAAGATAATAAGCGGTACACGCTTAGCACATCCCCGAAGTGATTACTTCGGGGATTTTTTTTTGCTTACATTTTCACAAAATGACATCAATCATTTTTTTTCACCTACTCCCCTTACTTAATAATCACCTAATTATCACGTATTTCGTAACGTACAAACAACATTATGAAACACGCTTTCCACATCCCCGTTTTAGGACTCGCATTTTCCATCGACTCACCGCTTAAAGTAGCCCAATTTGGTATATCTTCTGTATTGTCGGTGGTGGATGATGAATTGATTGAACGTGTTCGCCATTACTATGCGCAAGCCCATCAAATTCCTTATTTAGCCATAGGGAAGCACGATGAAGATGCACGTGCTAATCGTATCACCGCCTATCTAAATCTTGTCCATGACCTTGTAGGTCAACAAATTCAACGATTAAAAAATGAAACGTTCAACCTAAGCACCGATTTAACGAAATATTTCGAACTGCTGGCGGATAAAAACCCTTTAAAGTTAGCTTATCAGCGGATGCTTCAAACGACCGACCAAAGCAACAAGCAGCAACTAGAACAGGAGCTACGCGAGGCTGTAGAAGCTGGATCTATCGACATTAATATCATGTCGAAAGTAGACAAGCTAAACGTAGATAAAGAAGGAAATATGCGCCCGGAGACATTCTCCGATGCCTTGGCTGCCTTACGTGGCTTTGCGCAATCAAAATTATCTTCTTCCCTGGTGCTATCGGCAGGAATGAACCCTCGTCTATATCAATACCTAAGCACCTTTGATTGTTTCTTTCCTGATGCTACGGGGAAAACACAAAAGAATATTATCCTTAAAGTTTCCGATTACCGATCAGCAGCTATCCAAGCAAAATACCTAGCAAAAAAAGGAATCTGGGTAACTGAGTTTCGCGTGGAATCGGGGTTAAACTGTGGAGGGCATGCTTTTGCAACCGAAGGGCTCTTGCTAGGACCGATACTTGAGGAGTTCAAGCACAAAAAGAACGATTTATACCAAGAGCTATTTAAGCTCTACCTTGACGCTTTACGTGAAGCGGGAAAAACGGTACCACAAGCGATGTCATTACGATTTACGGTCCAAGGAGGCATTGGCACTGCCGATGAACAAGAGTTTCTATGTGATCATTATGAATTTGATGGCACAGGCTGGGGCTCTCCTTTCTTGCTGGTACCTGAAGCAACAACGGTAGACACCGAAACATTAAAAGCACTTACAAACGCTAAGCAGGACGACTTCTACCTGAGTGGATCATCGCCGCTAGGCATACCTTTTAATAATTTCCTCCAGAGTAGCGCCGAACAAAAACGATTGGAGCGTATTGAGAAGGGACGTCCTGGCAGCCCATGCGACAAAAAATATTTAGTCTCCAATACTGAATTTGGGGAGGAACCCCTTTGTACCGCTTCGCGCGTTTATCAGCACCTTAAACTAAAAGAACTGGACGCTAAAAACCTACCCAAACATGAACATGCGCAGCAATATGCTAAAATAGTCGAAAAAACATGCTTATGCCAAGGTTTGGCGACATCTGCCTACTTGCAGTATGGTATCCAGAAAAGCCGAGAGAATCTTGCCGTATCCATATGCCCAGGTCCAAATCTAGCCTATTTTGATAAGGTATACTCTTTAAAGGAAATGGTAGACCATATCTATGGGCGCAAGCAGATTACGCTAAGAAATAACCGTGAAAATATATTTATCAACGAATTGAAACTTTACGTAGACTACTTAAAGTAATATATAGAAACGGCAGTAGATACAGCGAAGAGCCATAAATATATCAAACAATTTAAAACAGAACTCGGACAGGGCATCGGATATTACCGGTCTTTGGCAGATGCTTTAGCTAAGAATAGTAGTTTCAACAAGCAAAGCTTCCTTAGGGCATTATCGAGCGAAGAAATACGCTTAAAACAATTAGATTCCCCTGCTTAAAATTATTTAGGAGTGCTAACTTTAGCACTCCTAATTTATTATCCCTCTTAGGTTCCCCCTCGTTCCTCGGGAATAAATTAGCCCCATCATATTTTACGTATAGACTATTTCCATTCGACAACGACCGTTGTTACAGATAAAAAAACTAAGGGTACTAAATGAGTAAAAAAACAGGTATATTCAGCCATCTTTTAACCAGAAAATAAGCATTATGACAAAAGATCAATTTGCATTAAGAACAAAGAAATATAAATACGTAAAAGTCCTATTTATAGTTTCTTTTCTTTGCTTTTCATCTTTACTCTTTGCGCAAGAAAAGCCCGTAATCAGCGATACAGTACAGACAAAAAGTGATGAGCTAACGAACTTGTTGGAAAAAACTCAACAAAATAAGTTGTTAGATTCCCTAAAGAAAGCGGAGCTTGAAGAGCAGCTCAGCCAGGTTAAGGAAAATGAAAAAATAAAAAGAGACAAACTCCTTCAGCAACTAAAAGGCATTGAAGAAGCACAGCTTACCGCAAAAAATAAGTCTAGAGCAACCATCGAAAAGATGAAACTCACCGAAAAAGGCTATCCGGTGATATTATTGCAAGACACCCTCTTCACCATTTATACTAAAGTAGGTGCCCTAAAAGCAAAAGGCCGCGCTAATGCCATAGCAGAAAAGATAACGAAACTCTACGAAGACGATTTCTACAAACCCGATTCTATCAAAATTGTGAGCTGGGAGAACTCCTTAGATATCAGCTACGATGAAATGATTTTAATGAGTGTCAATGATATGGATGCTTTATGGTTTGATAAAAGTAAGGAAGAGCTTGCAGACAACTATGTTAAAATCATTAAGGACCGTATTGATTATCATCGACAAGAAAACAGCTTGAGCAAGCTTCTTGTCCGAATAGGTCTAGTCCTTTTGGTTGTTTCCATCATCTGTTTCCTCATTTGGTCGATCCACAAGCTATCGCAGAAAGCTAAACTAAAAGTAACACAGCAGCGAAACCGACTGAACAAGTTCATGTATCGCGAATACGTCATTCTGAGCAGCAAGCAGGTTTTAGGCTTAATTTATACGGCTATAAAAGGGCTTAAATGGCTCTTTATTTTAATTCTGCTGTACCTACTATTGCCTTTGGTATTTAGCATCTTCCCTTTTACACAAGACTGGGCTACCCGCTTATTTGAGCTTATTTGGTCACCCTTCAAGTCTATTTTCAAATCTATCTGGGACTTTCTACCGAACCTATTTACCCTTATCGTCATCTTCATTGTGATGCGCTACTTTATACGTTTCGTAAAATACATCTTTCGCGAGATTGAAATGGGTAAATTAGTTGTTACGGGATTCCATACCGATTGGTCTATTCCAACCTTCAATCTGGTCAAGCTGCTTCTTTACGCCTTTATGTTCATTTTGATGTTCCCCTATCTACCGGGTTCCGACTCTAGCGTATTTAAAGGAGTGTCAGTGTTCATTGGTTTGATATTCTCGTTTGGTTCTTCCAATGCGATTTCGAATATGGTATCTGGACTAGTTATCACCTATATGCGCCCATTCCAAATTGGTGACCAAATTAGAATTGGAGATTTAGTAGGTGTTGTAACGGAAAAGACAATGCTTGTGACACGCTTGAAAACCGTAAAAAATGAAGAAATAACAATCCCTAATTCTACTGTACTATCAGGAAATACGACAAACTATTCGCGCTATAGCCAAGAAGAAGGTCTTATTATCTATACCACTGCAGATGTGGGCTATGAAGTATCTTGGAAAGATGCAGAATCAGCACTACTAGAGGCTGCGCGACGCACAAAATTAGTCCTGAAGCAGCCGCAGCCATTTATCTTCCAACAAAATCTAGCAGATTTCTACGCCACATATGAAATCAATATCTACATCGCAAATGTTGTTAAGAAGGCTGGTATATTGGCCGATTTACGCAACCATATTCAAGATGTATTCCACGAGCGAGGCATTGAGTTAATGTCGCCACATTTCAGAACAATCCTCCCGCCAGACGAAGTATTGCAAAAGGAAAAAAAAACGCCTCCACCATCGACAGCGGAGGATAAAGATATTCAACAATAAACAACCAACCTTGGTTTTTCACGACCTCATGTGGAAAACCAAGGCTAGATGGTTTAAAGAACCATAATCTATTTCACTATATTGCCCGTAAGAGAAATAAAGTATGAACCCCCATCTGAATCAGCAAACCGCATTATTTTTTGATAAGCTAGGTTTAAAAATTATAACAATGGAACCGGATTCGCTCGCTAGCGATTATGACGGTTTAACTATTAAACTCGAGCATGGTATCCTAAAATACCGTAAGGCTAAGGTAACGCCTAAGAAGAATGGCCTATTTGTAACACTCTGGAAAAGAAATTTAGCAGGAATTTCCATCCCCTATCACACAAATGATGACTTTGATTGTTGCATCATTGAAGTGGAGTTTGAGAAACAGGTAGGTTTCTTTTTCTTCTCAAAAAATCTATTAGTCGAGCAAGCAATTGTCAGTACACATACTAAAGAAGGAAAACGTGGCTTCCGTGTTTATCCGGATTGGGATATACCACAGAGCTTGCAGGCAAAGAAAACACAAACATGGCAATGCGGTTACTTCATAACAGTAGCCCATACAAATGAAACGAATCTTTTAAAAATAAGTCAATTATTAGCACCGTTAAATTAACAAACATGAAAAAACTAGGTTTATTTGCAACACTAACCCTACTATTCGCGAGCTATAGCAATAGCATTTCGAACGCTTGTACACGCGTTGTTTACAAAGGTCCAAACAACACCATCATCACCGCCCGATCTATGGACTGGAAAGATGAGATTGCGGCCAACATTTGGGTTTTACCCCGTGGCATTGAACGTAATGGGGAAGTAGGCAGTACGTCTATCAAGTGGAAAGCGAAGTATGGCAGTGTTGTAGCTACAGCTTGGGATATTGCAACGGCCGACGGCTTGAATGAAAAAGGATTAGTAAGCAACGTGTTGTGGCTTGCCGAATCTACCTACCCTAAATTTGTGAAAAATGGTAGCAAGGCAGGTCTTTCTATTGCACTATGGGCTCAGTATGTATTAGACAACTTTGCAACGGTACAAGAGGCTGTTGACCAATTAAAGAAGGAAGAATTTGCTATTGTATCTAGTGAAATTCCAGGCACGGATAAATTCACGACGTTACACTTGTCCTTATCAGATGCTACTGGTGACAATGCTATCTTCGAATATATCGATGGTAAACTCGTGATCCACCACGCCCCTACTTATACAGTAATGACGAATTCACCGGTATTCGATCAGCAGCTTGCTATTAGTAAATATTGGGAAAGCATTCCTGGCACTATTATGCTTCCAGGCACGAACCGTGCGGCAGATCGCTTTGCACGTGCGTCCTACTACATTCAGGCAATCCCACAAACGGATAATGCACGTGAAGCTATAGCGAGTGTGTTCAGTGTTATACGTAATGCTTCTGTTCCTTTTGGTATCTCTTCGGAGACAGAGCCTAATATTTCATCGACGAGATGGCGCTCTGTATCGGATCATAAAAACCTAACATACTTTTTTGAGACCGTGTTGACACCTAATACTTTTTGGGTAGACTTGAAGAAGTTTGATTTATCAAATCCAAGCAACATCTACAAGCTAGATTTAGGCAACTTTAAAACCTATAATGGGGAGACTTCTTCTCAATTTGTGAAAACAAAAGCTTTTGCATTTTTAGGTCTTTAATTCATCCAGAAAAGTCCACTTGCCTGAATTTATTCTCCGAAGGAGCGGTAAATTCAGGCTATAAAAAAAGCTAGCTCGATATGCAATCGAGCTAGCTTTTCTATTTTAATAGTATCTATAGCGTGATTATTCTCCGCTTTCTTTTGCTGCTAAGTAGCGTTCAGCTTCAAGCGCCGCCATACATCCTGTACCTGCCGCTGTAATTGCTTGGCGGTAGATATGGTCTTGTACGTCGCCACATGCAAATACCCCAGGGATATTCGTAGCTGTACTGTCTGATTTAGTAATCAAATAGCCTGTTTCATCCATATCCAATACATTTTGGAACAATTCTGTGTTTGGCTTATGGCCGATAGCAACGAAGAAACCTGTTACATCAAGTGTACGTGTTTCTTTCGTTTGGCTATTCAAAACGCGCACAGCATTTACGCCTTGCTCATTACCTAAAATCTCTTCCGTTTCTGTATTAAATAAAACCTCGATGTTAGCCGTATTTTGAACACGGTGTACCATTGCTTTAGAAGCTCTAAACTCGTCCTTACGCACAAGCATATATACTTTCTTACATAGCTTTGCTAAGTAAGTAGCCTCTTCTGCTGCCGTATCTCCAGCACCAACGATAGCTACATCTTGCCCTTTGAAGAAAAATCCATCACATACCGCACATGCTGATACGCCAAATCCGTTATATTTCTCTTCTGAAGGTAGACCCAACCATTTCGCGGTAGCTCCTGTTGCGATGATCACTGTTTCAGCGCTCACCCATTTCTTACCGTCGATTTCTACTTTATGCACGCCACCATCAGTAGCAAACTCTACTTTTGTAGCATAACCAAAACGCACATCGGTACCAAAACGTTCCGCTTGCGTTTTAAGATCTTCCATCATAATAGGACCCGTAATTCCTTGCGGGTAGCCAGGGAAGTTATCTACTTCGGTAGTTTGTGTCAACTGACCGCCGGGAACAATACCTGTATATACAACAGGTTTCAAATCTGCACGTGCCGCATAAATTGCCGCAGTATATCCTGCAGGTCCCGAACCAATAATAAGGCACTGTAAGTGCTCCATTTCTGTTTGATTACTCATTTCTTTATCCGTATTATTTTCCAAATTTACCTTGTAGGCCTTTCAACATATCTGTTGTGATTGGCTTTGAAGGGGCTTTTGGTTTAGTATCTTGTTGAGGCTTAACAGCCGCTTTTCGTTCTTGTTGTTGACTTTCTTTCTTTTTCGCTCGATGCGCTGTCCACAGGGTTTCCAATACTCTTTTTGTGTACAAAGGGAAATCACCGTTCTGCATCCACGCATAATAACTTGGCTCTACATCAAATACCTCTGTAACTTTACGTCCCTTATGTTTACCAAAATTAATAGTAGGATCGCCATCAGCATCAAATACCAAGCGACCTGCAAAATCTACAGGATTACTTAAGTTGGTAAACTTATGTAGGGCTTCTACGTCATTCACAACGGGCTTACTCACATTGCCATGTTTATCTTCGTAGGCTACATCATCATATTTCGAAAGCTGCGCTTTCAAAACGTAGTACGTAGCACGTACATCAGCCTCTGCAGTATGTGCATTTTCTAAACTCTCGTTACAATAGAATTTGTAAGCTGCTTTTAACGTACGTTGCTCCATTTGGTGGAAAATATTCTGTACATCGACAAAAGAACGTCCCTCCAAGGAGAAACTGTTACCTGCACGAATAAATTCTTCCATCAACATTGGAATATCGAATTTATTAGAGTTGTATCCTGCCAAATCAGCGTCTCCAATAAAATCAGCTACTTCTTGCGCTCTTTGTTTGAAAGTTTCTACATCTTTGATATCCTCGTCATAAATGCCGTGAAACATAGATGATTCAACAGGAATCGGTCTTTCAGGGTTTATGCGCATTGTCAAGACTTGTTCTTCCCCGCTTGGTAATACTTTTAGTATAGCTATCTCTACAATACGATCTGTAGAAATATTTACTCCTGTAGTTTCCAAATCAAAGAAAGCCAAAGGACGTTTTAAGTGTAATTCCATGTGATAATTCAGTTGTTTAAAACTTGTCGAACAAAAGTACAAAACTCTTTCCGTCTTCTCGTCTCTCGCGTAAATAATTGACACTATTCCTAGGATAATAGTCTATCTAGACATCATCATGACCTTTCTACAATAAAATATAAGTTAGGAAAAAATAGGCTGGTTAAATTAACCGACATCCACGGAGAGAGATATCAATAAAAAAGGGTTCTTCATCAGAACCCTTTTGTTATAAAAATTAAGCTAATTTCTCTTTTAATGTGTTGAGTTGGTGGTCGACCTGTTTTTGTAAAGGTCCAGAAGCCAACATCTTCATCATCATATTGAGCTCTGCATCAATTATGAACGTTGCTTTTGTTTGTCCTGCTTCAGGCTCTTCAACTTTCCACCGTAAGGTGACAGCAAAAGGTGCTTCCTCTGCGGGAATACAAACGATTTCTTCATTTTCTATGCGCTGACTCACTTTAAGTGCCAACTTAGCCATATTCTGAATGGTGAAGCGAGCCTCATCCGCAGTAGATGTCCAGTTATAAATATTATCCGGCATTAACTGCTCATGATTATTTAAATCCGCTAAGAAAGCATAAACCTCCGCTAGGGGTTTATGAAGCGTTACACTATTTTGAAATACTGCCATATAACGAAGATAATGATTTTTATTTACCTGTCCAATTACTTGGATCTTTGCGCCATTGCTCTAATAAATCTACCTCAGACTCTAGAATATAGCTATTGCTTACCGCAACTTTGATTAAAGCATCGTAAGAACAAAGACTATGGAAGCTACATTTAGCATCTGCAAAGTTCTTAACAGCCTCATCAAAACCATAGGTAAAGATGGAAACTAAACCAACTACATTACAACCTGCTTCACGCAATGCCTCAACGGCCTGTAAGCTGCTTTTTCCCGTAGATACTAAGTCTTCAATAACAACGACACGCTGTCCGCTATTAATTTCGCCTTCAATCAGGTTTTGACGACCATGACCTTTCGCACTGCTACGTACATAAGTGAAAGGAACGCCTAAATCTTGAGCGACCAATACACCTTGAGGTATCCCTGCTGTAGCCACGCCTGAGATCATCTCAACCGATCCATAGACTTCTTGAATCATTTGAGCAAGCTGTTGACGAATGTAGGTTCGAATAGCAGGATGCGACAAAGTAATACGATTATCACAATAGATTGGAGACTTCCAACCAGACGCCCATGTAAAAGGGTTTTTAGGTTGTAATTTTATTGCTTTAATTTGCAATAAAGATTCAGCAATTTTTTGTTCAACCTCATTTAAATTATTCATGGCGCAAATTTATAAAATTTATATGAACGAATCTCAGCTAATTTTAGCTGATTTTGTTCCAAAAAAAACCAAAAACACACAAACAATTGGTTTACAAGATATTGAAATAGAAAAACTTTTCCAAGCGTCTACGAACAAAAGTAGCGTACCCACGACCTATTTGTACGTAGGGCCACAAATTGAAGAACGCTTCAGGGAATTGTTACAAAAGGTAAACATTATTAAAGCTGCTGGTGGTCTTGTAAAAAATGGAGATGGCCATTATCTTTTCATCCATCGACTTGGAAAATGGGATCTTCCAAAGGGTAAAGTGGAGGAAAATGAAAAAATGAAAGAAGCTGCAGTGCGTGAAGTGGAGGAAGAATGTGGCATCAAGATAAACTACCTAGGTCCAAAGTTAGTTTCTACCTACCACACCTACCTTATGCGCGGTAAGCTTGTTATCAAACAAACGAACTGGTATGACATGGGGGTAAATAAGGTGCCTAAACTTATTCCACAGCTGGAAGAAGATATTACCGAAGCACGTTGGATAGACAAAAATGAGCTTGCGCCAATTCAGGAAAATACATACCCATTGATTGCTGATATCTTAAAGCATATCAAATAAAGATAAAATGCCCTCACCTTTTTATACTGGTGAGGGCATTTTATGTATACTACTCGCGTAATTTTTTTAAGCCGTTTCCAGCAAGTTGCGCTTCCAGCATATCCGTGTCTAAAGCACCTTCATATTTAGCAACCACGAGCGTAGCCGTTGTATTTCCAATAATATTGGTCAAGGCACGCGCCTCCGACATAAACCGATCTATCCCTAGCACCAAAGCCACAGCTTCCACAGGCACATGCCCCACCACAGGCAAAGTAGCTGCCAGCGTGATAAAACCACTACCCGTAACCCCTGCTGCACCCTTGGAGGTTAACAACAGCACCAAGAGCAATACCACTTCCTGCTGCAAAGTAAGATGCATATCTAAGGCCTGTGAAATAAATACGGCGGCCATGGTAAGGTAAATGCAAGTACCATCTAGGTTAAAAGAATAGCCCGTAGGGATGACCAAGCCGACGACAGGCTTTGAGCAGCCTAACGTCTCAAGCTTGCGCATAATTCCGGGCAAGGCAGACTCTGACGAGGAAGTACCTAACACGATGAGCAGTTCTTCTTTTATGTAGCCTAGTAGTTTAAAGACATTCACACGAACATAAAAATGTAAAACGGCACCCAATACAAAAAGGATGAAGAAGATACAGGTTAAGTAAAAACTAAGCATCAGGAGTCCTAATGACGACAACGTTTCGACACCATACTTACCAATGGTGAAGCCCATGGCGCCCATCGCACCGATAGGTGCCAAATACATAATCATCTTGATAACGGCAAAAATGCCATTTAGGAAACTCTGTAATACATTGATGACCGGTTCAGAGGCTTTAACACCAATTTTTGTAAGTCCAATTCCAAAAAGTACTGCGAATACTAAAACCTGGAGTAGATTGTCTGATGCAACGGCAGCAATCACATTCTCCGGAATTATTCCCAATATAAAATCCACCGTATTGGTATGCGCCGCTTCTTTGACATAGTGCTGCACCGCAGCGCCGTCCAGGGTTGCCGGATCAATATGCATACCTGTACCTGGAGCAATCCAATTGATAAACACAAGCCCTATAACGAGTGCTATGGTGGTCATTATTTCAAAGTAGATAATAGCCGTAGCTCCAATTCTACCTACTTTTTTCACATCTTGCATCCCCGCAATACCGATTACAATAGAACTGAAAATCAGCGGTGCGATAACCATCTTTATGAGTTTTATAAAGCCATCACCTAGCGGCTTTAGCTTAATCGCAAAATCCGGATAGTAGACACCTAAGAACACCCCGAGCAGAATCCCTACAATGACTTGAAAATAGAGGCTTTTGAAAATAGATTTCATAGTATTAGGTTAAATTAAAATTAGCATCAATAGCCAAGCGGCTATTGATGCTTCATATAGAAATTAGCTATAAATTGAAGAAATTTTGTGCTTAGCGTTCCACGATTTCTTTTACGGTTTCGCCATAAAAGTCCGTATGCGTGGCTTTCATGTGCAGCAGCTGATACCATTTTCGAAAAGCTCCAACGAAAACAATAAGCATAAGCACCATTGCCAGCATGGCTAAAGAAGCCAGTAAATATTGCTTTTGTGGCAGGTACATATCGACCACCTGCACATAGCCAGCCCAGAAGGTTATAATAGCCATAAAAACACCAGGAATTGCCGCACATAAAGCATACTTACCACGATTCAAACGTATCAGCATGGTCGTACACACAATGAGGCCACAGGCGGCAAGCAGCTGATTACTAATCCCAAACAAAGGCCATATACTGCTTACATTGCCTGTATAAACCAAATACCCCCAAGAAAAGGTAAAAAGAAAACTAGCAATCAAAACGCCTGGCAACCAATTTTTGTTGCGGAAAGCGGGTATAACACCACCTAACATTTCTTGTAGGAAAAAACGACCTACACGTGTCCCTGCATCAATTGCCGTCAAAATAAAAACAGCCTCAAACATGATTGCAAAATTGTACCAATAGGCCATTACATCATCCATAAAAGGAATCTTATCAAAAATATGCGCCATCCCTACGGCTAAGGAAACAGCACCGCCAGTACGTCCATGTAAATCAACACCGATACGATCAATAAAATGTTGCAGATCGACAGTATGCAGGTGTGGATTTGCCGCAATAAAACTTTCATAAGCTGCTACAGGGGTGTTAATAGCGAAATAATCACCCGGCATCAAGGTGCAGGCAGCAATAAGAGCCATCAAGGCTACAAAACCTTCGACTAGCATCGCTCCATAGCCTACAAACAATATTTCCTTTTCGTTGGCTAGCATCTTTGGTGTCGTTCCAGTTGCAATCACGGCGTGAAAACCAGAAATAGCACCACAAGCAATTACAATAAAGATAAAAGGCAATACAGGCCCACCAATCACGGGGCCACCACCATGAATGAACGGCGTTAGTGCAGGCATCTCTAGCGTAGGGTGTACAAAGACAATACCCACGGCAAGCATTAGAATAGTACCTATTTTTAAATACGTAGATAAGTAATCTCTAGGCACCAACAATAACCATATTGGCAATACGGACGCTAAGAAACCATATACCGCAATGGCAATAGAAATGGTTTCTACTTTCCAGTGGAAAAGGTTATTCAGGTATTCATACTGCATAAGGTTATGCCCACCAATGATACCTGCAATTAGCAACACACCTCCTAAAAGGCTCGCCAAGGTTACCGAGTTTTTGCGATAACGCATAATTAAGCCCATGATAATAGCAATTGGCATCGTGATAATCACCGTAAACAAGGACCAAGAAGCCTCATGCATCGCACTTATACAAGCTAAGGATAATCCGGCTAAGGTTAATATAAGAATGAACAGCACAGCGATACCGGCAATAGCTCCTGTAGTAGGCCCAATTTCTTTACTTGCTATACTGGCTAGGCTTTCTCCTTTATGGCGCACAGATGCAAAAAGAACAACCATATCGTGTACGCCTCCTGCCAAAACACAACCTATTAAAATCCACAAAGTTCCCGGTAAATACCCGAACTGTGCCGCAAGCACAGGCCCTACCAATGGTCCTGCAGCAGCAATAGCGGCAAAATGGTGCCCAAACAGAACGCCTTTATTTGTAGGTACATAATCATGGCCGTCAGCAAATTCTACAGCCGGCGTTTTATGTGCAGCATTCAGCCGCAGCACTTTACTCGCCATAAAGATGCCATATATCCGATAGGCAATTGCAAAAAGTAACAAGGCCACAAAGACCAATGTTAACGCATTAATTCCGTTCAAAAATTCCATATCTATCAATGTTAAATGATGGTTTAAGGGCGATTATCAGTACTTAGTCGGTTCTAAAAACCATATTTAGGTTATAATGCGAGCAAATTAATAAAAAATATTAATAAATAAATCCTTAATAGAAAAATAAATTAAAATAACAGTTTGCAATTACTCCTATAAGACGATTAACTATCTACAATGACTCCTATGCAACTATTCGCGCATTAATCGTAAATACGATGGTCTCAACAGTGTTATCTATGTTTAAATATGGTTATCTAATATACTATTCAAAACACCAACATCCAAACAACTGTCTTTCAATAGGTTTAATCACATCAGCATTTAGCACATAATTTAGATTATACAGCTAGCTTAAAAGGTATATATGGGGTATGTATACAAATACGGCTACTTTTTCAAGTAGCCGTATTTAGTTTTATTTCTTTTCGCAGACGAGTATGCTCGACTGCCCTAATCGTTGCGAACCGCGTGATGCGGGTACCGCCACCTCTCCTACAGGTTGGAAATCGATAGCTCCAATCTCTTTCGGTACATATATCTCTACCGTAGTGCTGGCATAACCGCTAGGTAGGTATTTAATATAATAGCCTTTTGGATGACGACTCCATACGCCACGTGGGAAGTTGTCGTTGATAGGTGCAAAACCAGCCAACATCGCTAAACTCTCGACATCTTTATAGCTAATGTTTGCGCTCGTCATCACGCCACGAATTTTGTTTTCCAACTCTACTACAGACTTTGCTGGTTCGGGTAAATTGGCTGTAATGGACTCTAAAGCTTCACCGCTTAGGTAATCGACAATGGAGCTACTCAAACTACTAAGATCTTTTGTACTCAGCAGAACGGCAGCAGTAGCTTGCAGCTCTCTAGACATTTTTGAGAAATTTGTCTTTGCCAAAATTGCCCATATCAACATTTGCACGTCACGCTGCTCAATCTCAGGATGATTTGCCCAATTGGCTATCATCGTTTTCACGGTCTTCTCTTTAGGTCCTAAAAGTGGAGCAAATAGATAAGCATCACCTTTAGAAGGGCCATATGTTCCTGCTTGCAAGCAAAAACTTTTGAAAGTACCGCTATAGAATCCCGCTTGAAGTTTAAATCCGGTTGTCGACACATATGCCAACTTTATATCGCAAAGCTGTTTACGCACAGAATCTTTACCGAAATCCATCGGAAGGATATTTTTCTGATCACAGTCGTCGAAGTTGGTGGTGATTGGTGTACTTTTAAGCATCTTGAGTTGTGAGCTATTGAGCACCTTACCGACATTTTGGTTTACAAGGTCTCCAAGTTTGCCGAACTGAGCATGTGCTTGAAAGCTATAAAAACTAATGCATAGAAAAAAAACAAGCACCTTTATTGGCGAATTTTTCGGGCTACCTTTCATATTGTTAATGTTTTGATTAGTAATCAAAAGTAACAAAAAAACAAAACGTCTAAATATTAACTTTATATTAATGCTTAAGGGCTTTATGCTGCTCAAGCGCTCAGCAAAGACATTGCGCTGACGAAGATTATAATTATATATCGTAATTTAGTATGCTATAATATGACGACTATGAAGAAACTTTTTATCACTATTGTTTGCCTTGGCATGGGGCTTGGTGCCTTTGCACAAGAGTCAACTGTTGAACCACAAAAAGGTAGTTCATGGATATGGGGTCCTTCTATTGGTTATCAATACCAAAAAGGAAGCTTTGTTAAAGCATCGGGCTGGGGACTCTTCGCTCCTAATGACCATCAATACGTAAAGATTGATGCCGGAGCCAACTTCACTTGGATGAAAAAGGGAACTACTGTTATTCCTGAGGTAGGCGTTACATACTACCTTTCTAATGCGGGTATTTGGCCTTTTGTAAAAGCAGAAATCACACCTTATACCGTTACGCCTAAAGTAGGTATCAGCTTAATGTCTATGTTGGATATAGGATTAGGCTACGGAATAAATATCAACGAGAAATCTAACTTCAAGAAGATAGACGGTTTTACGGGATCTATTAACATCAATTTGCCCTTGAACTTCTTCATCCGTTAGTCTTTTTTATTAAAGAATAATCTTCTTGTGCCGCGCTTTAGTTCTCGGCACAAGAAGATTTAAAAAATATCTCCCACGCTAGGCAGCCTTCCCTCCTGTTGCTAGTTCAAAAAGCTAAATAAACAGCCCCTTTATTGAAATCGATACACTTAAAAAACAAATAACTTTGTTGTAGTCAGTAGGAGTTATAAAACCTCCTAATTGCTCTTTTAACAATGAAAGCGTTTACTGTTTATATACTAGCCTTATGCCTACTCAGCCAAAGTTTTGGTGCTGCTTGGGTATTGGCTAGTTTTTACAAAAACCGTAATTATCTGGCTAAAAATCTATGTATCCTGCGCTATGAAAAAGTCAATACCTGCAAGGGTGAGTGTATCTTGGTGAAGCAGTTAAGAACGCTTAAAGAAACGGACACAGAGAAAACATCCCTAAAAATAAACGAATATTCTTTTCTAAGCCTTCCACAGGAAAACCTTCATCTGGCGCTTCACTGGATGGCAGAAAGCGATATCCTTCTCTTCCCTACTCCTGCCAAGCAGCAAGCCTGCTGTGACGGCTTTACCACGACTCTTTTCCAGCCCCCCATTGCTTAGCTATCCTTTTGCTTACGGGAATAAAAACCCGAATTAACAAGTTTACAATTCACATTTTCACAAATCTATTTTGTGGATAGCTAAGATATTTATGAATCTTCAAAGACTAAAACAGGGCTTCGGCTACTGTTTACTACTATTATTTATAGCGGCTTGCCAGCCTAATAAAGAAAAAGCAACGCTTCCTATTCTCGGAGATAGAGATACCAAAATGATGCTAAAAGATGGTGAATCAGTTATCGACACGATATATCATACCATTCCGCCGTTCAAATTTATGGATCAAGACAGCCTGTGGATAAGCCAAGCAGAGGTGAAAGGCAAAATCTATTTAGCAGATTTCTTCTTTACGCGTTGTCCGACAATATGTCCTATTTTATCAAAAAATATGCTCGCTATTGCGCAAGAGTTTGAACAAGAACCCCAAGTACTCATTTTATCACACACCATTGATGAAAAGTATGACAGCCCAGCTGTTCTTCATGAATATGCAGAAAAATTAGGTGCACCGAGCAACTGGCGTTTCTTACATGGCCCACAAGAGGCCATTTATCATATTGCAGGTAAAGCGGGGTACTTCTCTTATGCCCAAGTTAACAATGATGTTCCTGGCGGATTTGATCATAGCGGAGCCTTTACACTCGTCGATAAACAAGGACGCGTGCGTGGCGTTTATGATGGCACAAAAGCGGAAGATGCCCTACAAGCTATTCAAGACATACGCAAACTACTCACCGAAGACTAGCATCCACAATAGATAGATATAACGTTAGCGCAGCACACCCTATTAAAACAGCTTTTTCGATTAGAAAACGAGCTACAACAAAATAACTATGAAATACATACAACAACCGATCCTCTTCGGATTACAACTTTTTCTATTTTCTTTTCTTGTCGTTAATTTCGGCGGCTGCCAGCAGCCCTCTTCTACGACGACCAATGCAGATGACGCTCCAGACTTAAAGAATCTTATCCTACTTAAAGACACCCTGTCAGGGCCTTATCAGATTAATATCTTAGCACAAGACAGCTTGCTTGATAAAAATGAGACGCTTTATATACAGATCAAAGACTCTACAGGCAAACCACTCGAAAACAAAGAGTTATCCTACAGCATGCGGATGGATATGGGCATGATGTCTCACGGTGGTCCTTACGCGCCTATCGTTAAGTTAGGTAATGGACTATTTAAGGCAGAGGTCGTTTTTATCATGGCTAATATGGAAGGTATGGGCAAAGGCTGGTTATTCGAGGGCGTAATCAACAAAAAAGATAGTATTAGTATACCGCTTCAAGTACATAAAGCACCTAACCTGCGCACAACAGCTGTTAACAGCTTGGAGGATGGACGCTTCTTTGTGAGCTGTATATTACCGCAAAAGACTACAGCAGGCATACAGAAGGTAGACTTCACGCTTCATAAAATTGAACAACACAATTTCCCACCGCTTGACGGCTACAGTTTAGAAGTCGAGCCTTTCATGCCTGATATGGGACATGGGTCATCAAACAATGAGCCTGCCCAAGGTCGTGGAGAAGGTCATTATCAAGGCACCATCAACCTGAGCATGCCTGGCTTGTGGCAGATTAAGGTGCGTCTCTTCAAAAATGGGAATAAAGCCGTAGAGGAGGAACTTATTTTCCCAATACAGGTCATTTAAAACAAAAGCTCACTAATTGTCGAAAAAGAGGTACACTTATTTTAAAACCAAAAATAAACTCCATGAGCCTCCTCAAACAAACAGGGACTCATTTTAAAAAAAATAACGTCATGAAAAATATGCTATTGATAAGTATATGCTTATTATTACTAATTGCCTGTGGAAATCCTGAACCAAAAGAAAAAAAATCCATATCTTTCCATAAAAAAGAGGAGCCTGAGCAAATAGAGAAGCCACAAGCACCTACAAATGGTAATAAAGGAATTGGGCCTATCAAAAATTTTGTAGCACCCGCCTTTGACCAAGCACAAGCAGACCGGGGGAACAAGCTATTTATAGTAAAGTGTTCTATGTGTCATGAACTAAAAGAAGAAAAATTAGGCCCTGCATTACAGGGAGTGACTACACGAAGAACATCAGAATGGATCTTAAACATGATCCTAAATAGTGCCGAGATGCTCGAAAAAGATAAAGATGCCATCGCCTTAAAAGCTCAATACGAAAACACTATGGTGAGTATGGGCTTATCTGAAGACGAGGCTAAAGCTGTCTTAGCCTACTTAAAACAGGAGGACAGCAAATAAACAATAGTCAACAAAACGAAAACTACAATGAAAAACTCAAGTAGAAGAACATTTGTCAAAAACAGCCTAGGCATTACGGCTGGAGCCTTATTCTTTAGTCAGGCTAAAGCAATGGATTTTTTAACTACAGAATCCGCGGCGGCGTTGAATTTCGACTTTGTTAAGTTACCTTACGCATTCAATGCGTTGGAGCCATCCATCGATGCAGAAACCATGCAAATACACTATGAACGTCATTATAGTGCTTACGTGAAAAATGCAAATGAAGCTATCCAAGAAGAAGGTATCAAAGCCGCAAATCCGAAAGCATTATTTGCTGAGATTTCTAAATACTCTAAGAAAATCCGTAACAACGGTGGTGGTGCTTATAATCACGAAATGTTTTGGTCAATCTTACAAAAACCGACAGCCAACAATGCGCCTAAAGGTAAATTGCTAGCTGCCATCACGAAGGATTTCGGTTCTTTGGATGCTTTTAAAGACCAGTTTGGCAAAGCAGCAACAGGACAGTTTGGTTCTGGATGGGCTTGGTTGGTAGCTGATGGTGGAAAACTAAAAATTGGTAGCACGCCTAACCAAGACAATCCACTAATGGATGTATCAACGTTTAAAGGAACGCCTTTGTTATGCCTTGATGTATGGGAACATGCTTACTACCTAAAATACCAGAATAAAAGAGCTGACTACATCAAAAGTTGGTGGGATATCGTTAACTGGGATCAAGTAAGTGCACGATTCGTCTAACTAGCACAAGATAGTTAAAAACGAGATTCCAAAAAATAGCATATAGGCCCCAAAAAGTTAGTAACTTTTTGGGGCCTTCTTATGAGCTATCATTTTTTTTAATAGAGTCTATGCGGACCCTTACCCCCATAGATTCAACAGGTTACTGTCGTCAAAAAATAACAACAGCATCCATTTTTAGGACGGCCCATATCCCCAAATCATAAAGAAAAAAACCTAATATGTAATTTATTTTCACAGGATTATATACACCTAGAAATCATAAACAACTGAAAAACAATAAAATAAAAACAAACGACACGTAAGTACACAAAAAAAACACCACCTAGCCCACTGAAAACTAATTAATTAGCACATTTTTTGAGGGAGGAAATCAACTAATTTAATTTTATGAAAAGATATTTCGCAGAGTTCTTCGGAACCTTTTGGCTAGTTTTTGGCGGATGTGGTAGTGCTGTGTTTGCAGCTGGCGTACCTGACATCGGAATAGGCCTTCTCGGCGTAGCCCTTGCTTTTGGTTTAACGGTTTTAACGATGGCTTATGCGGTAGGGCATATTTCAGGCGGACATTTTAACCCTGCCGTCTCATTCGGTCTATTCGCTGGCGGTCGTTTTTCAGCCAAAGAGCTACTTCCCTACATCATTTCTCAGGTGCTAGGTGCTATTGCTGCTGCTGCAATTTTGTACAGTATCCTCAATGGTGCTGATGCTTTTTCGAGAGAAGGGGCCGGCGCCTTTGCCACCAATTTCTACGATATGCCGGGCTACCATGGTCGTAGCTACAGCCTATTTGCAGCCTTCTTAGCAGAGTTTGTCCTCACAGCATTTTTCCTTATTGTTATCCTCGGTGCAACGGATAAATATGCTAATGGCAAGTTTGCGGGAATAGCTATAGGTCTAGCATTAACATTAATTCACCTGATATCGATACCGATTACAAATACGTCGGTAAACCCTGCACGCTCTACCTCGCAAGCTTTATTTGTTGGTGGACAGGCCTTATCACAGTTATGGCTTTTTTGGGTAGCACCGATTCTAGGCGCTATTGTAGGTGGTATTATTTATAAATACCTCCTGCAAAAGGATAGCCAAGAGGCATAATTCTACAAATAACAAAGCGTCGGTCTTTATCTAGAAAATAAAGATCGACGCTTTTATTTATACAAAAAAAATAAAAAAGATCACAGAACGGTCTAACAACGGCGAGTATCACCCGATACCTCACGAATTACAATGCTGAAGCCGCGCCTAAATAAACCTGAAATATAGGGTAATTATAGCCTTTACAGACCTTTAAAGGCATAAAAAAAGCCTCAAGAAATCTTGAAGCTTTTGTAGTAGCGGGGAGCAGGATCGAACTGCCGACCTCAGGGTTATGAATCCTGCGCTCTAACCATCTGAGCTACCCCGCCGTTTTGATGATGCAAATATAGCAAGAAACTGTTACATGCCAAGAAAAAAAATAACTTTTCGTCTTCCCTAGGGGTAAAAAAACGGCAATCTATTCATTTTTAAGGCGATAAATTTCAAAAAAAATAGCGTAAAAATATTTATATGCAATATACACTTAATAACAAAATAAAAGTGTATACTTACAGAAATCAAGAGTTCTGTGTATTAATTATTAACCAAGTAAAAAGTTCTATGGAAGAAAAAGTTAAAATACATTTAGAATACATTATCAACTCCTCTCCTAGGATTTTGTATCCCTTTATTCAGGAACCCAATGCTTTATCACAATGGTTTGCCGATGACGTGAATTATAGAGAAGGCGTTTATGAATTCATCTGGGATGATGAAGCTAACCGAGCGAAGTTGGTTGCGCAGAAGGAAAATAAGTCCGTTCGTTTCAAATGGCTAGATGATGAGCCTTACTATTTCGAAATTGAGATTATCCAAGACGAGTTAACTAATGACGTAGCTTTATCGATTACGGATTATGTTAAGCCGGACAATTTGGAAGATCGCAAAAAGATTTGGGACAACTCCGTTGGTTATTTGCAAAGTGTAATTGGCGCTTAGGCGCCCTTTTCAACACCTTTTTTAACGGTTCTTTATCACTTTCCAAATCCGCACTTACAGAAAAATATAGTATCTTTGCGACACAAATTTTAGGAGGATATTCCTCAGGGAGTCAGGAATTCGTATGAAAAAGATACACTTATTAATTCTACAAGCATTTATAAGGCCTTTCGTGGTATGTTTCTGTATCGTGATGTTTGTCCTTTTAATGCTTTTTTTATTTAAGTATATCGATGATTTAATCGGTAAGGGCTTTGATGCTTACATGATATTGGAACTTGTAGGCTATCAGTGTGCTGTTCAGCTATCTATGGCTTTACCCCTTTCAATGTTGCTATCATCGATCATGACTTTCGGAAACCTAGGCGAAAGTTATGAGCTCGTCGCTATTAAGGCGGCAGGTTATTCCTTACGTAAAGCGATGATGCCTTTAGTGGTGTTGGTTGCAATATTTGCGGGAGGTTCCTTTTTATTCTCCGATTATATCCTTCCGGTAGTTAACCTAAAGATGGGTTCCTTACTATGGGATGTACGCAACAAAAAAGCAGACTTCTTAATCAAGGCTGGTATTTTCAACAATACGATACCTGGTTATTCCATCCGTGCGAAATCAAAAAGTAAGGACGGCACCAAGCTATACGATTTAATGATTTATGATCACCGTTCGGGAAGCTCGGCGAATAATGTGTTATTAGCAAAAGAGGGTTTCATCCATAATTCGGCTGACAACAACTACATGATTCTACGCTTGAACGATGGCGTTCGTTATGAAGAGTCACGCGTTCGCAATGCGAAGCGTTACGACCCTAGACAGCAATTTACCCGTTTCCGTTTTAAAGAAACGGAGCAAAAGTTTGATATGGCAGCCTTCCAGATGAAGCGTACCGACGAGAATGCTTTCCGTTCTCACCATGCCATGCTGAACTTACGCCAGCTGAAGCTCTACACAGACTCCAACAGGGTGATACAAGATAGTGTTGGTCGCTCCATCGCCATGGAGACCAAAAACTACATTTATTTCTTGGCTCCATATTACCACGTCGACAGCGTTAAATCTGTTAAGACGAAGCCATTTACGGATTTCTTAGCGGACTATGTACCCAAAGACCAACAACGTAATACCGTAAGTAACGCGCTAGGACAAATTCAACAATTAAATAGTATCTACGCTACAAAAGAACCCGAATACCAGGCCTATGTAGAAAAGGATATCCGTTATAATATCGAGTTTCACCGTAAGTTTACGTTAGCGGTTTCCTGTTTATTACTATTTGCCATTGGTGCACCATTGGGGGCTATCATCCGAAAAGGAGGATTGGGCTTACCTGTTGTGGTTGCCATCATCTTTTTCTTAATTTACCACATCATCTCTACGATGGCCGAGAAAGCGGCCAAAGACGGCAGTTTAGACCCTGTGTTAGGGATGTGGATGGCTATTATTGTATTGAGCCCATTGGCAGCCTTTTTGACGTATAAGTCTACGACGGACTCTTCTTTATTTGATATTGATCAGTACAAAATAAAACTAGAAGCTTTGTGGAAAAAGTTGAGTAGTCGATTCCCAAAGAAGAAACTACAGAGCTAATAACGAAGCAATTTGACAAGCGAATTATATTAAAAAAGGAAGTTAACCTTACCTTTGTTCACAAGAAATATTTATCAGAAATGGATATCAAATTAAACACGATCGAAGAAGCAATCGAAGATATAAAAGCAGGTAAAGTTATTATCGTTGTTGATGATGAAGATCGTGAAAACGAAGGTGACTTTGTGACTGCGGCGCGTAATGCGACACCAGAAGTGATAAACTTCATGGCTACACATGGTCGCGGATTAGTTTGTGCTCCGCTTACACAAGAGCGTTGCAACGAGCTAAACTTAGGGCTGATGGTTGGTCAAAACACGGCTGTATATGAAACAAACTTCACTGTTTCTGTAGATTTACAAGGCTACGGATGTACAACAGGTATTTCTGCATCTGACCGTTCGAAGACGATCAAAGCATTAATTGACCCTAACATTAAACCTGAAGAGCTTGGCCGTCCTGGACACATCTTCCCGTTAATCGCGAAAGATGGTGGTGTATTGAGACGTACTGGCCATACAGAAGCTACGGTAGACCTAGCACGTTTGGCAGGCTTTGAGCCAGCAGGTGTGTTGGTAGAGATATTAAAAGAAGATGGTGAGATGGCACGTATGCCTGACTTAATGGAAGTAGCGAAACGCTTCGACTTAAAAATCATCAGTATTGAAGACCTAATTGAGTACCGTTTGAAACACGACTCCCTTATCGAAGAGGAAGAGACCGTAGAAATGCCTACACAATGGGGTAACTTCAAGCTTAAAGCTTTCACGCAAAAAAATACAGGCGAGCAACATTTAGCTCTTTACAAAGGAGAGTGGAATGAAGACGAGCCTATATTGGTACGTGTACATAGCTCTTGTATCACAGGTGATATCTTTGGCTCTTGCCGTTGTGACTGCGGTCCACAATTGCACAAGGCTATGGAAATTATCGAAGCTGAAGGTAAAGGTGTTATTGTATACATGAACCAAGAAGGTCGTGGCATTGGCTTATTGAACAAATTGCGTGCTTACAAATTGCAAGAGCAAGGTTTAGATACAGTAGATGCTAACGTACAGTTAGGCTTTAAAGCTGATTTACGTGACTATGGTGTTGGTGCACAAATCTTAAGACAAATCGGTGTAACAAAAATGCGCTTGATTTCTAACAACCCAACAAAAAGAGCAGGCCTTGTAGGTTATGGCCTAGAGGTTGTAGAAAACGTAGGTATTGAGATTCAACCGAACCAATACAACGAAGCTTACTTAAAGACAAAACGTGATCGTATGGGACATGATATCCTAAACAATCAATAATAAGAAATACATAAACATAAAAAAGGGAGCTTATCGCTCCCTTTTTTATGTTTATGTCATTTAGCCTACCAAAGGTGGTAGCGCACACCGAACTGTAAAAAGTTTGGATTAAACTCTTCAGATTTCGTATTGTATTTTACTTTGTAGCCTGCAAAAACGGATAGCTGCACCTCCGGAAAGTAATAGCTTGCCCCTACTTGTCCATTCAGCTGTGTGAAATTATCACGTTTATCAAGGATTATGTTTTCCTCTTTTTTGTTTCCCTCTTTTACTTTTTCATCATCTTTCCAGTTTTCATTATAGCGATAAAAATCTTGGCTTACACCAACGCCTAAGAAAACATTAAAGTTGCTTTTTGTTTTATCTAAAACAGAAAACAAATAGTCGGCACCAACAGATACAAAGCCGGTACGTCCATTGACGAGCGCCTGCACAGAAGAACGATTATCAAGGTCATATTTCCCCTGCACACCAAAGGAACCCACATTACTTGATGATTTCAGTTGTACATCACCATAAAAGCCGAAGGCCCATTTATAATCTTGAGCTGCCACATGGTTCACAAAACCAAGGACAAGAAAGAAGCATAGTAGTTTTTTCATAAAAGATTGTTTAGTCGATTTTTTCGCCTTTTGACTTGCGATATTTTTTGTAAAGCTTAATTAACACCATCAGTAAGATGGCTAATCCAAGTAAGCTCAGCACCCCAAATATCCAGTTTAAAGCCGATTTAAAGATAACCAAAAAGACAATAGCAAAAAGGATTATTGTAGCTATTTCATTCCATAAGCGTAGCTGAGAGGAAGTCCAGGTAGAGGTCTCTTCACGCAGCTTATACATGATTTGTTGTGTTTTGAAATGGTAAAAAACAAGCCCCACAACGAAAGCTAGTTTAATATGCATCCAGCCTTGGGACAAAAAGCCTGGCGTTATATAGAGCATCACCAGCGCAGAAAGTACGGTGATATACATCGCTGGCGTGGTGATGACCCACCACAGTCGACTCTGCATCAGCACAAACTGTTCATGCAAAACTTTGTACTGCTCGATAGGCTTCTGTTTGGCTTCCGTATGGTAGATGAATAACCTCGGCATGTAGAAAAGCCCAGCCATCCAGCAGACCATAAAAATAATGTGTATTGATTTTGCGTATAGAAAAATCATATAAATAGGCCTAAATAATAAGGGCAAAATACTTTGCCCTTATTATCTTAATTAATATCTAAACTCTTTAATAACCTCTACCGCGTACTTCACGTTGTCGAAAGGAATATCAGGCATAATACCATGTCCTAAGTTGAAGATAAAGCCTTCTTCGCCACGCATACGCTCAAAAAGCTGAAGGATTTTATCTTTAATCACTTTCTTATCCGCATAAAGAACGAAAGGATCTAAGTTACCTTGTACGGCAATACCTCCTGGAAGCGATTGTTTGATGTTCTTAAGATCTGCATTCCAATCTACAGAGATAACATCAGGCTTCGCCTCTACCATGATAGGTGCGAAAACAGATGAACCTTTACAGAAAGAAATAACAGGCACTGTACGCTTGATATTAGCTAAGATATAGCTGTTATAACGGTGAGAGAACTCTTGGTAATCATTCCATGATAATGCTAAAGCCCAGCTATCAAACAACTGCAATGCATTAACACCAGCATCGATTTGCATATTCAAATAAGCGATGGTTACATCGGCAATTTTTTGCAAAATAGAATGTGCTAAAGCTGGTTCATTGTTCAACATCAACTTCGTTTTTTTGAAGTCTTTAGAAGAACCACCTTCTACTAAGTAGCTTAAGATGGTAAAAGGAGCACCAGCAAAACCGATCAAAGGAATACGTCCCGCTAGGCGTTCTTGAATAACTTTGATGGCATCTGCCACATACTGCAATTTATCTAAGCAGTCTACTGCTAATTTATCCGCGTCAGCGGCATTACCTACAGGATTGCTGAAACGAGGACCAACACCTTGCTCGAAAGAAAGGTCTCCCCCCATTGCTTCTGCCGTCACCAAAATATCCGAAAACAAGATTGCGGCATCGATGCCTAACAAGTCTACTGGAAGCATGGTCACATCGGCAGCAATCTCCGGTGTTTTGCACATTTCTAAGAAACTATATTTGTTCTTAATTTCCCAATATTCAGGCATAAAACGGCCTGCTTGACGCATCATCCACACGGGTGGTCTTTCGGTCTGCTGCGACAGGGCAGCTCTGATAAATAAATCGTTTTGTAAATTTGTACTCACTTAACTCCTTGTATTTAATTCTACTTCAATTTTTTCAATAATAGTTTGCTGACGTGCTGTAAGCTTCAACTTTTTAGCTAAATCTAAATAAGCTGTAGCACGGTCATACGTCTTTTTACGCAAGGCGATATTTGCGAGGTTAATAAGGACGAAACCTTTTTCCGTATCGCGTTTCCACGGTAATCGTGAAGCGAGCTGAAAATGATACTCTGCTTCATCAATACGTTCCTCTTTCAGCGCTAGGTTACCACGCATAAATTCGTAGTAGCCACGGCGTCCTTTGCGCAGCTGATCGGGGTTATTGATTTCATCAAGCAATCTTTTTGTTTTTTCATAATCTTGCTTATGAAATGCTTGCGTCGCCAAAAATACCGTTCCTTCTCGAAAGTAACTCCACACGAGGTAGCCAATTCCGCCGAGAATATAAACGGCAATATTATAATGCTGCGCATAAACAGCATATAGAAGAAATGCCACCGCAATAGCGATGACAGTTATGCGAAATGTTTTATTCATTCGTATGCTTAAGCGCTTGGCGTATCGGTAAACTTATAACCTACCCCACGAATAGAATGAAAATAAACAGGATGCTTTTGATCTGGCTCAAAATACTTTCTAAAGGTCAAGATAAAGTTGTCAATGGTACGTGTTGATGGATACACATCATAATTCCATACCGTTTCCAAAATTTGCTCACGCGATACCGCTTCATTCTTACGCTCAATAAGCAACTTAAGTAGCATCGTCTCCTTCTTGGTTAAAGAAGTTACCGACCCATCAGCTTGGTGTAGCTCGAAAGAGTTGAAATAAATGGTTTTATCACCGATTGTATAGGAATTAAACTCTTTTAAGTCATCAGGCTTCAAACCGCGGCGGATTAAGTTTCCTACACGCAGAATTAGCTCCTCTAAATTAAAAGGCTTAACTAAATAGTCGTCAGCTCCTTTTTTCAAACCTGTAATACGGTCTTCACTGCTATTTTTAGCCGTTAAGAACATAATAGGTACTTCAGTATTCTGCAAACGGATGGTTTCCGCCACTTGGAATCCATCAATCTCTGGGATCATAACATCTAAAATAATTAAGTTGAAGCGCTCTTCTTTAAAAATTTTAAGGGCTTTTTTCCCATCGGTAGCCGTCGTTACGCGGTAGCCTTCCAGCTCCAAATTTAACTTGATGGCTTCTAAAAGATGCTCTTCATCTTCAACTAATAAAATACGTTGTTTAGCTTGCTGCATAATTTTCAAATGTTACTTCAAAAATGCTCCCTTGAGGAGTGTTATCTTTAACTTTAATCGTGGCATTATGTTTTTGCAATACGGTTTTCACAATATACAAGCCTAAGCCAGTACCTTTTGTCTTGCGCGTTGCTTCATTACCCACGCGGTAAAATTTACTAAATATATACTTTTTTTCTTCACCAGGAATACCCGGGCCATGATCCGATACAGAAAATATAATGCGACCATCATCGCTTTCTTTCAAATCGACCATAACAGAGGCACATGGTGGCGAATATTTAATGGCATTTTCAACAAGATTGTTCACCACATTGGTGATCGCAAACTTATCGCCATGGATGATGACATGCTCATCTAAGCTAGGTTTTAACACCTGCGTACGACAAGCATTTTTCTGCAACCTATCTACGACATTGAAGACAACAGCCGTCAAGTCAAAATCTTCTTTAGGCAGATTGAAACTACGGTTCTCCAGCTTCGTCGTTAGCAATACGTTTTCCACCAAATCATCCAAGCGCTCAATATCTTTCAACGAATTGGCTAAGAAAGTCTTCTGCTGCTCGCGTTCTAACTCTCTTTTGAGTATCGTTTGAATATATAGCTTTACAGAGGCTAAAGGCGATTTAAGCTCATGCGTAACCGCCAGTAGGAAGTTTTGCTGTTGCTGTTGTTGCTTGTGCTCACGCGAAAAGAGCTTCTTCAAGCGCGTGGCTCCCCACATAAAAATAAAGAGAAAGAAAAGACCTTCTCCGATAATCATACCTTTCCTTTGAGGCTCGTATTGCACCAATAGATACCCCCACCAGAACAGCTGCGTGATGGCATAAAAAACCAAAAAATAAAATAAGACTAGCGCTTTTTTCATCGAATAAAAATCAATCTACACAAAAGTAACTATTTGAACAACTGAAAGAGAATAATAGGCCGATTTTGACACTAATAGGAAGAATCCTTTCTTATATTTGTACATGTTTTTTGATAAAAAAGATATTTTCTTCGATCTTGATCACACCATCTGGGATTTCGATCGCAATGCAGAAGAGACTCTGCAAGAGCTATACTACCGCTACGACTTCGATAAGTTGCTAAATGATGCCAACTCAGCAGGCTTTATAAGCGCTTACACGCGCAACAATCATCGCCTATGGCATCTTTACCACCACGGCAAGATTGATAAAGCTACGCTTCGCAAAAGCCGCTTTGCGGACACCTTCTCCGACTTAGGCCTAGACCCCGAGATTTTCCCTACAGACTTTGAGGAAGAATATATAACTATCTGCCCGACGAAAACGAACTTGTTTCCAAATGCGCACGAAACGTTAAGCTACCTTCAAGCAAAGTACAACCTGCATTTAATCTCCAATGGTTTTAAGGAGGCCTGCGAAATGAAGCTCGAAAAGAGTAATTTGTTGCCTTACTTTCAGACGATTGTTATTTCGGAAAATGTAGGTATCAACAAGCCTGATCCGGCTATATTTGATTATGCGGTATCGCAGAGTAAAACCAAAGCTTCGGCCTCGATTATGATTGGCGACAATCTAGATGCCGATGTGCGTGGCGCACAGAATTATGGTATGGATGCCATCTTCTTCAACAGCATCGATGCGGAGAAACCGAATGATGTGCCCCATATGATTAAAGACTTAAAAGAACTACAAAAAGTATTCTAATAAAAAAGGGAGGTTTAAAAACCTCCCTTTTTTATTATTTAGTCGTGCCTATAAAACTTTTACCGTCACGTTTTTCAACCATACATCATCGCCGTGATCTTGAAATCCGATTACACCAGATTTCGTTTGTCCACCAACGTTGTTCAACAATTCGAAAGCTAAAGGCCATTTCGCTTGACTGAACTTACTGTTTTGAAGTAAGGCTGTCCATTCTGGTGTCCACAACGTATATTCAACCACTTTCACTCCATTTTGGTAGTGGCTAACTTTACCGTTATTAACAACGATTTTTGCTTTATTCCATGATCCTGCAGGGTTTCCATTTTGCGGCTTCGCCGGAATCATATCATATAAAGATCCTGATTTTCTGTTGCCATCTACGCCTTGTTTAGCATCTGGATGATTTTCATTATCCAACAATTGATACTCAGGGCTAGAAATATAAATCGCTTGTCCTTTCACCTCTTTTGCTAAGAAGAAAACACCAGAATTTCCTGCATGTGAAATTTTCCAGTCGAACTCCAGCTCGAAATTTTTAAAATCATGTGCGAAGATAAGATCTCCACCTTCTATTTTCTCTGCATTAGGATCTTGCTTAGAGAACTTCAATGAGCCATCTTCAATAGACCATCGTGCTGGCACATGATCTTTATTGTATCCACGCCAACCGTTTAAAGAAGTACCATCAAATAGAATATAAGCTCCATTAGCATTCTTTTTGAAAGAACTTAAGTCTGCCTTCGGCAAAGTCGTTACGAGTTCATAATCGGGTGCTTTTTGTACGAAACTACCTTTGCCTTGCGCATTGCAAGTAAATGCAGCCAACATCATTGCGGCCCCTATGCCGTATACAAATTTATTTTTCATGCTTTTCTGGGTTTAGTACGGTTAAATATAGACAAATTCTGTATCATTTTAAAAATTCCCCTGCATATCATCCATACCGCCGCCTTCATTCTGCTGGCGTTTTTTGCTGGCCTCTTGACGGCCGAATCGGTAGGAGAATGACAGGTTGAAACTACGCTTCATCCAACGGTAATCGAAGCTTGAATTTACCTGCGGTGTCATGGTGTTAGCACCAAAGCGGCGTGTATCAAATAGGTCACGCACGTTGAAAGCTAAACTAGCACGTTTATCAAATAGCTCTTGCTTTAAAGCAACATCGACACCAGTCATAGATTTACTTTTTCCTTGAGCCATCACACGTGGAGCATAGTAGTCGCCACGTATCTGCATCGCTAAGTTACCCGTGAACTTCACATTTGTGTTTACATTCGAATTCCATGTGAAACCATCTTGCTCTTGGATATTATAGGCACTATTTCCGTTAAATTTGTTGTACAAGAAATTACCATTCCAAGTCAAATCCCACCATTTCGTTAAGTTAACTTTACTGATAAGCTCTAAACCGGCTACTTGGGTGCTGCTTAAGTTTTCCCAACGGCTATAGGTAACACCGCTATCATCGACCTTGTAAATATAAGGTTGAATAACGTCGTTGACCTTACGGTAATACACAGAGCTTACAATATTCCACCCTTCAAAGAATTTAGCAAAGCTCAATTCCATAGAGTGTACATCCTCAGGCAACAAATTGGCATTTCCCTCGCGACGGTTTAATTCGTCCGCTACACTAGGGAATGGATTTACCTGCCATCCTCTAGGGCGCTGCACACGACGTGTATAGCTCAACTGAATCTTATCGCCTGCTTTACCAATGTCATACGTCAAAAACAAACTCGGATATAGACGGAAGTAATCTAAACCGCCTTTAGTTTCTACATCCCCCGGAGCTGTCGCCGGATCTTTAGAGAAATAAGTGGTATTAAGCTTACTATCTTCGGCGCGCAAGCCAATTTGGTATCCTAATTTAGAGGTTAACTTATTTTGATAATTCGCATATAACGCATGAATTGTATTCGTCAAATCGAAATCATTACTTACGCTATAATCTGGGTAATACTGTTGATTATTAACATTTAACAACTCAGAAAACTGCGTATCGAAAGATTTCGTTATCTGCGTACGGTATCCAGCTTCAAATTTGCTCTTATCATTCAAAGGCAACACATAATCCAATTGCGCATTGAATACCTTACCATCCTGGCTCGTTGTGTTGGTACGTCCATCATTAGGTCTAGCCACAGAATAGGACTGTACAAAATCATTGACACCATCCTCCGCACTTTGTCCATAACGAACATTAGCTGTTAATTCCGAACCTTCACGATTAAACTTACGTGTAAAATCAAAATTTAAATCATAACCCCACTCATCACCTGTTTGGTGAGATAAACGTGTGCTTGTTCCTGAAAGTGTTGGGTGGTTGGTATAGCGATAGAACATATCAGCGTTACGCTCGTTATCACGAATATTTACGTTACCTGATAATCCGATAGTCGTTTTATCATTCAGGTAGTAGTCTGTTCCTAATTTAAAAGTATGTCCTAGACTCTTACGGTTGTTCTCCTCGTCTTGATCAACATGGCTATCGTTGTTTAGATAGTGGTTATAACGGGATCCAGAGCCGACATTATTACGTCTGCCGAAATTATAGGTTCCAAAATAATTGAATTTACGGTCTCTGTAGTTTAAGGCTACACCCGCTTGGTAATTGTGGTAAGAACCACCGGAAACATTCACATTACCATTTAATCCTGTTCTAATATTTTTCTTAAGGACGATATTAATGATTCCTGATTGTCCTTCAGCATCATACTTAGAGGAGGGATTAGTGATGATTTCTACCTTTTCAATGGCGTTAGCAGGTAACGATTGCAGTAAAGAAGTAATATTACCACCTGCTAAAGCAGACTCTTTACCATCAATTAAAATACGAACGGAACTTGAGCCACGTAAAGAAACGGTACCATCCATGTCTACCTGCAGTGTAGGCACGTTGGCTAACAAATCGGATGCTGTTCCACCTACGCTTACTAAACTTTGAGATACATCAAACACCTTACGATCTATGCCGAGGGTCAATTCTGGCGTACGACCTTTTACAACAACAGCCTCAAGCATGGTACCATCAGCTGTCAGACCAATTTGTCCTAAATTTACAGCTGCATTATTTTGGATGACAATGCCTTCACGTAAAAAATCTTGCATCCCTACATAGGTAATACGAATTAGGTAATTACCATTAGCTACAGTTTCAAAAAACAAACGTCCTTCCAAATCCGTCTGCGCTCCTTTTACATAGGTATTTGTTCCAGCCTGCAACAAAGCAGCACTAGCGCCAATAATCGGTTCATGCGTTTTGGCATCTACGATAGTGGCTTGAATTTTTCCTTGTTGCGCAAAAAGAAAAAGGGGAATTAAAAAAGAAAAGAGGAGAAACGTCGTTTTTTTATTGAGTAGCATGTTACAAATGTTGATTTGCACAAAAAAACAAAATAAAAACAGCCCCCTCCCTATCGTAACTAGATTATTACTGTACGAAAATTATTCTACTGAGACTTTTAATCCTTCGGCTTTTAGGATTTTACGATAGACTTCCATCTCGGTATAAGTGCCCTCCAAAACGGTACATTTCCCTTCTGAATGCACCTTCCACGCAATCTGCTCGGATTGTTTTTCCGAATACTGTAAGTGTTTCATCAAGCAATGAATCACATGATCAAAGGTATTAACCTCATCATTCCAAAGGATTAAACTATTGGATGATTTAACAGCTGCTAAAATTTCATCTAGTGTAAAGGTTTCTTGTTCGGTCTGTACGCTCATATTACAAAATTACATATTTTTTAAAAATTATGTAGTTTTGCCGATCAATCAAAAAGAAGTCGACTTATGTTTCAATCGAAAATTGCTGGTATAGGCTATTACGTACCTAAAAATGTGTATACGAACCAAGATTTGGAGCGCTTTATGGATACAAGCGACGCTTGGATACAGGAGCGTACAGGCATCAAGGAGCGTCGTTATGCAGACCGCTTAACGGAAACAACGACAACAATGGCTGTCGAGGCGGCAAAAGTTGCGATAGAACGTGCTAAAACAACGGCCGATGCTATTGATTTTGTCATTTTTGCAACCTTAACGCCAGACTACTATTTCCCTGGCTGCGCGGTACTTTTACAACGCGAGATGAAAATGAACGAAGTAGGCTGTCTAGACATTCGCAACCAATGTTCAGGTTTTGTATATGCCTTATCGATAGCTGACCAATTTATAAAAACAGGTATGTATAAAAATATCCTCGTGGTAGGTTCTGAGAAGCAATCATTTGCCATGGACTTCTCCACAAGAGGACGTAACGTTTCGGTTATTTTTGGCGACGGAGCTGGCGCTGCTGTGCTACAGCCCACTACAGAACCAGGCAAAGGGATATTAAGCACGCACTTGCATGCCGACGGAAACTATGCGGAGCAATTAGCAATGCACTACCCTGGTGCTTCTGCTGGATACTGGCTGGAGAACAAACCAAACTGGCCTGATAAAGAACTCGGTGACCTGCTTATTACGAAGGAAATGCTGGAAGATGGCAGCTTGTTTCCATACATGGACGGGCAGACGGTTTTCAAAAAAGCAGTGGTTAAATTTCCGGAGGTTATCCAAGAGGCGCTGACAAAAAATGGATTAGCGACAACGGATATCGATTTATTAGTACCGCATCAAGCGAATCTGCGCATATCACAATATATCCAAAAAACACTAGGACTAAAAGATGAGCAGGTGGTTAATAATATCCAAAAATATGGTAATACAACGGCTGCTTCTGTACCAATTGCTTTAGCAGAAGCGTGGGAAGAAGGTCGTATTAAGGATGGTGATTTAATCTGTTTAGCGGCTTTTGGCGCTGGATTCACGTGGGGGTCAGCATTAATACGTTGGTAAACGATACCGCATAAAAAAAAGAGGCTTTACTTTTTGGAGAGCCTCTTTTTTTTATGTTATTTCTTTTTCTTAAAACCTGAATCAAAAATCACATCCCAGATGTATGAACTTACGCCAAACCCTTTCTCTGGATCGGAATAGTGGTGCAACATATGATGATCTTTTATACGTTTGAATAAACCCGATTTGAAATTCGCATGGTGCATGGCATAATGACATTCATCATAAATCAAATATCCAAAAAGGAAACCTCCGAAGAAAGATGCTAACTCAAACTCAGGAATCAAAATATAAAACAATAAATAGATAATCGATGCCATAGGTATACTCGCAGAAAGCGGCATTACCAAGCGCATACGGTCCTTTGGATAATCATGGTGTACACCGTGAAAAATAAAATGTATACGCTGTCCGAAGGCAGATTTAGGATGGAAATGGAAAACCCAACGGTGTAAAACATACTCCGCAAAGGTCCAAAAGGCCAAGCCTATCACAAAATACATAAAAATAGCACCCCCAGACATACCTCCATCGACATACGATTTACGAAGAAAATAGATGATAACGGGAATCCAAAATATTAAAGGCACGGTAAAATGTACCTTTGTTAAAGACTCCAAAAAGTTACTTTTGAACATTCTTGAAGACTCTGTAGAGTTAGAAACATAGAGTTTTTTTGCCATAGTAAAGATCACACTTCTTGAACAGACAAATTTAAAAAGTGTTTGTCGATAAAAAAAATTTTACCTTTTGAACTTTTTCACTTTTGTGTCAAAAAATCGAATTTTATACTTTTCCCCAGTGATACTGACCATTTTGCACGATCACTTTTTCTGTATCGACGAGTTTACGTAACAAAGCTAGGCGTGTTTCATCATTTCCTAAGGACAAAGCATCAACCAAACTCTTCACATCCATGGTCTTCTCCGTAAGCAAGTTTTGGATCTCTACGATAAGCTTAGCTTCTATATTTTGTGCCTGCTGGCGCAACAGACATAAATCACAAGCACCGCATGGCTCTTTATCTTCTTCACCAAAATAGCTTTGTAAAGCAATACTGCGACAGAAATCAGTATCGAGATAGTTATCTATAGCTAATAGCTGTGATCTTTTAAGAACCTTTCGACTTTCTATGAACTGATGGTCTATATACAAGTTTTTATAATCTACACGTGCTTGTAAGAGCTCCAATTGGGCGGCATCGGTTTTCTCGATATAACTTATAATCTCCAACTTTTGTAGGCTCCGTAAGCGCTCAATGACCTCTGCATAGGGTAATCCAAGCTTTTTAGCGAAATCCATCTCGCTAATAGGGATATAAAAATCAAAGGCTCCGCCGTAGTTTCGTAGGATTAACTTAATCAAACGATCATGCTTGCTGGACTGCACTTGAAACTTATATAACTCTTGATAGTCTACTTCAAACTTTATTCGAGCAGGAATAAATGCAGGCTCCGACAGGGCAATCCATCCATCACGCTCCAAAAATTTAAGAGCGCTTAGGGTTGGTAAAATCTCGAGCTGATATTTTTTCGCGAAAACGACCACATCAAAATCAAAAACAAGCCCCTTCCCTGCTCCATAGGCTACTTGAACGAAATTGCATAAATAATGATAGGTCTGCTGGATAAATTTAACCGTCGGAAAGCTTCCTTCAAACTGTTCCCACAAGCGATCACGATCATGCTGCTGATACATCAACACAGGAAATGCCTTTTTACCATCTCTTCCTCCACGTCCTGCTTCCTGATAATAGGCCTCTAAGGAATCAGGAATATCCAAATGCAGCACGAAGCGTACATCAGCCTTATCGATTCCCATCCCGAAGGCATTCGTAGCAACAATAACACGAACGCGTTGCTGAATCCAGCTATCTTGCTTTTGAGACCTTGAAAACATATCGAGTCCTGCATGGTAATAGTCTGCAGACACACCGTGGTTTACTAAATATTGAGCTACTTCTTGTGTTTCGCGCCTATTGCGGACATAAACAACGCCACTGCCACCAATCTTTTGAAGCATACGCAACATCCGTCCCATTTTATCTTCCTCGGGCAGCACCATATAGGCTAGGTTTTCACGCTTGAAGCTTTTTTGAAAAACATTAGCCTTCGGAAAAGCCAGCTTTTCTTGAATATCAACAACGACATCTGGCGTTGCTGTTGCTGTAAGGGCTAAAAATGGCACTTGCGGATGTAGCTTACGCAGCTGTGCTAGCTCCAAATAGGAAGGACGAAAATCATATCCCCATTGGGAAATACAATGTGCTTCATCTATGGCAAACAGGTTAACCTTCATATAGCGTATACGCTCACGCACCAAATCGCTATACAAACGCTCAGGAGCTAAATACAGGAATTTTATCTTTCCATAAACGCAATTATCGAGGGTAATATCAACCTCACGCTTCGACATCCCCGAAAAAATAGCCACCGCTTCTATTCCTCTTTTACGTAAATTTTCTACTTGGTCTTTCATCAAGGCAATCAAAGGACTGATGACGATACATATACCTTCAGAAAGTAGTGCCGGGACTTGAAAACAAATGGATTTCCCTCCGCCCGTAGGCAGCAGGGCTAAGGTATCTCTCCCTTGCACAACGGAATCAATAATTTCCGACTGTAGCGGGCGAAACTGATCATATCCCCAGTATGTTTTTAATATGGATAAGCTGTTATTTTCCATCTCATTTAGCTTCCCAAACATAAGCAAAATTATCGTTTAATGTGTAAAAACGCTGTTTTATACGTGCTGCCTCCATTTCTATGACTTGGGCTTCTGTCGCATCATAGAGGTTAACGAAACAGATCAGGCGGTTACGCCAAGCTAGCGGAAAGGCTGCTACATCGGGTCTCTTCCATAGACGCCAAATCAGTACTTCAAAATCAGGTAGGGTTTCTAAATCCTGTTCTTTTTCCAGAAGTAGCCATCGTTGTCCTAAGGCATGCAGCAAGCGGTTTTCTTTCTTTGGCTGCTTCAGCGGCAGAAAAACAATGTCTTCTTTTTTCGCGTAGCGTTGTAGGTCGGGCCATACTTGAAACCGCAACTGAGGATCGGTTAAAGAATCTTTTGTTGAGTATAAAAATACCTGTCCTTGATTAATCACAGCGATATGAAGCTGGCTAGAAGTACTATAAATTTTTATTCCCCGATAGGAAGAAAGGTGAATAGCGGTCCATGAAGAACGAAATAAAAGCACGGATAAAACGGCAACAAACAAGAGTATATTACGCTTCGTAGTCCTTCGCCAAGTCAATAATAAAAGATACAACAACAAGCTGGCTATAATCAGTTGCCCCTTATCGAAATCTATTCCTGAGCTGACCGCGAAAGGTAGCTTACTCATCCATTTAAGCCCATAAATGGTAAAATCAATAAAATAAGTTAGCAATAGCGCTATCCAACCATTCACCATCCCCACAGGACATAGTGCCAAGGCAATACCGCTGTACATTATTAAATTTGAAGGAAGCATAATGAAGAGGTTTCCAACTAAAAACAAATTTGGAAACTGCTGAAAATAGAACAGTGCCAATGGCGCGGTAAACAACTGCGCGGATATAGAAACCCAAATTGATGATACCATATTACGCATCCAAGGGCGCTTAGGTAGCCACCATTCGCGCAGTAGCGGATATAACGTAAAAAGACCAAGCATAGCACTATAGGAAAGCTGAAAACCAACATCGAACAGTACTTTAGCATCGACAAGGAGCATAAAAAAAGCAGAAGCAAAAAGGGTATTCAAGTGATTTTGCGGCTTTCTAGTTCCTTCGGTTATCAAAAAAAAGCTCATCATAATTCCCGCCCTTAAAATAGGTGGTGCCAATCCGGTCAGAATTACATAGCCCCAAATACACAAAAAACTGAGTACTAAACGCACAATTCTACCACGAGAGAACCTATCAAAAAAGCTTAAAATTCCATATAAAATATAGAAAACCATGCTAACGTGTAATCCCGAAACGCTTAACACATGAATGGTGCCTGTATCTGTAAAAGCTTCCAATACGGAAGCATCAACGTCGGCACGATACCCTAGAATCAAAGCCACGCTTACCTGATAGCCCCGCTCGCTGGACAAATAATAGCGAAACTTATCCACGAGGTATAGACGCCATTTCAAGGCATAATTTATGACCATCTTTCCTTCATCTGCTTTCAACAGCCGTAGCTGATTACTCTTCAAAAAAGCTTGATGATAAATAGCACGCTTTGCCAAATAACTGCTATAATCAAACTGTTTGGGGTTTAATGCTAGAGGCACCACCTGCGTGGTATTTGCCAAAATAATATGGTCGCCATAGGCATAGCTATTTCTACTGCTATCGGATTTAAGCGAAACCATAACTATCCCTTCGGAAGGGTAAGCTCTCTTATCTGCGTAACCACTTATAATTCTAACAGGAAAGCGTATACTACGGCTACGCTCTACAGGCTCATCGTCGATAATCCCTGCTAAAAGGGTATACTTATGATGTTGAAAATGCCGCGATTGATGATTGGGCTGATGATATTTTATAACGATAAAACCTGTCAAGACCAATAGAGGAAAAAGCAGCCTTGGAAAAATATAACGACTAACTGCTGGCCTTGCTATTTCTAGCGTCACTATTAAGCAAATGCAGACACATACAACACCGACGCCCCACTGATACAAACGGTGGCTTACAGGCAGGTAGAAGCCCAAGAAAATCCCTAATGCGTAGCCGATGAAAAGCCTCAAAAAGGGCATATGCGCCGCTGACCACATGAACCTTTCTTTTACCATTGATGACGTATTTGCAGTTTCACATCACTCCTTTTTCTCCCTGGGCTAGCATCTAACCCTGAACCTACATTTTCTTGCTCGCTATAACTACTTTGCGCATAGCGCATCCATAGTTGTGTTTTGGCCGACAATCGGTAAGCTACATACAGATAAAAACGGGTTCCTCGATTGTACAGTAGTGTTGATGAATACGCATAGAGCAAATCTTTCTCTTGCGTATACAAACGTGCACTATAGGCATCGGCATGAAAAGATGTGATTCTGAAGTTTAGCTGAACGGATTTGTTTCGGGGCTTCCATTGCAATTCCTGATAGGCTAAACCGCCATTGTTCTGTTGTTTATTTTTTCGATAGCGAACGGCTTCAAGGCGCGATTTGATTTCCCAGTCAGCCCCCATCTTAAAACGAAAGTCTAGGCGCACATTGTTTTTCACGGTAGACTCCAAATAATTTTCGGCGACACGCTCTGCACTATTTTCTTCGCGCAAGCGATGACGATAGCGTAAGCTTAGTAGACCACGTTTGTACCAGGTGTAGCTAAATTGGGTTAAAAAATCAGCTCCACTACTGGGTGCATCGACGCGATAGCGCAACCATGGAAACCGAAATAAATCGATGTACGTGAGCCATTCAATTTTACGATTAGGATGATAACGCAATCCAGAATAGAAGCCTTGTTCATTGACGACACCGGTACTTTCGGAAACTGCCTGTGCATAAAAAGCGTAGTAATTAGGTTGATAACGGCGATACTGTGTAAAGAAACTAACTTTCGGATCAAGACTGGCGAGCATCCCTACATTTGTAGCCCAGCCTCCGCCAAGCTGTTGCGCAAACTCACCGTAGCTATACAAATTTTTATAGCTGTACTGAAAGGTTGCTGTACTGTTGAGCAGCTGCTGTCCACGAAAGGTATAGCGATTACGCATGATGTCTGTAGGCTGCATCTGTCCGTTGAAACGCGTGTATAGGGCTGCCATCTGACTTTTTAATCGTCCTTTTTGATAGGTGAGCACCAATCCACCCAGCCATTGATCAACAGCATGTCGATAGCGCTGCTCAGTTGCTGTACGGTGCAATCCTGTAGATTGAATATTTATAATCACCGTTCTACCGTCCTGCTGCTGCAGATCTCCATCAACTTTGCGAAAAGAAACAAAAGAGGTAGCCTCAAGCTGCGCTAAGGGAAAACGTACTGCGATACCACGTAAAAAATTACTTTCATTCATGGAGGTATAGGGCTTCAATCCAATTCCCTGCCTGGCGCTATTTCCCATGAGGGTACCTTTACCAAGCCTAAGTCCGTTCCAAATCATTAACCCTTGCCCAACTTGTACAGCATAGTCTCCAAGTACAATTTCTTTAATTTTCCCTATATTTTTCAAAGACAAGCTCATGCTGTAATAGTCAAATCCATAACGTTGCTTACCTCTAAAGAAAGGCTCTCCGGCATCCTTTTTCGCATTAATAGCTACACTTAGCCGCTCACCATCGTTCAAGCGATACCAAAGGTTGTAGCGATTAGCATCGCCTAAATACCGTGTTTCATCAGGCCCAGTACGGCTGTACCCTTCTTGTCTTTCCAATACCCGTCCGTAACGAATCATGATTTGTTGATCGGACTCCTGCACCATTTTCCGTAACGAGAAATTAGGCCAAGGAGATGCTGGCGCGACCATCACAAAGGGATACAGACGATCTAGTGTGTTTTCATCCATCCCAGGCACCACCTGTAGCTCCAGCACCGAGATAAAAGGCCCTGCAATTTTGGGATGCTGTAAAATATTAGCGATTTGTACTGGAGATAGAAATAGTAGACTATTTAAACTTGGTTCATCTACTTGATTCAAGTTGATTGGATGCTTTAAATAAAAACGAAGTCGTTCTGTAAACTCACTAATATCCAAATCCACATCGAGATCATTAATGATTTCTTCGACCAAAATATCCTCCAGCTCACTTAATTCTTGCGACAGGCAGGTGCAAAAGCTTAAAAAAAGCGCACATAAAAATATACTAAAACGCATAAGCCATCATAAATTGTGGAGAAGACCCCAGTTTAACATGAAAAAGGTTTGCCCATTCAAACTGCCATTTTTTGTACTTCACCCCCATTCCTGCGGTATATTGAATAGGGTTAGATAGACTTCCTACACGGAGGACAATTTTGGGATGTGGGCTATATGACATGCCAACACGATACAGTAGCTGATGAGGAAAAGTCTTTACAAAATCTAGCGCTATCAACAGTTCTTCGGAGAAGGCATAGCTAAAGCCCATTCCGATTTGACGTGATAGTGGTGGAGAAGAAGCAGTTGGAAAGTTGTTGTTACCAATGTTCTTAAAGAAAACACCCGTACGTAAAGTGGCACTAATACTATACTGTAAACCTAGATCTGCGGAAACCGCACGTTCAAGATGATAGCCTCGAACATAATATTGATGATAATTTATTGTTGTAGATACCGATAGCTGATTCCCAAAAGATCGGTTCCAAGAGATACCTGCACGCAGCAAGCTATTGACATCCTTTAAGCCATACTTCGTCAGGGCTACCCCTATCCTACTAGATTGAGCAAGAGGCAGGGCCACGAGTATTCCTTGAGTGGCTATATCTGCTTTTAGAAAGTGTTGCTGATAGGCTATCGCTATCTCTAGACCTTGCACCGCCTGTAGGCCTGCAGGATTCGTAACGATAGCATACAAACCAGTTTGTGCAACAGTGGCCTTTCCCATTCCCAAGAACGGTGCTGGCGAAAATTCTTGCGCATAAAGGTTCCATGCCCCTAATAGGGTTAATAACATCCAGATTCTCATAGATTAAAAATTTGGTTTTTATTGGATATTAAATGCGGGCTTTATGTTAGTAGCTGTTGCTTTCGGGCGAGGCAACTTCATCAAATTCATAAATGGTTACTGGAATATACACAAAAAGAAAGACAATAAAAAACGGGCAGTATCGAAAGATACTGCCCGTTTATCATCTACTAAAAGCTTGATTAATCTAGTATTTCTTGCAACTTCGCATAAAGTGCTTCTGCACGCAATCCACGTGCAATTACTTTGCCTTGCCCATCTAATAAAAAACTATCAGGCACGCCTGTTATACCATATAATTTTGCAACGGGTTCATCCCAATAGTTTAAACTTGACACATGATACCAGGTCATTTCGTCATTGACGATGGCTTGCTTCCAAGCACCCGCGGAGCGGTCTAAAGAAACACTTAAAATATTAAATCCTTTATGGTGAAATTCTTTATACGCTTTCACAATATTCGGATTTTCCTTACGACAAGGTACACACCAACTTGCCCAAAAGTCAACTAACGTTACTTTACCCTTCTTTACCACTTCTGTCAGACTAAGTTCGCTACCTAAGGTGTCCTTAGATGTAAAATCAGGCAATACCTCGCCGATATTCGTAGCTTTAGCAATGGTAATCTTACGTTGAGCATCCTTTCCTAAGGAAGACTTTTGTAAATCGGCCGACAGGCCTGATAATAGAGGTTGCGCAAAATTATAATCTATAGCACCGCCAAGGAACTCATTCAACGTAATCAAGGATAGGAATGATTGCGGATGTGTTTTTATAAAGCTGACTTTTGTCTCGCGCAGCGAATCTATTAAAAGCTTATAGTCTACATTTAACTGCTCTAGTTCGGCTTTCTTGGATTCATCTTTCAATAGCTCTTGAGCGTGCTGACGCAGATTTACAAGTTTATGTTGAAAAGGAGCTACTTGCTTGTCTAATTCTTGAGCCTCCACTGTAATTTTTGAACCTTTGATAACCGCATTTTTAAGGGAGTCCTTTCCGGTGAGCTTCACGGTACCTTGATCGATGTAAAAGCTGTTATTATCTTTTATTTTTCCCGATACTGCCGCAACCGAATAGACGGATAGACGAGATGGTTGATCAAGTTCTAATTTAAAACTAAACTTCCCTTTTACGACTTTCGTCGTATCCTGTTTAAGCGCGTTATCAACGACACGGAGTAGCACCACCTGATCTCCATTTGTCCATTTCGGAAAATTTCCTTCCACACGCACTTGCTTTGTCTGGGCGTTGCTTAAAAATACGATGGCCATAAATAGACCTAGACTTAAATATTTTTTCATTGTTTTCAGCATTTTAAATTAATTAGTTTACGGCTCTCCAATTCATCGTTTTAATTTTCAAAAGCCCATCCCATTTAGAACGTGTAATAGCCTGAATATCGACCTGATTTGGATTATTCCCAATATTAAATCGTCTTAAAGTTCCTTTAGTATTAGTATTGTACGTAGCTATATACAAAGCGTTCGTAGCAGCATCAACGGTAGTATCAAACTTTAACATAGTAATCGGATCTGTGCCTATCTCCGGGAATTGATATATTTTTTCATTACCTGGGTTATAATCATAAGCATAAAGCTTTGCTCCTACGGCATAAAAGACAACAGTACGATTAGAGGAAAACGCATAGTAATCTGCTTTATCAAAATCAGTAGCTATAGGATTTACCGTGTAGGAGGCTCGTTTCGCCGGATTTCCGCCGTTAGCGTAAAATTTATAGATAAAACTATTTTTATTATTATCTACCAATACAGCAAAAGAGTTTCCGTGCTGCGACCCGCCATCTGTATTTCTTGTGTTTTCGGCATAGCGTAGCTTTCTACCTGTACCGGCTTGGTTCCAAGGAAATGGATCATCAGGAAGATCTTGTGGATAATCAGATGTTGCCGCAAAACCTATTGATGGAAGATTCATGAATCTGTTATTATCTACATCATACCAGACAACAGAATTAAAACTTCCAATAGAATACAAGGCATATGGTGCAGCTTTCAAAAGTTTATTAAAATTACTAGCATGTCGATTTGCCGGATTGCCATAAAGATCAGCGGCACCAAATAAAGAAATTGCAAAAAGGTGTCCATTACTTGTTAAAACAGCTCTGGAGCTACTTCCACCACTACCGCCACTACTATTGGCTAACTGTGGAGCAATAACTGCTGGCGATAGCTCATTTTTATTAATGGGATCCGTTGTATACACTAAGCTACCAAAAGTGTTGGCGACTTTACCTTTCATAGTAACACGATCGAGATAATAGGCCCCTGTATTACTAGATATCCAGAGTTTATAATTGCTTTCAAAATTACCTCCAGTATGTTGCGCCAGTAAAGACCCTTTTAATGTAGGTAATCCGCTCTTCGCAAGGAGATTTCTAACTGGGAAAGTATCACGCACCATAGAGATGATATCAAATTCCGCATTGTCATTTTCATTTTCTCCTACGAGCAACCAACCTCTGGAGTATGGCGTTCCAACCGATAGATTTGTCTGCTTTATAAACGTTACATCTGTTTGTCGGTCAATTACACGCAATTGTAAAACATAATTATTTGGAGCAAGAGTTACGGGGTAATTCAAGTTTTTCTCGCGTCCTAGGGTATCTAAAAATTGATTATTTTGTTTAATAACCCAGAAATAGGAAAAACGAGAAGAGTCGACATTTAGTTCTGTCATATTATAAACAGGCTTGATCCGTAAGGTATCAATAGACTGCAAAATAGCATAACTTTTATCTACACCTTCAATTGTAATTTCATTGATATCGTGATAATCATAATTCCCCAACTTTTCTTTACAAGAAGTGATGGCGTAAAGGAGTGTTAAGCCTAAAATATATTTTAAAATTTTCATAGTATTCAATCTGTATTACTAATAATTATTTAGACTCCGGTTTATAAGGCACCCCAATGTAGGATGTCCAAGGGACAGTGCCAACAAACATTAAACGACCATCATCTTCCAATACAGGGTCACCCACTTCATAACGAGCAAGAAGGTAACGCGCACAGGTTGAGGCCACCAATCCGGATAGAATAGGAGGCATGGTGGCGGTACTCGTAAAATCAGCGTAGGTCAGATTCATTAGTTCCATCATCAATTTGATTTTCTTTTCAGAGAAAGCTCCCCATTGTCCAGCCTCTCTATTTCCAGGCTGAATAGATCCGATCCATACGGCAGGTTGCACTAAAAAGTCGTTAATACGAAGCGTATGTAAACTGGCATCAAATTTTTTAACAACTGTTCCTGCCGTATTAGACGGTAATGCATTCCAATTAGGAAAAGAAAGTTGAAAACTTTCATTTGCAACCAATCGTAAACCAATTGTTTTCAATGTTTTCTTTAAATCTACCGCACGCTTTAGGGTCAAGGGAACATTGGCAGTGAAGGCATTTGCTGGGACAGTGACTTCATTTGGTATAGCGTTATAATGCACACCAACTTGAGCAGTTGTGGAGTCAGGATTTACTTCTACCAAAAACTTACGGTCATAATCTTTTGCCGGGCCTGTGATCATTACTTTAATTCCCAATTGAATTTCATTGGCTTCTGTTTTTACAAATTCCACATTGGTATAAGGTTGGTAAGGCCATGTACGTTCATTACCATAGGATGCTCCGTGCTGCACGGCAAAATATACACCTTCTACACCTTCATAGCTCATCATTTCCTTTTCACAACCAGCAAAGGAAATAGCAAATAGTAAACTAAATATTTTTAAGAATTTCATGATTCTGTTCTTTACTTGTTATTAAAATACAATGTCTTATTTATCTATAGACAAGCGTACACTGATCTCACTCTCTGGCAGAGGAACTCTATAATTGCCCAATGGCATTGCTTTTTCTCCTACTAATGCCGCATGGTTCGGAATCATCGTTGACGCATTCCTCTTGTAGTAATAAAACATTTGTCCCTCTCCAATAAACTCTTTTCGATACTCGGCTGTAATAAAGTTCTTCAGCTGTACAGCATCACTAGGATTTAAGCTGAAAGTGTTTCTATTCGTTCGCACTTTATTTAGATATTGTTTTGCTTCATCAAGGTTTGTCGTTGTCTCTGCGGCAATTAGGTACAATTCACTTAGACGAATCAATGGCATCATAAAACGTCCAGGAGCATCGTTATAATCTTTAAACTTTTGGTTAGCCAAGATCAACTTACCTCCAACATTCACGTTTTCCCAAATACGGTATCGATAATCGTTTTTATCATCATAGAGATTATCTACACGTGCCATGTTGTTATCACTGTTATTAAATGTTAACCTATTAAAAGGTTCTTGATTAGGGGAAAATACATCTTCGTATAATTTGAAACGACTACTACTATAAAGTGAAAAAAGAACCTCTGTCGAGAACATACGATCGGGTTTATCAGAGCTCGTCGCTGCGGAGGATGTAACAAAAGGAAAAATATCCCGACCATTAATTTTTGCAGACTGAATAATATCCTGCGCAGTTGCTAGTGCTTTTACCTTATCTCCTTTCCAAAGGTAAGTACGGGCCAACAAGGCCTTCGCAGCAAAATAATTAAGTCGATACTGTCTATAGAATAGATCGTTGGTTCCTAGCGTGTTACTTCCATTACGCACACCTTCCTGAATAATAGGGTCAGCAGCTTGCAAAAGTATAACAGCTTGGTTCAAGTCACTTTCGATAAGGTTGATTACCTGCTCAGCAGTTAATAAAGGAGTTACCTCATTCTTAAGTCCCGTTGTATAAGGAATTGTTTTTAAGGTTTTATTCGTCTCTGACCATATTGGTCCAAAAAGACGCAACAAATCAAAATGAAGCATGGCGCGCAAGGCTAAAGCTTCTCCTTTTACCGTTCCATAATAAGATGCTGGTAAAACTGCGCTTGGTGAATCGCCACAACGATCAATAATCACATTAAGGTTAACAATAAGCTCATAAGCCTTTTTCCAAGCATTATCAAATCCTCCTTTTGTATTCCCTTGTGTATAATCAAACATAGTATAATTATAATACCCATTCGTAGTCGAGTTGATAAAGTAATACTGAGACAATACATCTACCGCTCCTGCTGTCATAAAACGACCATAAAGACTGTTGTTTGTCATTTCCGAATAGACACCACTTATTGCCTTGATATATCCTTCTTTATTTTTATAAAGGAGATCCTCTGCGAGTCGATCTGTTGGTTTTACATCGATCCATTTAGAGCAAGAGTTCAATCCGATCAAGCAAAGGATTAAGAAAATAATTTTTTGTAATTTCATATCAATAATTTTCACAAGTTCAGATAATTTAAAAGCGTAGCCCAAGAGAGAATGAAACTGATCGTGCAAAAGGATAATCTATCCCACGTTCGTTTTTGATAGAAGAAATTCTAAAAATATCATTCATATAAGCACGTGTTGTAATTGATGAAGCACCGATCCTACGTAGCCAGGCTTTGTTACTTGTTTCATAGCCAAAAGAAAAGGACTCTCCTGATATGATATTATTATCAGCTACAAATCGAGATGACATCGGCGTAAAGTCAGTTTGTGAAATAGCTCTAAACTTTGTTACATCTCCTGGTTTTTTCCAACGATCATAGAGCGCTCTCTTATCTTGATTGAGTGCAATATTTTGAATGTTGACATTTTCTACCTTTTCGTACAGTGTTTGCATAAAAGTCTGACCTCCTAAACGATAGCGTAGAAATACACTTCCAGAAAAACCTTTATAATAAAATGACGTGCCTAAAATGCCTTCTAACTTTGGCTCAGAATTCCCGACTACAACCTCATCATCATAGTTATGTACAAAGGTCTGTTTCCCTTCTTTGGTTAAGAATATTTCACGTCCTGTAGCTGGATCAATCCCTGCCGACCTTACAGCCCATAGATCTGAAGGTCGAGCACCATCATAATAACGAACTAAATTTCGGCTTTTATTATCTTGATTAAACTTATTCAGGGCGTCGCCAATATTCTCATATTTAGAGCGTAACTGCCGCATGTTTAGGTTGATTCTCCAGTTAAAATCTTGCTTACGGATAATCGTGTAATCTGTAATCAATGTCATTCCCTTAGTGACTTGACTACCTAAATTTTCGGCTTTGCTAGTCGCTCCTGTAGAAGAAGGCAAACCAATAAATACTAATAAAGGATCTGTATTTTTATTGAAATAATCAAAGTTAAAACGCAGACGTTTATCCAATACTTCCAAATCAAAACCAATATTACGATCTAACGTTTTCTGCCACTTTAGATTACTATTACCGAAATTACTTAAGATAACGCTCGATCCAAAAGGTGTTCTATTTTCACTATTGTAGCGATACACACGCATCGAAATATAATCATTGAAATTCTGGTTACCCGGATTACCAATAGAAGCTCTAATTTTCAAAAAGTTAATCCAATTGAATGACGTCTCCTTAATGAAAGATTCATTATGCATATTCCAAGCTAAACCTGTAGACCAAATCGTAGTAAACTGACGATCTGCCCCATATACTGAAGAACCGTCTGAACGTACGGTAGCATCAATCAAATATTTATTATCATAACTATAACCCGTATTAAAAAAGAAACTTGCACTACGACGTTTCGATTCTTGGTATCCGGCTCGCCCTCCAGGCTCATAGCCTAGTGCAAAAGATGGATTCGTAAATTCGTCATCTACAAATCCACGTACACCATAACCACTAAATAAGCTACTACCTTGCTCCATACGCATCCCTGCGACTAAATTAAGTAGATGCTTTTCTTTTAACAGCTTACCATAGGTTAAGCTTAAGTCGCCATCATAATTGGTACGTTTACCATTCTGTTCATCGTATCTACCACGCTGTAGCTCATTCACACCATCAAATTCAGAATTAAAAGGCGAAAGGAAAGACTCTACTCTTTCACTTCCGTGGCGTAAACCTATACGTGTACGAAAGCGTAACTCATCAAGAATTCGCCAATCAATTTCAAAATTATTCGTAAAACCTTGAGTCGAAGTCTTATTAACATTATTGTTATTCATATCGTACAAAGGATTGTAGATATTTAAACTTTTACTCGTGAAAGTTGCTAAATCCAAATAACGAATATTTTCCATTACCTTATCAATTCCTCCTTGTTCATTATACATCCGATGGTATGGATTTGCCCTAGAAAAACGAGCAAAAGGAATAGACTCTCTATTGGCTGCAACATAATCCACATTTAAAGAGTTAGAAAATGATAAACGATCTTTACGATAAATCAAACGAACAGAACCACTCGTAACCTTACGTGAAGATTGTTTCATTACACCTTTAGTATCACCATAGTTTAAACTAGCGCTATAACGAAGGTTTGCATCTCCGCCCTCAGCAAAAATGTTATGATTTTGCGATAAAGCAGTACGTAAGGGTTCATTCAGCCAATATGTATTGACGCCACGTTCTACTTCTTTCTTACGATGAAAGTATTTCGCTTCATTTTCATCTCCTGTAATGTTGCCAAAGGCATCTAAGCCTCCATAAAAGAGAGATAGCTTCTCGTATTCTAATTTCTCTGAGGCATTCATCAAGTTATAATCTTTCAGGTCAGCAAAGCTCACGGAAGAATTTAGGTTATACGTCAAGCGAAGCTGTCCTTGAGTTGGTCTTTTCGATTCTACGACAATTACACCGTTTGCTGCTTTAGAGCCATAAATTGCTGCCGCCGCTGCATCTTTCAAGATGGTAATACTTTCAATTCGATCCATACTGAAATCACTAATCACAGCTAACGATGACTCAAAACCATCAAGGATAAAAAGAGGTTGATTGGGATTGCTACTAAACTGCTCAGTAAGTCCAATAACGCTACTTTTCCCACGAATCTCAATATCAGGAAGACGATTTGGATCGGATCCGAATTGATTATTTTCAACAATAGCAAACGAAGGATCTAGTGTTCGTAAACTCTGCAGGATTCCTTGGTTTCCAATCATCTTCAACTCTTTGGCTGTATATGTAGACGAAGAACCCGTAAAACTTTCCTTGGTACGCTGATAAATGCCTGTAACGACCGTTTCTTTGATACTTTCTACCTCGCTCTCAAGACTGACATTATATGTGTTTTGTCCTTTAACAGCGATCTCCACAGTTTTATAGCCCACATGGGAAAAAACAAGAACAGGGTTTGCAACATCCTGTGGAATAAGCAAGGTAAACTGACCTTTAAGGTCCGTCAAAATACCGTTAGGCTGCCCTTTAAGCTTGACCGTGACCCCGAGAATGGGTTGACGTGAATCCTCGTTGGTCACCTTACCGGTTATCGTACGTTGCTGCTGTTTAATTTCCACGGTACTAACGGAAGGCGTGCTTGTTGGTACTTTGGTATTTTTCTTACTTAAGGAAATTGTCCTATCTTCTACTTGATAGGTAATAGCTTTATTGGCTAACACCGTTTTCAAAAAATCATCTAAAGGCATATTCTGCGCATCGATGCTGACGAATCCGACTTCGTCTAATAAAGCCTTAGGGCTGAAAACACTATAGCCACTTTGCTGGCGGATAGCATTTACGACCTGACTAAAAGGAATTTTGTTTCCTTTCAATGTAATACTTTGCGAATAGCTGACTGAATTAAAGGACATGAGCACGCCACTAAAAAGCAAAGCACTAGTTCGTATTACTCTTTTAAAGTAAAGGTTATTCATTAATAATTCGTGTTAATAGGATGGTAAATGGTTGATTAAAGTAGATGTAAGCTTATTACGATCATGTGTCGCACTTAGCTTGTTAGGTTAGGTTATTAATTTCATTGTATCTTTTTGACTAAGGTTTTAGGTTGATTTTGTTAATATATTATAAGTTTTCTCGTCTCTTTATCGAGTCGATAATTCACATTGGAAGCGTCAAGAACACGAAGAACAAGGCTTAAATTTTGATTACGATGTGCATCACCAGCCAGCTCTATCGTAGGAATACGGTTTGCATAGACAATATGCAGATCATACCAACGTGCTAGCTCGTCCATGACTACCGCAAACGGTTTATTATCAAAGCTAAATTTGTCATAACGCCATGCCAACTCGCTTTCGATATTTATCTTGCGCTTGGTTATACCATTAGCGCTACTGCTAGCTTGTTCATTAGGCCATAAGGTAACAGCTCCTCCTGCCGCATTACTCACATATAAACGGCCAGAAGCCAATGTTGTCTTAATCTGCTTATCGAAGCTGTTGATATTAAATTTAGTACCTAGAACCTGCGCCTCTTGCTCTTTGGTAATCACAATAAAAGGTTTCTTCTGCGCAGCAGCATAAGGATGGTTAGCTTGGCTACTAAGCACCTGTTCGTTGACCTCAAAATAAGCCTCTCCTTCTAAGTACACGACCCTTTTGTCTTTTTGGAAACGACTCGGGTAACGCAAGGTAGACCCTGCATTTAACCATACACGGCTTCCATCGGCTAGCGTAACTTGATATTGTCCCCCCTTAGGCGTAGAAACCTCCAAGAAGAGGTCTTTTCCCTCATCGGCCAAATTGGCCAATTGATTATCCTCTTTGTCGGCATAACTAATACCACGATCGTCCACGACAATACCGTCTTGGTTATTATCTAATGCAATCGTACGCCCGTCCGCTAACTTCAGTGTTGCTTTATTTCTACCTGGCGATATATCTGTTGAAGTCGTTAGAACGGCTACTTGCGCATCGTTCGTTGGTGAAGACAGACGTAGGCAAAAAAAGATGGCAAATCCTAAAACAAGAAGAATGGCCGCTGCTGTGGCACTGTAGCGATTATTCCATTTCAGGAAGAATCTAGCAGAGCTTTCTGTAGATGCAATTTGATGCATAGCCTCCAACTTATCCCACGCCATTTTTTTAGACCTCAAAGCTTCTATATTAGTTGAAGAATCATCATCAGCCATCTTTTGAAATAGAAGTTCTTCCAAAAAAGCATCTTCTTCAGCAGTCGTTTTACCGTCTTGGTAACGTTTTAAAAGTTCGTCTATTTGCTGTTGCAAATCCTCCATGTATTTAAAATATATTCCTTCTTATTGCTTATGTACGTTAAAGGGGAAGAAGGGGTGAGATAAAAAATAAAAAAAGAGGAGTAGCGCCCTTCGCTAGGCAGCACACTCCTCATTATAAAAATGATTAATTAAGAAACGTAGGGATACATACTATAGGTAAACGTGCAACATGACATGCACATATTTACGAACTACTTTTAGGGCATTTTTAATTTGACTCTTTACAGTCTCCTTAGATATTTCCATCTTTACAGCAATCTCTTCATGGCTCAGCCCTTCAAAACGACTGGCTTCAAAGACTAGGCGCATCTTACTAGGCATAGCTTCTAAAGCCTTAGACAGATTTTCTTGCAGCTCTTTCTCATAGATAAGCTCGTCGAGTGATAAGCCATCCTCTTGCATTTTTGCACTTATACTCCCGATATAGGAAGCAATCACCTTACTGCGATCAACTTTTTTAAGAATCTGATTTAAGGTTGCTCGATAGAGAAAAGAAGATAACTTTGTTTTGATATCAATACGTGCTCGATTTTCCCATAAGGCAGAAAACACATCCTGCAAAGTATCTTGAGCTTCCTCTGAATGGATTTGATGGCGTAAGGAAAAACGCCAAAGCTTATCCCAATAGCGATCATATAGACAACCAAATGCAGCCCAATCTTGCTCCTGTTTTACCAGAAGGAAAAGCTCTTCGTCATTTAATCCTGAAAGCATTTTTTTGTCCATCACTATGGGTAATTGAATTAGCTATAAAACAGCTAAAACGTTTTTAAAAATTAACAAAGACGAATCTATTACTTTTCTTTGGTAAAAGAAATCAAAACAAAAAAATAATCTACTAAACTAGTATATTATTCTAAAATTAGCCTGTGTTTACTGAATTAGGTTCAAAGAGATACTGAAATTCGATAAAAATCAGGACCGCTAACATTATGTACGCTAAAGTACGCAGAAGGGTGATAAGATAGTGAATTAATTTTTTCTTACTAAAAACAAAAGAGCCCAGATAAAATCTAGGCTCTTTATTGAATTGCTATTGCTAGCATCCGTATTTTTTGTCTTATGACAACAGCTTATCCATTAGATAATGCTGCCGCACCAGAAACAATCTCACTTAATTCTGTAGTGATGGCTGCTTGACGTGCTTGGTTGTAAGAAAGCTTAAGGGCTTTCAATAAATCACCCGCATTTTCCGTTGCTTTATCCATCGCTGTCATACGTGCTCCATGCTCAGAAGCGTTCGAATCTAAAACAGCTTTGTAAACTTGTGTCTTAATAGCTTTCGGGATTAACTCTTCGATGATCTTCTCTTTAGAAGGCTCGATGATGTAATCAGTTTCTGTAGTAAGGTGCGCATGACCATCAGCTGCCTTTTCTTCAGGAAGCAAAGGTAATACTTGCTCAGCTACCATTTCCTGCATTGCAGCATTACGGAACTGGTTGTATACTACTTCTACACGGTCAATATTTCCAGCTTTGAACTCTTCCATTACATATTCAGTAACTTTAGATACGTTCAAGAATGAAAGTTGATTGAATAATTCATTGTTATTACCAATCACATTAAATCCACGACGCTCAAAGAAATCATGACCACGCTTACCGATAGCAATAATGCTTAAGTTACCTTTCGCATTTTGCTCAGCATATTTATTGAAGATCAAGTTATTTGCTGCCTTAATCGCATTCGCATTAAAAGCACCAGCTAAACCTCTATTCGACGTCAAAACGATGACAACTACTTTCGTAGGCACGCGATCTTGCGTATAAGGAGAATCGTTGCCTTCTACAGAAGCAGAAACTTGCTCCAAAATACCTCTTAGCTTGTTGGCATAAGGGCGCAATTGAACAATAGCATTTGTAGCACGTTTCAATTTAGCCGCAGCAACCATCTTCATCGCTTTGGTGATCTGTTGCGTTGAGCTTACCGAAGAAATACGGTTTCTTACTTCTTTTAAATTTGCCATATATTATTGGAGACTTGAGTATTGAGTACTGTGTATTGAGTATAATGCTCTATACTCAATACTCTATACTCCTATCTAATTAATATTTTGCTGCTAATTCCTTAGCTACTTTGTCTAAAACATCTGTTAACTCATCCGTGTATTTACCAGCTTTGAAGCCTGCTAATACTTCTGGATGACGTTGCTCTAATTGCGTCAAGAATTCTTCTTCAAACTGACGTACTTTATTTACTGGAACAGAACGGAAAAGACCTTTAGTACCTGCGTAAATAATAGCAACTTGTTTTTCTACTGATACTGGTGAGTATTGACCTTGTTTCAAGATCTCTACGTTACGAATACCTTTATCTAATACAGATTTAGTAGCAGCATCTAAGTCAGAACCAAATTTCGCGAAAGCTTCTAGCTCACGGTACTGTGCTTGATCTAACTTTAATGTACCAGATACTTTCTTCATCGGTTTAATCTGCGCGTTACCACCAACACGTGATACCGAGATACCTACGTTAATCGCTGGACGGATACCTGCGTTGAATAAATTAGACTCCAAGAAGATCTGACCATCTGTAATCGAGATTACGTTTGTTGGGATATACGCAGAAACGTCACCCGCTTGAGTCTCGATAATTGGAAGAGCTGTTAATGAACCACCACCTTTTACTAAGTGCTTGATAGACTCAGGAAGGTCGTTCATGTTACGAGCGATTTCATCTGAAGAGTTGATTTTCGCTGCACGCTCTAATAAACGAGAGTGTAGGTAGAAAACGTCACCTGGGTAAGCCTCACGGCCCGGTGGACGACGTAACAACAAAGAAACCTCACGGTAAGCTACCGCTTGTTTTGATAAATCATCATACACGATCAATGCTGGACGACCTGTATCACGGAAGAACTCTCCGATAGCAGCACCCGCCATTGGCGCGTAGAATTGAATCGCAGCAGGATCAGCAGCAGAAGCAGCAACAACAACTGTGTAAGCCATTGCACCACGCTCTTCTAATACGCGAACGATATTTGCTACTGTAGAGTTTTTCTGACCTACAGCAACGTAAATACAGAATACAGGCTCACCTGCATCGAAAAATTCTTTTTGGTTTAAGATCGTATCGATACAAACCGCAGTTTTACCTGTTTGACGGTCACCGATAACCAACTCACGCTGTCCACGACCTACTGGAATCATCGCATCAATAGCTTTGATACCTGTTTGTAATGGCTCAGTTACTGGCTGACGGTAGATAACACCTGGCGCTTTACGCTCGATAGGCATCTCATACGTTTCACCTGCAATTGGTCCTTTACCATCGATAGGCTGACCTAATGTGTTTACAACACGACCTACCATACCTTCACCTACTTTAATTGAGGCGATACGGTTTGTACGTCTTGCAGTATCTTTTTCTTTAATTTCGTCTGAAGAACCTAAAAGTACAACACCTACGTTGTCTTCCTCTAAGTTCAAAACGATACCTTCTAATCCGTTATCAAATTCAACCAACTCACCGGACTGAACTTTGGTTAAGCCGTAAATACGAGCAATACCGTCACCTACAGCAAGTACGGTACCCACCTCTTCTAGTTCGGCTTCTGATTTAAAGCCCGACAATTGTTCTCTTAGAATTGCCGATACTTCATCTGGTCTTACCTCTATCATTGTATATTAGTATAAGGGTTTTTGATTTATTCTATTATTAAATATCAAGATTACACACCTTGATTTGCAAAATGCTTCTCCAATTTATTCAATCTTCCGGCAATACTCGCATCGATCTGACGATCGCCTACGCGAATAATTAAACCACCAATCAAGTTTGGATTCACGTTATTCGTCAATAAAACACTTGCTTGTATTTCTTGCGAAATCTTGTTGCCTAAAACATTTAAGTTGTCAGCCGAAAGTGGACTCGCCGAAGTAACAGTAGCTTTCACGATACCTTTTACTTCATTGTACTCACGGATAAACTCTTCGGCAATTTCCAAGATAATAGCAGCACGTCCTTTACTCACCAAAATCTGGAAGAAAGAAATCACGAAAGGATTTACTTTTCCTTCAAAAAGGGCTTTCAAGATATTGACTTTTTTATCCCCGCTAATAATTGGGTTTTTAAGTACAGCTTGTAACTCAGAGTTGGATTTTAACGCAACAATAACACCATCGATATCCGCCTTAACGGTATCTAGGTTGCTCTGCTCGTTAGCCAGCTCTAAAAGTGACTTTGCGTATCTTGATGCTACTGTAAAAATTGACATATTCTTAATTTAAAACTTGATGAACCAATTAGCTTAATTTCACGTCTTTCAACAAGTCGCTTACGAAAGCTTGTTGTGTTCCTTGGTTTTCAAATTCTTTCGTTAATACTTTGCGTGCAATATCCAAAGATAAAGAAGAAACTTGATTTTTAACTTCAGCCAAAGCTTTGTTCTTTTGATCTTCGATTTCTTTTTTCGCTTGCTCTAATATTTTTCTACCAGACTCTTGCGCTTCGTTTTTTGCTTCAGCAACAATCTTGTCTTTTAAGGATTTCGCTTCCTTCAAGATTTCATCACGCTCTGCGCGTGCTTCTTTTAATAACTGCTCATTTTCATTAGTCAAACGCGCCATTTCTAGCTTCGCTTTTTCTGCCGCTTGTAACGCATTGTTGATTCCGTCTTCACGTTCTTCCAAAGCGTTGATAATAGGCTTCCAAGCAAATTTACCTAGAATGAAGATAATAATAACTAATATGATTAGTTGCCAAAAGAACAACCCGAACGAAAACTGATCTAATAGTTTTTCCATTATTTATTATATAATAATTTGTAAGTGACTTTTAAAAAAAGTACCGACAGCAACCAACCGTTGATCTATCGGTACTTTTATGGGTTTTATTGGGATTACTTACCTAAGATTAAAGCACCGAATGCTAAACCTTCAACTAAGGCACCAATAATGATCATTGCAGTTTGAATTTTAGATGCTGCTTCTGGTTGACGTGCGATAGCTTCCATTGCTGAACCACCGATTTTACCTAAACCTAAACCTGCACCGATAACGATTAAACCTGCTCCAATTAAATTGTACATGATATTTATTTTATATAATTAAACAATAATTTCTTAGTGATGCGAATGCTCTTCTACCGCCATTCCAATGAATAGGGATGACAACATCGTGAAGATAAACGCTTGTAAAAATGCTACCAAAAGCTCTAATAAGAACAATACAATAGACAAAAGTAAAGATACGCCAATACTACCAGGTATTGTTAACTCTGCTTGGAACAAGTAAATGATCGCGATTAAACCCATTACTACAGAGTGACCTGCTGTAATGTTGGCAAACAAACGAAGCATTAACGAGAAAGGCTTTGTGAACATACCTAACACCTCAATTGGCGCTAAAACAAATTTGAATGGTACAGGAACTCCTGGCATCCAGAAGATGTGTTTCCAGTAATCTTTATTTCCTTTGAAGTTAACGATCAAGAAAGTAAAGATAGCCAAACAGAAGGTAATAGTGATGTTACCTGTTACGTTGAATCCGATTGGTGTTAATCCTAATAAGTTAAGAATTAAGATCAAGAAAAACACAGATAACAAGAAAGGCATAAACTCCTTGTAACGGTGACCGATATTTGGAAGCGCCATTTCGTCACGTACATAAAGCACTAAAGGCTCTAATACACGACCCATACCTTTTGGTAAGTTGTTTGCTCCTTTTTTGTATGTTTTAGCTAAGCTTAAAAAGCCCCAAAACATTAAGATAGTCGTCAAGATAAGACCTGTTACATTTTTCGTAATAGAAAAATCTAAAGGTTTAGCATTTGTAGGATGGTTGTGCTCATCATAGTTGATTGTACCTGCAGCATCCGTTTCGTAGATTTTACCGTGGTACAATGTGTAGAATTTACCACCTTTTTCAACAACCTGCTCACCATGGTGAAACTCTCCTGAAGAGAACACTTTCAAACCATTGTCAAATAAGATAACCGGCAATGGAAAACCATAATGTTTACCAGCTTCTTTATCAGAAAAAAGCGAGAAATAGTGGTCATCCTGTAAGTGATGTTCCGCATATTCATCAATTTCTTGTTTCTTGGATTTAGGAGCATCTGCATGCGTATCCTCAGCAGCCATTAAACCGAAAGGCTGAACAGCAAATAAAATTACTGTAATTAGTAAAAGAGCTCTCTTAAGACTCACCATATTGTACGTAGATTGCATTAAAATTTGCGCAAAAATACAATTATTTTTGGCATAAATTAACATTTGTTTAAACTTTTTATAACTTTAGTTTTCAACAGTCTTTTCGTCCTGATTCACAATCACGTAAGCGACAAAAACATCAAAGAACAAAAACAAAAAAAATACCGCCAGAAAGTTCAACTCGAGAAACTTATTTTCAAACGAGCCTAAGCCTTCTTTTATGTATAGATAATTGGCCACTGCTTTAACCATAAAAGCCCCCAAAAACACAAAAGCTATACGGTCGGGCATTGAAAATTTAGTCAAAACCATCAACACAAAAACCAGTAAAGAACCAATAGCCGCGAAGCTATACATCCCCAAAAGCGTATAGTCACTACGCTCCCACTGTGCCGAAAGACCCAGACTTTGTAATAAGAAATAATGAACAGCAAAGCCAACTAAGGTCAGCAAGAGTAACATCATTCCAATTTTTAAATAATTAGTCATTTTTATTTAGATAGTTTACTTGTTTTATAAATTGATACATAGACACCGCAACACCAAGAAGCGTGAAGCCTTTCATCCACCAATCGCCTTCTACAGGATACTTAGCACCTAGCCAGGAGCCAACCCAATAAAAGGCGTAAATGGTAACACCCATTTGCACGGGCATACTCGTAAAAACAAGCCATTTATTCTTCTTATTTCCTTCGTTTTCTTTAGCCATGCTGATCGCCCATTAGTTAACCGTTTCTTCCGACTCTTTTTCCACGGCACGTAATTCCATGATACGCTGTCCAATTTTAATATCTGGATAATCGAAACCTTCACCCAAAATCATCTTTAGCTCGGAAGACGATTTCCCGTCATTGGCTTCCATCACCGCCATGAGCTTATCAAGCTTCTCCTGATCAATCAAATCTGTCGCATCGATATCTGTTCCCACGAAGTGGATCAGATGCCCATAAATCGTACCCGCCACCATATCTCTTTTCTTGGCGATATCCTCAATGGTCAATCCATCCAAGTACAAATCTAAAGAGATGGTCTTCGTATCTTTTACCTTTTCGTCATCTTCGGTTTTAACAGAATCATCTTTAACCGTTTTCTTCTGTCCTACCGCAGTCACGGCATCCGAAAGATCGCCCTCCTTAGTCAAGATATCAGCGATTGTTAAACAATGCGCCAGCTGCTCTTTTTTACGTCTAAAATCTAGCAGCATCGACTTCAATTCTTCTACGTATTTCTTGGTACGTTTTTTTACTTGCCATGCCGCTACATGCTCTTGCGTCGTGATCAGCACATCAGCATCAAAACGAGGTAAGAACCAATCTACCGCCGATTTTGTTCGTGTACATATTTTAGGGTAATCCAAAGCTTCTTTATCCGTCAGCATAGCGTAAAGCTGCGTCACAAACTTATTAGCGACCTTCTCCTGCTCTGTAAGCCCTTGTATCAGCCCCTGAAAATAAGCTTCCGCCTCGGCCTTACTATCAATATTTCGATCCGCTAAAGACAGCTGTAGCTCTTTTGCACGCTCTACCAATGTACCCCAACGGAAACTCTGAATCAAAATTTGTCCTAGATAATTGCGCTGCGAATGCTCCAACATTTTATTGGTCTCCGCATCGTCAGGCATACGTTGCATAAAGTCAACGACCTGAAAGTCGGTCCGTATAGCATGCATCGGCACCTTAGACTTTAATACCAACCCCTCGAGGCCGGTCAAACGGCTCAACGCCACATATACTTGCCCTGCGGCGAATGAAGTACCGGCATCGACTACCGCTTTTTCAAAAGTTAAACCCTGACTTTTATGAATAGTAATGGCCCAAGCCAAACGTAAAGGAAACTGCGAGAAAGTTCCCAACACTTCTTCTTCAATTTTATCTTCGCCTTTATTGTATTTATAGCGGATATTCTCCCATGTTTCACGACGAACGACCACATCTTCGGAACCATCTTTGAAAGCAACCACCACTTGGTGCTTATCCAAGTTCAGTTCCTTGATAGTCCCTATCTTTCCATTGAAATACTTACGGTCTTCACCAGAGTCATTCTTGATGAACATCACCTGAGCATTTAACTTCAACGGTAGCGACTCATCTGCGGGAAAAGAACCCGACTGGAATTCATCTTTCACAATGGCTTTCACATTATGCATTTTCCCTTCTAGGGCAATAAGCTGATCTTGATTGATCGAATCCGCCAATTTATTATGCGAAGTCAAGGTAATATATTGTTCTCCTACAGCAGGAGTGAAACCTTCTTTGTAATGAGCATTCAGCTGATCGATATCTGCTGTGCTACATTGGTTGTTTCGGATATTATTAAGTAGGCGAATAAAATCACCATCTTTCTGTCTATAAATTTTGCTCAGCTCCAACATCACTGGCGGGTGTTCACGTAATACCTTGGCATCGAAGAAAAATGCACTGGTGTAATGATCACGAAGCACCTGCCATTCATGGTCGCGCACCACAGGAGGCAACTGGTAAAGGTCACCGATAAACAACATCTGTACACCACCGAAAGGACGCATATCGCGACGTACAGATTTCAAGATGACATCAATAGCATCTAAGGTATCTGCACGCACCATAGAAACCTCATCGATCACCAACAGCTCTAGCTCCTGCAAAATTGCACGACGCTGCTTTGTAAGCTTGATTGTCGAGAAAAGACGGCTCTTATTGTAGATATGACTATCCTGCTCATTCCAGTTTAAGGTATGGTTTTCGACGAAAGTACCAAAAGGAAGCCAAAACAGCGCATGCAAGGTTGTGCCACCAGCATTCATTGCCGCCACCCCTGTTGGTGCAGTAATCGCCATCTTCTTATAGCAATGCTCTTTGATATACTTTAAGAAAGTGGTTTTCCCTGTCCCTGCTTTACCCGTTAAAAATAAATGCTGATTGGTTTGATTCACAAAAGAGACGGCTTGTAAAAAAGCCTTATTCTGCTCATCAAGTTTTGGTTGTGCCATGCAATGTACCCCTTAAAAATGATTAATCTTACAAAGATAAGAATAACTACCCTTCGGAAGGAGCAATACAGCATAAACTCCATTTTTTTAGGCTTTTTACAAGAAAAAAGCTAATTTCACGTCAAATACTTAAATCATGGCAACATATACAGACAAAAGCGAACTTTTTGCGCAGATAGAAGAGCAACTAACCGCACAAGGCTTTACGATCGATAACGTTGATCAAACAAGACCTTGGGGAGGCTTTTTCGTAATCAGCGAAGAGCAATCGCAAAAATTTGCAGACCAATACTTCGATGGTTTAGACGTACAGAACCTAAAGATATCTGGTAAATTAAGTCCAAAAATCTTAATTGTAGCTCCGCTAAAACGATTATCTTGGCAGTATCACCACCGCAGAGCTGAAATCTGGCGTGTGACACAAGGAGAAGTTGGCGTGGTAACAAGTAGCACAGACGAAGAGAACGAAGTGAAAAAATTAACAGCAGGCGAATTCATCCGCTTGTCGCAAGGTGAGCGTCACCGTTTAATTGGTTTAGAAGGCTATGGTGTTATTGCTGAAATCTGGCAACACACGGATGCAGAAAACCCATCTGATGAAAGCGACATCGTTCGTGTTCAAGATGATTTCGGTAGATAATAACAGCTTTAGGGCTTTATTTTACTTAATTTAACGGCAAAATCCGCTTTTTTTTAACGAAAGCGGATTTTGTTTTTTTTTGCTATTTTTGTGGTTCAGCACATAAAGAAATTACATGACTACATATAACGAAGACAGTATACGTTCCCTGGATTGGAAAGAGCATATTCGCTTACGCCCGGGGATGTACATCGGTAAGCTTGGAGATGGATCTGCTTACGATGATGGTATTTATGTTTTGTTAAAAGAGGTTGTCGACAACTCTATTGATGAGTTTGTTATGGGCGCCGGAAAGACGATTGAGATTACCGTTCACGAAAATAAAGTATCCGTACGCGACTTTGGCCGTGGTATCCCCATTGGCTCTGTTGTCGACGTGGTTTCCAAAATAAACACGGGTGGTAAATACGACAGTAAGGCATTCCAAAAGTCCGTAGGTTTGAACGGGGTGGGTACAAAGGCGGTAAATGCGCTTTCCCAACAATTCACAGTACAGTCCTACCGTCAAGGGTTAACACGTATTGCACAGTTCAGCCGTGGCGAGTTACAAACCGACGAGCAGAAAGAAACGACACAACGCAACGGTACTTCAACCATCTTTTATCCTGATGAAAGCATCTTCCGCAACTACAAGTTCCGTACGGAGTTTGTAGAAAACATGATTTGGAATTACGTTTTCTTAAATGCTGGATTAACCATCAATTTCAATGGACAGAAATTTATTTCGGAAAACGGACTAAAGGACCTGCTAGAGCGTAATATTGATACCGATGCGATGCGCTACCCGATTATTCACCTCCGTGGTGAAGACATCGAAATCGCCATGACCCACGGTCAACAATATGGTGAGGAGTACTACTCTTTTGTCAACGGTCAGCATACCACACAAGGGGGTACACACCAAGCAGCATTCCGTGAGGCTATTGTAAAAACAATACGTGAATACTATAAAAAGGAGTTTGACGCTGCCGATATCCGTGCTTCCATCATTGGAGCCATCGCTATTAAAGTGCAAGAACCTGTTTTCGAATCGCAAACAAAAACAAAATTAGGCTCGCAGAGTGTAGGTCCAGATGGTCCTACGGTACGTACTTTTATTCACGACTTCATTAAAAAAGCGCTAGACGATTATTTACACAAAGATACGGCTACGGCTGATGCTTTATTAAAGCGTATCCTACAGTCAGAGCGTGAGCGTAAAGATATTGCTGGTATTAAAAAATTAGCTAATGAGCGCGCTAAGAAAGCATCTTTACACAACCGTAAATTACGTGATTGTAAGATTCACTTCGGCGATAAGCAGGAGCGTAACTTAGAGACTACCCTATTCATCACCGAGGGGGATTCGGCCAGTGGGTCGATCACCAAATCACGCGACGTACAAACACAAGCTGTATTCAGCTTGAAAGGTAAGCCGCTAAACTCTTATGGCATGTCTAAAAAGATTGTCTACGAGAACGAAGAGTTCAACCTCTTGCAGCACGCTTTAAATATTGAAGATGGCCTTGATGGCTTACGCTACAATAATATTGTTGTCGCTACCGATGCCGATGTCGATGGGATGCACATTCGCTTACTCCTATTGACTTTCTTCTTGCAGTTTTTCCCTGACTTGGTAAAAGCAGGGCACGTATCTATCTTGCAGACGCCTCTTTTCCGCGTTAGAAATAAGAAAGAAACAATCTACTGCTATTCTGATGAAGAACGTCAGCACGCCATTGCAAAATTAGGTGCTAAACCAGAAATTACGCGATTTAAAGGTTTGGGAGAGATTTCTCCTTCCGAATTTGGCCTTTTCATCGGCAAAGATATCCGTTTAGACCCTGTTATCTTATCCAAAGACAATAAGCTTCCACAGTTATTGGAATATTATATGGGTAAAAACACCCCTGAAAGACAGAAACATATTGTGACGAATCTACGGGTGGAGGTCGATATCCAAGAAGAACTTCTAAAGAAACAAGCTGCCTCCTAAGGGCAGCTTTCTTTTGTTTAAACCCTATTAATTTTATAGCCGAAGCCTATACGAAAAAAGACAATCAACCCAACCATGAATAACCAAACCTTAATCTTAATACATTCTACCGATGCCGTGGGCCTCGTTGCTGGCATCAGTCAGGTCATTGCGAATCATAAATTGAACATCATCACCATGCGCGAGTTTGTGGATGAAGTAAATCAGCAGTTTTTCTTACGTGTCGTATGCACTGGCGTTCCTAGTGCGGTCGAAAATCTATCAACAGGCCTCCTTGAAGTTCTTCCGACTGGTGCGAAGGTCAGCATTAATCCTGCGGAGCAGAAGAAACTCGTAGTCCTAGTAACTAAAGAGCATCACTGTCTAGCGGATATTTTAGTACGTCATTTTTTCCAAACGCTCAATGCAACAGTTGAAGCCGTTATCGGTAATTACGAAGTGTTAAAAACATTTACAGAGAAATTCGATATTCCTTACCATTATATATCCCACGAGGAAAAAACAAAGGAGCAATTTGAGGCGGAAATGGCGGAGCAAATCGCACAGTATGAACCAGACTATATTATCTTGGCTAAGTTTATGCGCATTCTATCCCCTAGTTTTGTGGCTAAGTTTGAGAATAAACTGATTAATATTCACCACTCCTTCTTACCGGCATTCATTGGTGCCAACCCTTATCGTCAAGCACATACCCGAGGCGTTAAAATTATTGGCGCCACTGCGCACTTTGTGACAAACGACCTCGATGAGGGACCTATTATTGTGCAGCGCACAAAATCTATCAACCACAGTCAGGATGTACCACAGCTGGTAACGGCAGGTAAGGAAATTGAAAAAGCCGTTCTTAGCCATGCTATACACTTATTAACGGAAGACAGGGTAATGCGTCAAGGCAATAAAACTATTGTTTTTGAGTAAGAACTATACTAACATATAACACAAAAAGAGCGCTGTAGAATTAATTCCACAGCGCTCTTTTTGTAGTAGCGAAGTCTAATTTAGGCTTCGCCGTATATCAATTGCTTAGCATGTGCTAATGCAGCATCCCCCGGACGAGATCCGCTCAACATTTGCGCAACCTCTTTGATACGTTCATCTTTATCTAGGCGTACAATACTAGATTTCGTTTTATCTCCTTCATCAAATTTGTAGACTTTAAAATGTGCCTCTCCTTTAGAGGCTATCTGTGGCAAGTGCGTAATCGCCATCACCTGCATACGGTCGGCTAGTCCTTCCATAATCTCACCTACTTTCAGCGCTACCTCTCCAGAGATACCGGTGTCAATCTCATCAAAGATGATGGTTGGCAGGGATGAACTTTTCGCGATAAGCGACTTTATAGCTAACATCAAACGAGATAGCTCTCCACCGGAAGCTACCTTATGAATCTGCTGCAACGATTGCCCTTTATTGGCAGAGAATAGAAACTGAACCTCATCGCCTCCTGAAGTTTTATACTTCTCCGGCGACAGCAGGTTCAAGCTTATCTGCAACTGCGCATTCGGCATCCCTACAGTAGTCAATACCGCATGTACATGCGCTTCTACTTCTTTTATTTTTGCTTTACGGCTTTCGTGGAGCCTTAAAGCTACTGCCGATAGCTTGGTTAAACTTTCTGCTACCTGCTGCTCCGCTTTCTGCAGCTCCTGCTCTTGGTTGGCCGTTACCTGGAGCTTGTGCTCCAAGGTTTCACGTAGAACGATTAATTCTGCCAAACTAGCAGCACGATGCTTCTTCTTCAAATTATAGAGAACACTCAACCGCTCATTGACAAAATCAAGTCTTCCTTGATCAATGCCTATTTGCTGTTCTAAAGATGCTATCTCTTGGCTTATATCTTTTATTTCAATCAAACTACTCTGCAAGCGTGCGGCAAGGTCGTTATCTGCAGACAGGAACTTCTCCAAAGACTGTAGCTGTTGATGGGCCTCTTTCAAGCGTTGGATAACGGCATATTCTTGTTCATCGAGCAAAAATGTAGCCGCCAAAAGCCCCCGTTTAATCTCATCGGCATGTTCCAATTGGCCTTGCTCCTCTTCTAGCGCTTCCTCTTCTCCTTCTTGCAAATTGGCCGCATCGAGCTCATCAAATTGAAACTGGTTAAAATCTTGCTCCATTGTGGCGGCCGCAATAATCTCCTTCAACTCCTTCAAGGCTTTTTCATGCTGCCTATACTGCTTTAACCCGACTTGGTACTCCTGCTGTATAGCTTGATTTTTAGCAACAGAATCGAGCACTAAAAGCTGGAATCCTTCCGTTGTAATCTGTAGTGTAGCATGCTGCGAGTGGATGTCAATCAACTGCTCACCCAAAGCACGCAATATATTTAAAGTAACGGGCGAATCGTTTACAAAAGCACGGGATTTCCCATCTACGGCAATCTCCCGACGGATAATCGTCTCTTCTTCATAGTCTAAATCATGCTCTGCGAAAAAATCACGCAACTGGTAATTTCCGATTTGAAAATAGCCCTCGATTACACATTTACGACTGTCGTCAAAAAAATGCTTACCCTCCGCACGATTACCTAAAATTAAACCCAAGGCTCCCATGATGATGGACTTACCAGCACCTGTTTCACCGGTTATAATATTTAAACCTTGGTGTAAGGATATATCCAAATTCTCAATAAGAGCGTAATTCTTAATGGTTAACTTACCTAACATAAAATAAGGTTACTATTTTTTTAAGACTTCATACTTACTCGTATTGCTGGGATCCAGCTCTACCAATTTGTTAAACACTTTGATGCTCTCATTGCCCGGAAGCTTACTGAAGACACCAACAAACTCATTCGACTTCGCCGAATAAAGCACCGAAGTCCATACATTTCCGGTATTGTTACGATCTACCTCTTTCAGCTTATCCAATAGAGCAACCATACGCATACGTGATGCAGACTCATCCTGCGCCATCTTATCTAATCCATTGATGTGGTATTCATAGGCAAAATCACGGTAAGGTTGAAATCTAGAATCTTGTAAATTATTAATCAGCCAGTAGCGATTATCCAAGGACTCCATCGAGCGCCATCCCTCTTCGCTGCTACTCTGTGCAGCATTTAGAATGGTACGCGCTGAACTTAAGTATGGGTTACCACCAAAACGTCTGAACGTATCGGCATCCATCCCTACAATTACATTAGCATAAAAAGCAAGTAAAGAGGATAAGCTGCTGCTATTCATATTCTCGTTGAAATCCAACTGCTCACCTTCCACATAGGAAAAATTAAAGTTACGATCATGATAGGCCAACACAGGAGTGCTGTAGTTAGTACCATAGACCGGACGGAAAGAATAGATCTGTGCCGATCCTTTATAGACCTTAGAACCATCCCACTGTGTGATGGTAATCACCATCGAACAATCAATGCGTTCCTGCGGTGAGATCTTTAAGTTGGTCCACGATCGGTTATTCATAAAATCTTGAATTACCTTTTGCAATAAATCTAGCGCCCGCTTATTGGTATTCTGCACTTGTGGCGATTGAATTTCGATACGTGCATTTAATTCTTGCGCTGGAAGCACCAAACGTAAAAACATAAATAGCACCAATAAACTAATTTTTCGCATACATTATCGGATTAACATACCAAAGATAATTATTTAAGTGGGCATCAGAAAATTGAATTGTAGGCGTATTTATGGAAAAAGTAATAAGTTTGTAACGGATGACAGACTTTTCTAAACAACTAAGTAAATATATGCCTGCTACGGCTGCCCCCATCATATCGGCATGGATAAACGATAGTGGCTGCAAATTCCGTATTTCACGCAGCAGGCGCACTAAACTAGGCGATTACACGGCTCCTTTTCGTGGGGAGACGCACAAAATATCTGTCAACCACGACCTCAATCCCTATGCTTTTCTCATTACAACGGTACATGAATTTGCGCATTTAAAAACGTGGCAGCAGCATCAGCGCAAGGTAAAGCCACACGGCATCGAATGGAAAAACAACTACAAAGTGCTGATGGCTCCTTTTATTCAAGCGGAAATATTTCCAGCGGATATTTTGCAAGCTATCACCAACTATATGGAAAATCCAGCAGCCTCCAGCTGTACCGATTTAAACCTGCAACGTATTCTCATGAATCACGACAGTAAAAAAGGAGAAGTAATAACTGTTGAGAGCATCCCTGAAGACAGTTTATTTAGGCTCAAGGATGGCCGTGTATTCAAAAAGATGGAAAAACTACGTAAGCGTTATAAATGCCTTGAAGTCACCAGTAACAGGTACTACCTTTTTCATCCTATCGCTGAAATTTTCCCTATAGAACAAGAGCCAAAGCCAATATTTAAGCGCTTAATTCCTTAAGGTCACAAAATCATGACCTTTATCCCTTGATTTAGCAGCTCACTTTTCGAAATAAACTTGTATTTTTAGGGCATAACCTTTCAATTTGCTATGAAGAAAACAAGCTTAGGTATTTTCACGGTGGCTTCTTTAGCCATTGCTTGTCAATCCGGAAATCAGGCAGGCTACGATGCGTCGGGCCTCGATTCTACCGCATTGGCATCCATCACCGAAGAGGCTTATAAAAGCTATGTGATGAAACTTTCCTCGGACGAGTTCTTAGGCCGTAAACCATTCACCAAAGGTGACACCTTAACGGTCAACTATATCCAAGAACAATTTAAACAGTTGGGATTAAGCCCTGGAAATGGAGATTCCTACTTCCAGGAAGTTCCGCTAGTGGAGATAGACACCAAACCCGTTAGTCCGACTTTGACCTTCACCGGGGCCAATGGTTCCTTAACAGTGAAGCATTTAGATGATTTTGTGGTAAGTAGTAAAAGGCTACAAAATGATATCAAAATCAACCAGTCCGAATTGGTATTCGTGGGCTTCGGTATTGTAGCTCCCGAATTTAACTGGAATGACTACGCGAATATCGATGTTAAAGGAAAAACTGTTGTCGCCATGGTTAGTGATCCGGGCCGTTATGATAAAAGCTTGTTTAAAGCGGATACCATGACCTACTATGGACGTTGGGACTATAAATATGAAGAGGCAGCACGCCAAGGTGCCGCAGGTATCCTTCTTATCCACGAAACAGGAGCTGCCAGCTACGGCTGGAATGTGGTGCGCACAGGATGGGCAGGGCCGCAACTAGCAATGGTCAGCGATGATAAAGGGGCTTCAAAAACGGAGTTTGAAGGTTGGATTAGCCAAGAGACGGCAACGAAACTGTTAAACCTTGCAGGCCTACCTAAAGATATTCAAGAGCAAGCGAAAAAAACTGGATTCAAGCCGGTTCCGATGCCTGTAACGACTACTTTCGCCCTGAAAAACGAATTTAGAGAATCTAAAACGAATAACGTTATTGCCAAAATTGAAGGTTCTAAAAGACCTGATGAGGTAATTATCTATACAGCACACTGGGATCACCTAGGTATTGGCGAGCCTGTAAATGGCGACTCTATTTATAATGGTGCTATTGACAATGCAAGCGGCGTGGCGGCTCTTTTTGAACTCGCTAAAGCTTTCAAAGCTGCAAAAGTGAAACCGGAGAGAACGATTGTTTTTATCGCATTAACTTCCGAAGAAGAAGGTTTGTTGGGCTCTGAATACTACACGCAACATCCAATTTATCCATTGAAAAAGACCGTAGCCAACTTAAATATCGATGCTTTTAGTCCGCTTGGTGCTACGAAAGATGTATCGGTTGTTGGATTTGGACAAACGGAAATTGAAGACTACGTCATTAAATCAGCGGCAAAATTTAATCGCACCGTAAAAGGAGAACGCAATCCGACAACGGGTGGCTTCTACCGTTCAGACCATTTCAACTTTGTGAAGAATGGCGTACCAGGCCTGTTCATGGGCAGCGGAAGCGATTTTATGGAACAAGATAGCACCGTTATCAATAAAAGAAAGGCCGCTTTAGGCGGTCGCTACCATACGGTGAGAGATGAGGTTACCGAAGATTGGAGTTTCGATGGTATTCTAGCGGATATTAAGCTATTCTTTGATATCGGTTATACGATGAGTATGGAGAAGAGCTTCCCTAATTTCAAACCTGCTTCAGAATTTAAAGAATTAGGTGATAAAAGACTAGCAAAATAGTACCTTTGCGATAAGAGATAATGTATTAAATAAAAACTTATGTTAACAGGAATGAAACACTTACACTCTACCCTAGCGATTATCCTTTTGCTAGCTTTAGTTGTGGCAATCGTCATTACATTGATAAACTACTTTGGAAGTAAACCTTACAACCGTAAAATCGCTTTATTAGGTTTAATCTCCGCTCACTTACAATTAGTCATTGGGTTTGTCCTTTATTTCACGTCACCATTAGGGCTATCGGCTTTCTCTGGTGCGAACATGAAAAATAGTATATCGCGTCTATACTTCTTAGAGCACCCTTTAGTGATGTTGATTGCAATTGTGTTAATCACAATCGGTTACTCTAAATCGAAAAGAGCAACAGATAATTTCACAGCAAATAAAACAGTATTAATTTTCTACGTATTAGGTTTAATCGCTATCCTTTCCAGAATCCCTTGGAGCACATGGTCGCTTTTAGCATAAGCATAGAAAGTCTTAAAATATTAAAAAGCCGTATCGTCATTAATGACGATACGGCTTTTTTGTTTAACGTTCACTCTGATTGATTTACAATTCAATCATATCCACGATAAAGGCTTCAACAGGCTAAAGAAAGGTGAAGAATATAGGGCTACGAAACCTTACTATAAAGAATGCACTATCACGGACAACTAAAGCGCACAAAAAAAAGCCTTAAAATTTCTTTTAAGGCTTTCATTATAGAAAAAGACTATAAACTAGTCTCTATTTTTTCCAAATCCTAAAATTCCAAAAACTACTTTAAAAGCAATGATTGCAGCGATAATAACCAAAATATTAGCTAACGCTGAAAATAAAGTGGTATGTTGGTCTAAAGCTGTAATTACATCAGGTACAAATCTAATGAAAACACCTACTAGTCCAATAACGATAGCTACCGTTAACGTTACGTAATATTCCGTGCGGTTTGCGTTATTATCTGTTGTTTTTGCGGGTCTTTGAGACGCTGTATTTGCCATATCAGTCTTATCTTTTATTACTTTCCCCAAAGGTACAAAAGAATAAACAATCAAATGAAATAATTTTGTTATTTAGAATAGGTTAAGTTACTTTTTTAAAACAAATCTCCAATAATGCCCATCTCCTCTTGATTATTCTTTTTTTTAGTATAATTGCAACAGAATAAGAATATCGTGAAAAAACTAATCGCTTCCCTTACATTTTTGCTTTTGGCTACTTTATGGAGCCATGCGGCGCCTCAATATATCAGTAACTTCATCGTAAAAGAAAATTTAACGCAGAACGGTAAATTGGCGATTATAGCGGTAGATAGTGCTGACAATCCGATGGAGCGCATCAATGGTACTTTCTTATTTAGCATCAATGGATTTCAGCAGCAGCTGGCTTTCCATGATGGTATTGCTGTCGTTAAGCATCCTTTAGAGTCGTCTACCTTTTTTTTCTTTAAGCATAAAAACCAGGAAAACAGCGTCGGCAAATTATACTACATCTATAAATCTGCAGAAAGTTTAAAGCCGATTAAGATTTATGGTATGCTCCTCCTTATTATTCCGGCACTTTTGCTATTAATAGGTTATGCTTTCAAACGCCTAATTACCACGGTTGTAGTCTTAGCTGTTGTTTATGCCTATTTCAACTATAGTAAAGGGTTGGATTTGTCCAAAGTATTCGAGAGCGCATTTATGGCTTTAAAAAGCTTCTTCTAGAAAGGAAGACCCACACTAAAATTATACTGAATAAAGCTGTAACGATCGGGGCGATGTGTTTCGTAGTAATTCGCTTTAAAGGCCTTTGAGTTGCTCAGAAAGTCTTTAATCACCCATTGGTTCGATCCTTGAAACTGTGGGTCTTTAAGCTTTAGGCCAGCATCTAGACGCAACAAGAAATAATCCATATCCAGTCGAATACCGAATCCAGTACCCAACGCGATTTGGGATAAGAACTTGTCGACCTTAAACTCGCCCCCCACATTAATACCTTCGTGCTCTTTCAATCTCCATATATTTCCGGCATCCAAAAAGGTTGCGCCGTTCAGCTTGGCTCCAAAGAAGTTATTTAACAAACGGAAGCGATATTCAGCATTAGCCTCTAGTTTTATTTCCCCTAGTTGGTCCAAGTTACGTAGGTTTAAGCGTAAAATCTCTGGAATATCAGCGCGGTTATAATTTCCGGGTCCCAAGGTACGTGCCTGCCATGCGCGGATACCATTCATCCCTCCAGCATAAAAGCTCTTTTCAAAAATCAATAAGCTAGAGTTATTACCATATGGCACCGCCACACCACCGTTAAAACGCAATACCAACTGTCTATTTCCGTTTAGGTATTTGTACCAACGGTAATCGACTTCCGTTTTCACATATTGCAAATAAGGCACATTAAACAAAAGACGTTCACCAAGGCTATTACTTTTGAAATTAAACAGATTGCTCGCCAAATTCAAAAGGTTTCCACTGGATTCAATACTTCCACGGAAATAATTAAAATCTTCCTTCTTGAGTAGCTTCGCCGCATTGTGCGTATACATGTACTGCGCTCCCAAACCAAAATAAGCTCTATTGTTACTCTGTACATACAATAGATAGCCTTCTTCAATCAACTTATTAGCAAAGTCTTCATTCAGTCGACCTAGACGGTAGTCCAAAGATATAGGCGTGAGCGTGTGTTGCGACTTAGCCGAGCTATGCCAAATATAGCTCAACGAATTTGTAATATAGCGGTTAGAGTAGGTCTGATCTTGTTGGAACAACTGTAAATTGGAGGAGAAGGTCGTACGTGGTAATCCATAGGTACCCATACTCGAATTCTCAAAAGGGGTCATCAAACGTGGTATCGTCAAATTTACCCCGACCTGTATATCCTTATTAAATATTTTATTCTTCAAACTTCCCGGTAAACGCGGATCAAAAAGAACACCATAGCCAAGTTTTATATCTAATTGTTCGGCTCCGCCGAATACATTACGATGGGAGAATGTGTTACCAATATTAAAGCCGCTCATCCCCGAACTAAAGGTAAACTCGCCTTCAATTTGATTGGCCATGACCGAACGTGGAATTAATTGGTAGGTCACATCAAGCGTAGCGCTATCTTTTTTTACGTAATCTATCTTTACATTACGAAAGCCATTCATCTCATACAATCGGTCAAAAGACATATTCTCTTTCGCGATACTGTATTTCTGTCCTTCACGCACATACATGTAGCGCGATAGCGGCTTCAGTTTGAACTTTCCTGTATAATCTTCATACGTGATGTGTAGTTTATCATCATAATAAAGCTTGGGATTTGCTGCATTTTTAGTCCCTGGAGGAGGAATTATGCGCACTTTCACCTTATCGATCGTATAAATTTGATGTTGCTTTAATCCAGCAGGATTTTCAATATCAACGTTTAAATTTGCCACCTTATTTTGCGATAAGGTATCTACCCCTACACGCATATATTGACGTAGGTAATCGTAATAACCTTGTGCTTTTAAAACATCATAAAGGCGCTGTCTTTCACTGATGAGGTCGTCGGAGTCAAACCGTTTTCCGGTCTGCACTTTCGATAAAGGGCGTACCTCTTTAACGTAGATTGCGGCCAAAAGAGAATCCTGCGCTTTGTAATTAAGTTTCCCCACATAATAGGGCATCCCCAAGTCTACCTTAAAGTCAATATAGGCTTTCTTACGTACGATTTTCACCTCTGGCTGCACCTGTGCATTGAAGTATCCTTTCGTTTGTAAAAAACGCATCATCTGCTTTGCGGAAAAATCGACCAAAGAAGAATCTAAAATATGAGGAGACTCTCCTACATTACGTATTTTATCTTTTTTGAAACGTCCCGATTTGGTATTAAAAATCGTGTAGATGGTAAGATTAAGCTTGGAATTTGGTTTTATCTCGTTAGAAATATAGGCTACAGCAGGCTCACGCAGCTCGGGAGGCACCCCAATAACGTCTACAGATGTCACAAGTGCCTGATCCTGTTCTAGATATTTTGACGACCTACAGGATGCAAAAAATACAGACAAAAGCGTTATACTTGCATAAACAAAAAAACTACATTTCTTAATCATTAAGTGCTATGTTATCAAAAGCGCAAATAAGTTTAATAACGTCTTTGCAGCATAAAAAATTTCGCAAACAACAAGGGTTATTTTTGGTTGAGGGTATCAAGTCTGTTCAAGAATTCATTTCCTCCTCCTACCTTATTCACAGTGTTTATGCTACTGCCGATGCCTTAGCAAAAATGGGGATTTTACCTAAAAATTTAAAATATCAGGTCGTTTCAGACGCAGAATTCAGCAAAATAACGCAATTAACAACGCCACAGGGGGTATTAGCCTTGGTGTATATCCCAGATAATAGCCAGATTGATTTCAAAAAAATTGCTAAACAGCATAGTTTAGTGCTTGATGACATCCAAGATCCAGGAAATCTAGGTACTATTATTCGTACGGCGGAGTGGTTTGGCATTGAGCATATCATCTGTTCGATTGGTACTGTCGATGCCTTCAATCCTAAGGTTGTACAAGCAACAATGGGTTCGCTGTCACGTGTTACCATCCACTACACCCCATTAGCGCCCTTTTTGGAAGAGGCTAATCTGCCTACTTTTGGAGCTTTACTCGATGGACAGTCGATTTATAACACCGATTTCCAAGAAGCAGGGCTCATCATCATGGGCAATGAGGGCAATGGTATAGGTCAAGACCTACTTCCCTTAATCCAACAGGCAGTCACGATTCCCAGACTTGGCGGTGCTGAGTCTTTAAATGTAGCTGTCGCTACTACCATTTTTTGTTCCGAATTAGCGCGTAAGAAATTAAAATAATGCAACAGGAAAATACCTCAATCTACACCCTACCTTTTGCTTTGCTCTGCTTGAGCTCCTTGCTCTTCTCTGCAAGTTTCAACATGATGATACCCGAGCTACCCGCCTACTTAACGAAGCTTGGCGGCGCCGAACACAAAGGACTTATCATAGCCCTTTTCACGTTAACAGCAGGTATTTCACGTCCTTTCAGTGGGAAACTAACAGACCGATGGGGCCGCGTTCCCGTCATGGCTGTAGGTTCCATCGTATGCTTTGTATGCGGTTTTCTTTATCCTGTTATTAGCTCGGTCGCGGGCTTTTTTTTGCTACGCCTAATTCATGGTTTCTCCACAGGCTTTAAGCCTACAGCAACTTCGGCTTATGTAGCCGATATTATTCCACAAAACCGTTGGGGAGAAGCTTTAGGCATGCATGGCCTTTGCTTTAGTATCGGTGGTGCCGTAGGACCTGCTATAGGTAGTTTTATCGCGCAATCTTATGGTATTAACCCGATGTTTTATGCTTCGTCTGTGTTTGCTTTGCTTTCCATTGTTATCGTGATGAACATGAAAGAAACATTAGCAACCAAAGAGCGTTTCAACCGTAGCATGTTGCGCATCAAAAAAGATGAAATCATCGAGCTTCGTGTGATTCCTGCCGGTATTGTAACCCTCCTTTCGTATTCTGCTTATGGCGTTATTTTAACCTTAATACCCGATTGGAGTGAACATTTAGGTATTGGAAACAAAGGTTTATTCTTTACCGCATACACCCTTTCTTCCATCGGCATACGCTTTGTTTCCGGTAAAGTAGCCGACCGTTATGGGCGAATCAAAGTGATGCTCGTCGGTTTAGTCATCATCTCCATAGCTGTTTTATTCCTGGGCTTAGGGAATAGCGTGGAAGGTTTAATGGCTGGAGCTATCATCTACGGTATAGGAACAGGTATTCTTTCACCTGCGGTGAATGCGTGGACGATTGACTTAAGCCTTCCTCAACACCGTGGAAAGGCGATGGCAACCATGTATATCGCGTTGGAAGTTGGTATTGGTGGTGGTGCCCTCCTTGCTGGCTACATCTTCCGCAATGATGTATCACGTATTCCGTCCATCTTTATCGCTAACAGTGCGATTATCTTATTGGCATTTTTCTACATTCTATACTGGCAAGCAAAAACAAAAAAAGGGAATTAAGCGTTATTCAATAAAAGCGCTTAATTTATGGATAACAACAAAAGAAAACAACCTTATTCTATACAGCTAGCAGCAAGTATGCTCGCTTTAACCCTTATTGTCGCATTTATGTATGCTACCCAAGGGGTATTAATTCCACTTTTGTTTTCCATTCTTATTTCCATTTCTCTATTTCCGCTAGCGAAGTTATTGGAACGTTTGCGCTTAGGCAAAGCCTTTGCTGCTATTTTAGCGGTTATCGTGGCCATAGCCGTTATTTCCGCTATTGGCTGGTTCATTGTTCATCAAAGTATCGTTATCAGCAAAGATGCATCAGCCATCACAGAAAAAGTGCTATCCGTTGTCGAGAGAGCGCAATTGTGGCTGGAAGATAGCTTTGGCATTCAGCGAACCGCAGTTTCGGAGCATCTACGGGAGCAAGGCAACAGCTTATTGTCCAATATGGGAAGTATGGCATCCGCCACTTTTGGTTCCATCGGCAGCATGTTGGCCGCAGCCATTCTAGTGCCGCTATTCAGCTTTTTCTTACTTTACTACCGTGATTTCTTTCGCGTATTCTTTTTTAAAGCGTTCAAAAGTATACCTCACCATAAAGTAGATAAGACACTCAACAAAATTTACGAGGTTGTACAAAGCTACCTACTCGGATTAGTAACGGTGATGGGTATTGTCGCCGTATTGAATACAATCGGATTAATAGCCCTAGGTATAGACTACGCTTGGTTTTTTGGGTCGCTAGCATCTTTACTCATGCTACTCCCCTATATTGGTATTGCTATTGGCTCTATCCTTCCTGCCTTATTTGCCCTTGCGGTGAAAGATAACGCGTGGTACGCCATTGGTGTCGTTGCTTGGTTTCAGGTGGTTCAATTTCTGGAGGGTAATATTATTACCCCCAACATTGTTGGTGGAAAAGTGAGCATCAATCCGCTAATGGCTTTGATAACGATGCTCCTGGGCGGGATGCTTTTTGGTGTTGCCGGTTTGGTAATCGCCCTTCCATTAACGGCAACTATCAAAGTTATCTTTGATGCTATACCATCTATGGAAGCTTTTGGTTTCTTAATTGGGGAACCCGAGAAAGAACACCTCAAAAGAAACTCAACACAAGAACTTCTAATTAAATGGGGCGTCGTGCGCGTTCCAAAAACAAAATCAAAAGCCGAAATTGATGTGGATATTGACCCATCGGCAACGCCAGAGAAGATTGAAGTACACTACAAGGAGATCCACGAATCGCCAGAAAACCCCTATAAAGAAGAATCTAAAGGAAATAAAGACCCTAAAAACGAAGAAAATACTTAGTTTAAGATTTTAAAGATAAGCTCGCGCAATAGATCGGCATTACTCGTAAAAGGACCAACGGACAATCCTTTGGTTTTTAAATCGTAGTCACAAAGCTCGTGAATCACGTCAAACGTTTTACGTCGATTGAAATTGCGTGCCGCCAGTTCATACTCTTTCACAAAGAAAGCATGTACGCCTAATGCCCGTGCTGCCGATTGCTGGCTTTTATCGGGTAGGTAGTGATATTTAAGAATCTTCGTGAAGTAAGAGCCTAAATTTCCAATTACTAACGGTAACGGGTTGGATTTCGGATTAGCCGCAAAATAATCAACAATCTGAATACACTTCACGGCGTTTCGTTTTGCTAAAGCAGACTGTAGCTCAAAAACATTAAAATCTTTACTGATTCCAATGAACTGTTCCACATGGAGCGGCGTTACTTCGTGCTGCTGATCAACATTAAGCAACAATTTCTCCACCTCATTGGCTATTTTCGAGAGATCCGTACCGAGGTAGTCGCTCATCATCGCTGCCGCCTGTGGATGGATATTCCGGTTTGCCTCCCTAAATTGGTCGACTATCCAATCGCCTACTTTATTTTCATAGAGCTTGGCCGACTCCACGACGGTACCGACCTTTTCGATGGCTTTGTAAAGCTTCTTACGCTTATCAAATTTACCATACTTATAGGCCAACACCAGAATTGTTGTGGGCGTCAGATGCTCTACATATTTTAGTAAAAGCTCCTCTTCGGTTTTCCACTTCAGGTCTTGCGCCTCTTTGATGATGATAACTTGGTAGTCGCTCATCATCGGATACCGCTTGGCAGCATTCACGATATTCACCAAGCTGCTATCCTTTCCATAAAGAACAGTCTGGTCAAAACCTTTCTGTGCATCGTTCAACACGGAATGCTCCAGCGCATCACTCACCCTGTCGATAAAATAAGACTCCTCCCCGTGCAAAAGATACACAGGACTAAACTTCCGCTTCTTAATATCTGCTAAAATACCGTTGATTTGCATACCTTGCGAAAATACAACTTTTAAAGCAATTGCTGAGATTTTGTTCCCTTGATGAAAAACCTTATTTTTGTCTATGTTTGAACCGATTCCTTTAAACTTACCCGCTTACCCGTCGAAAATCACTAAAAAAACGAATAAGCTTTTTATTTTCGATGAGCTGCGCAAGAAGGATTTGGTGCTAACGCCTGAAGAGTGGGTACGGCAGCATTGGATAAACTATCTGCATGTACATAAAAATTATCCTAAATCACTGATGCAAATTGAGGGCGGATTGAAGCTCAATAGCCTACAAAAAAGAAGTGATCTTCTGATTTACAACAGTCTTGGAGAAAAGATACTTTTGGCAGAGTTTAAGGCTCCATCTGTCAAAATTACAGAAAAAGCGTTCCAACAGGTGGCCAATTACAATAGTATTCACAAAATTCCATTACTTTTAGTCAGCAATGGAATACAGCATCATTATTGTAGAATAGACTTTGAACAGAATAGCTTTGAGTTTTTAGCAGATTTACCTGCTTATCGTATCTGATAACGAAAAATATCAGGCTTTTAAAATTATAGTTTTATATTAGTATACCGAAAACAGGAACAAAGAAACATGAACATAGATAAAAACGAATTTCGGAAGTATGCTATTAAGCATCACAGAATAGGTAGTCAACATGTTGACGGCTTTATTTCACGCGTTCAAAAAAATATGCCTACCAATCTAACGCCTTACATTATTGAAGAGCGTCAGCTAAATGTAGCACAGATGGACGTTTTTTCACGTTTGATGATGGATCGTATCATCTTCTTAGGTGATGGTATCAATGATCAAGTGGCTAACATTGTACAAGCACAATTATTGTTCTTACAATCTACCGACGCACAACGTGATATCCAAATTTATATCAACTCACCAGGTGGTAGTGTATACGCTGGATTAGGTATCTACGATACTATGCAGTATATCACTCCAGATGTAGCAACAATCTGTACAGGTATTGCGGCATCTATGGGCGCGGTATTACTTGTCGCGGGAGCGAAAGGTAAAAGAGCAGCCTTAAGACACTCACGTGTTATGATTCACCAACCATCAGGTGGCGCACAAGGGGTAGCTTCCGATATGGAAATCAATCTACGTGAGATGATGAAATTAAAAGAAGAATTGTATACTATCATCTCTGAACACTCCAACCAGTCTTACGAATGGGTAGAGAAATCATCTGATCGTGACTATTGGATGAAAGCTGCTGAAGCAAAAGAATTTGGTATGATCGATGAGGTCTTATTACCAAAAAAAGAAATAAAATAATCAATGAGTAAAACGAATAATAAAGATATCCGTTGTTCATTCTGTGGCATTAGCAAAAGTGATGCACAGATGCTTATTGCGGGTGACGGAGCTCATATCTGCGACCGTTGTGTAACGCAAGCAGGAGAAATTCTTACGGAAGAGCTGAAACAACGCAAGAATAAAACCTTGCAGACGACTTTAGAGCTTATCCGTCCGACGGAAATTAAAGAGCACTTAGATCAGTATGTTATTGGTCAGGATGATGCTAAAAAGGTAATCGCTGTCGCGGTATACAATCATTACAAAAGATTGAACCAAAAGGTAGAGAAAGACGATATAGAAATCGAAAAATCTAACCTTATCGTGGTTGGTGAAACAGGAACAGGAAAAACACTCTTAGCAAAAACTGTTGCTAAGATTTTAAATGTTCCTTTCAGCATCGTTGACGCGACCGTATTAACGGAAGCTGGTTATGTAGGTGAAGATGTGGAAAGCATCTTGACACGCTTACTTCAAGCAGCAGACTACGATGTAGCAGCCGCAGAAAGAGGTATCATCTACATTGATGAGATTGATAAAATAGCACGTAAAAGTGATAACCCTTCTATTACACGTGATGTATCGGGAGAGGGCGTGCAACAGGCATTATTGAAAATATTGGAAGGCACGAATGTAAACGTACCACCGCAAGGAGGTCGTAAGCATCCAGACCAGAAGATGATTTCGGTAAACACAAATAACATCTTGTTTATCTGTGGTGGTGCATTTGATGGTATTCAAAAGAAAATTGCCAACAGATTGAGAACACAGACGGTAGGTTATAAAATGAAAGATGAAGAGGAAGATATCGACCTCAACAACTTATACAAATATATTACCCCGCAAGATTTAAAGAACTTCGGTTTAATTCCAGAGCTTATCGGCCGTTTACCGGTATTGACATACCTTAATCCATTGGATAAGGAAACGTTACTAAGCATCTTGACAGAACCGAAGAATGCCTTAATCAAACAGTACACAAAACTATTCGAATATGAAGGTGTTGAACTTGTGTTTGACCCTGCAGTATATGAATTTATTGTGGACAAAGCTTGGGAGTTCAAACTGGGTGCACGTGGTTTGCGCAGTATCTGCGAAGCCATTATGCTGGATGCCATGTTTGAGACACCAACAGAAAAAGAAAAAAGTGGCGAAAAAACATTGCATATCTCTCTGGAGTATGCGAAACAAAAAATCGCTAAATCGGACATTAAAAAGCTGCAAGTCGCTTAATAGAAAAACCCTCACACCTGCTGTGAGGGTTTTTTGTATCAAAAAGTTAATCACTCAACGAAAGAAGCTAACAGAAAAAAGCTATCTTCAAAGAACGTAAAACTTTAAAAGCGAACTGTTGTTTTAAAAATTAAAGCTTATGACAAAGAAAAAATTGGAGGACAGCCCTATCACCCCGGGCTTAAAATCAAAAAAAGACATCGTCAACAACTGGTTGCCACGTTATACAGGTTGCCCATTAGAAGATTTTGAACCATACATCTTATTAACAAACTTCTCTAAGTATGTGAAGATGTTTTCAGAGATGAATGATAATGCACATATCTACGGTGAAGACAAGGCTATGCAGGCATGTTCTGCTGGCGGGATTACCATCATCAACTTTGGTATGGGTAGCCCTATGGCCGCAACCGTTATGGACTTACTTTCTGCCATCAATCCTAAAGCCGTTCTTTTCTTAGGTAAAACGGGCGGATTAAAGAAGAAAATCCCTGTAGGTGAGTTGATCCTGCCTATCGCTGCTATTCGTGGCGAAGGAACATCAAACGATTACTTCCCACCAGAAGTACCTTCACTACCAGCATTCGCCTTGCAAAAAGCGATTTCGACAACGATTCGTGACCACTCCCGTGACTACTGGACAGGTACGGTATATACGACCAACAGACGTGTATGGGAGCATGATAAGGCTTTTAAAAAATACTTAAAGTCTATTCGTGCGATGGCAGTAGATATGGAAACAGCAACCATTTTTAGTGTTGGCTTTGCCAATAAAATCCCTACGGGAGCGTTATTGTTAGTATCCGATCAGCCGATGGTACCAGAGGGTGTAAAAACTGTAGAAAGCGATATCACCGTTACGGCAAAATATGTAGAAACACATTTAGTCATTGGTATCGATGCTATTAAACAACTGGTAAATAACGGACTGACCGTAAAACACCTGAAGTTTTAAAAAACACTATTTTTTTACGAAATAATAAAAAAGAACAACAAGTATGTGGTATAACAATATCCTGGAGACGATTGGCAACACTCCTTTGGTTAAGCTCAACACAGTGACTGAAGGACTAAAAGGGACAATTCTCGCAAAGATTGAAACAACGAATCCTGGAAACTCTATCAAGGACCGTATGGCCCTAAAAATGATTGAGGATGCTGAACAAGCGGGCTTACTGAAACCTGGAGGAACAATCATTGAGGGAACTTCCGGAAATACGGGAATGGGCCTAGCAATGGCTGCCGTTGTGAAGGGATATCGTTGTATTTTTACCACTACAGATAAGCAATCGAAAGAAAAGGTCGATGCCTTACGTGCCTTTGGTGCGGAAGTTATCGTATGCCCTACAAACGTCGATCCGGAGGATCCACGCTCCTACTATTCCGTTTCAAGCCGACTTGAAAGAGAAGTGCCCAACGGTTGGAAGGCTAATCAGTATGACAACCCTTCGAATGCAAAAGCACACTACGAACAAACAGGCCCCGAAATATGGGAACAAACGGAAGGTAAAATCACCCACCTAGTGGTTGGTGTTGGAACCGGAGGAACGATTTCTGGAACAGCGAAATACTTGCGTGAGAAGAACCCTAACATAAAAGTTTGGGGCATCGACACCTATGGCTCTGTTTTCAAAAAGTATAAAGAAACGGGCATCTTCGACAAAAATGAAATCTACCCGTACATCACGGAGGGCATCGGGGAAGACTTCCTTCCCGAGAATGTAGACTTCTCTTTGATTGACCTTTTCGAAAAGGTAAGCGATAAAGATGCTGCTTTGATGACGCGCGACTTAGCGCGTAAAGAGGGCATCTTCGCCGGAAACTCCGCTGGAGCTGCAATTGCAGGATTGCAACAACTGGGAGCGACCTTAACGGATGATGATGTGGTGGTTGTCATTTTCCATGACCATGGATCACGTTATATGGGTAAGATGTATAACGAAGATTGGCTACGTGAGCGTGGTTTCATGAAGGATGAGAAGCTTACCGCTAAAGAAATCTTGAAGAAACGCGCCAACCAAGAAATTATTACAGCCGATGTGGAACAAACGGTTATAGAAACATTTAACAGCATGAAAACGTTAAATATTTCTCAAATTCCCGTGACACAGCAAGGCATGGTGATTGGTAAGATTACGGAATCGGATATTCTATCTGCTTTGCTGGAAAACCCTTCTTTAAAATCATCTAAAGTAGGGACAATCAGCTCGAAGCCTTTTCCTTTTGTGGATCTTAACACATCCATCGATAAGATTTCAGCGTTAATCAATAAAGATACACAAGCTGTATTGGTGGAAGATGAATTCGGAAGAATTAACATCATCACACAGTATGATATCATCAATGCGATATCAGAAGGCTAAGCCTAATAAAGGCTAAAACAAAAGCGGGACATTGTAAAATGTCCCGCTTTTGTTTTATTATTCTTTGGCCTCTACTTCTTTGACCATATAAATATCTTCGTTATCTTTTTTCATTTTATAGCGCTCACGTGCTATACGTTGAATCTCACTCGGATTAGACTGTAGGTCTTTGACAGATTTCTCCATACGTTCAATCTCCGTCACATAGAAAACCTTCTCGCCTTCTAATTTTGTTTTTTCTTGTTGATAAGCAAACTGCGTTCCTAAATCATAACGATCAAAGAAACACATCCATACAAAAAAAGCAGCGCCTGCAATGAGATACTTATTACGAATTACCGTGAGCAATCTTTCCATACTCAAATGTACAGATACCTTTTTGATTTTTAAAGGCAATCTTCATTTTCAGCGTGACAATGCTTTTGGTTAGCGTTTAAGCCACTTTAAAGGCCTAACCATAGCATACCCTTTAGGTAACAAAAAAGCGGCTATCTCGAAGAGACAGCCGCTTTCTTTTATCGACCGAAGGTAAATTATTTTTTAGCGTACTTAAAGTTTTTACCGATGAAGCGCGCATTGTTGCCCAATTCTTCTTCGATACGTAACAATTGGTTGTATTTCGCCATACGGTCAGAACGAGAAGCTGATCCCGTTTTGATTTGACCACAGTTTAATGCAACAGCTAAGTCAGCAATCGTTGAATCTTCAGTTTCGCCAGAACGGTGAGACATTACCGAAGTATAGCCAGAGTTCTGTGCTAAAGTAACCGCATTGATTGTTTCTGTCAACGAACCGATTTGGTTAACTTTTACTAAGATAGAGTTTGCTGTATCTGTATCGATACCTTGTTGTAGACGTTTTGTGTTTGTAACGAACAAATCGTCACCTACCAACTGAACGCGGTCACCGATTTTCTCAGTTAATGCTTTCCAGCCAGCCCAGTCATCTTCACCCATACCATCTTCGATAGAGATAATAGGATATTTAACTGTTAATTCTGCTAAGTAAGAAGCTTGCTCTTCGCTAGAACGGATAGCACCTTTATCGCCTTCAAACTTCGCGTAGTTGTATTTACCATCTTTGTAGAACTCAGATGCAGCACAGTCTAACGCTAAAGCGATGTCAGATCCTGGTTTGTAACCTGCTGTCTCGATAGCTTTTAATACCGTTTCAATAGCATCTTCCGTACCATCAAAAGTTGGTGCGAAACCACCCTCGTCACCTACTGCTGTAGATAAGTTACGGTCGTGTTAGATTTTTTTTAACGTGTGGAATTACTTCAGTTCCCCAACGCAATGCTTCAGAGAATGAAGGAGCGCCAACAGGCATAATCATAAACTCTTGGAAAGCGATAGGCGCATCAGAGTGCGAACCACCATTGATGATGTTCATCATCGGGATAGGCAATGTATTTGCGTTAACACCACCAATATAACGGTATAAAGGCTGGTGAGACTCTTGAGCTGCTGCTTTCGCTACTGCTAAAGAAACACCTAAGATTGCGTTAGCACCTAAAACACCTTTGTTTTCGCTACCGTCTAAATCGATCATAATTTGATCAATTGTGTTTTGTTCAAAAACATCAACACCGTTAAGCGCCTTAGCGATTTTAGTGTTTACATTCTCAACAGCTTTCAACACCCCTTTACCAAGGTATCTAGACTTGTCGCCATCACGCAATTCTACCGCTTCATGAATACCTGTAGATGCACCAGAAGGTACTGCTGCACGACCTACAAAACCATTTTGTGTAGTAACATCTACTTCGATAGTAGGGTTACCGCGCGAATCAAGAATCTGACGCGCATGAACATCAATTATTAAACTCATCTGTATATTATTGTCTATTTTTAATTTTGGCTTAGTGTAACTCGAACACTAAGATACTGTTTTCCCTTTGTAATACCAAACTTAGCTAATTTTAGTTTTATATACAATACAAACCCGATTTGCCGCTTGGTATAGGTATAAAAAAAGCTAAGCGTTACCCGCTTAGCTTTTTCATTTTATTTTGTCAACATCGCTACGAAGTCGTCGAATAGGTAACGTGAATCGTGTGGACCTGGAGATGATTCTGGGTGGTATTGTACCGAGAATGCACGTCCGCCTTTCACGCGGATACCTTCGATCGACTGATCGTTTAAGTTGATGTGTGTTACTTCGACTTTATCAGATTTCTCAATGTCTTCAGCTACTACACCAAAACCGTGGTTTTGAGAAGTAATCTCACAACGATTAGCAATAATGTTTTTAACAGGGTGGTTGATACCACGGTGTCCATTATGCATTTTCTTCGTGCGGATTCCGTTTGCTAGCGCTAAAATTTGGTGACCTAAACAGATACCAAACATTGGTTTGTCAGCAGCAACGATTTGTTTAACCGTTTCAATAGCATAATCCATCGCAGAAGGATCACCAGGACCATTCGAGATAAAGTAACCATCAGGATTCCACGCTTCCATTTCTGCGAATGTTGTTTTCGCAGGGAATACTTTCGCATATACTTCACGAGCGTCGAAGTTGCGTAAGATATTTTTCTTAATTCCTAAGTCCAACACAGCGATACGAATTGCTGCATTTTCATTACCATAGAAATAAGCCTCTTTTGTCGACACGCGCGAAGAAAGCTCTAATCCATCCATGGAAGGAACTGTGGCTAACTCAGCTTTCAAAGCATCAACGTCCAAGTTTTCCGAAGAGATGATCGCATTCATTGCTCCTTTGCTACGAATGTGGCGCACTAACGAACGTGTATCGATATCGGAAATACCAACTAGATTTCCTTCTTCAAAATACGTTTGGATAGAGCTATCGGCCATCTTACGGCTGTAGTTGATGTTATAGTTCTTACATACCAATCCTGCGATTTGAATCGAATCAGATTCTTCATCATCTGCATCGATACCATAATTACCAATGTGTGCATTGGTGGTAACCATAATTTGTGCATGGTAAGAAGGATCGGTAAAGATCTCTTGATAACCTGTCGTACCTGTATTAAAACAGATTTCACCTGTCGTCGTTCCAATCTTTCCGGCAGCCTTGCCATGATAAACTGTTCCGTCTTCAAGCACCAAAATCGCGGGTAATTTACTGTAGTTGGTCATTATTCTATAAAAATTTTATAACTGTTCTTTTCCTTATCAGACACAAAAAAAGCCCAAATGGGCTAAACGATACTATTAAAAATATAATACTTCTTCAATGTTGCCATTGAAATTTTTCGACGATGCGATGAGATATAAGACCTCGATTTTCATTGGGGAACAAAGGTAAATAAAAAACATAATAAGACCTAGCATTTTTATAAAATATTACAATAGATACCGCCAATTGCTACGTAATCGATGATTAGACGGCACTATTGACATAAATTTAATAGGGACTTTATCGTCAAAAAGCTGCTATCCTAGCTAGACCAACCTTCAACGGCCTCTATAAATGAATCTACCTGCTCTGGTTCTGTCGCCCACGAAGTGATCAAACGGATAGCCGATTTTTCACTATCGATAGCTTTCCAAACAAAGAAAGCGTAATGTGTACCCAAGTGTTCAATCAGCGCATGCGGAAGAATCGGAAAAATTTGATTTGTCTGTGGCTTGGTTAAAAAATCATAGCCTTTAGCTTCAAAAGCAGCAGCCATTTTCGCGGCCAAAATATTTGCCTGCTGAGCTAGTTCAAGATACAAATCGTCCGTAAATAGAGTCAAAAACTGAACGCCAAGGATACGTCCCTTAGCCAACAAGGCCCCTCTTTGCTTCACCACATAGGCGAAATCGGGAGCCAATTCTGGCTTGTTAAAAACGATAGCCTCCCCAAGCAAAGCCCCATTTTTGGTACCACCGATATAAAAAACATGACTTAGCTTGGCCATATCTGCCAAAGTAAGGTCGTTATCTATTGCCGTCAAGGCATGGCCTAAACGAGCACCATCGACAAAAAGGTACAGACCAGCTTCCGTACAGTAGTTCCATAGCTCCGTTAATTCAGCTCGTGTATACAAGCTTCCGATCTCTGTAGAATTAGAGATGTAAACCAATTTAGGTTTCACTACATGTGGACGCATACCATAAGCAGCCACCGTTGCAGCAACACTTGCTGCTGTCAATTTGCCATCATCACTAGCAACAGCAATAACCTTGTGGCCTGCGGCCTCTATTGCGCCAGCCTCATTCGTATAAATATGTCCCGTATTGGCACTAATGACGGCCTCATGCGGGCGTAACAAGGTAGATATAACCAGTAAGTTTGCTTGTGTACCACCACTTACAAAATAAATATCAGCTTCAGGATTTTGCATCTTAGCTTTCAGCAAAGCCTTCGCTTCCTCACCATAAACATCCTCTCCATAACCGGCTTGCTGCACAAGATTACTAGCTACCAAAGCGTCTAAAATAGCAGGATGTGCTCCTTCAGCATAATCATTTTTAAAACTATACATGCGTACTTCTTCTTTTTTCAAAAATCCTAATCTAACATTTTTTAGAGCAGCCTACTCAAAAAGTAATGTCCTAAAAATGCACAACAAATGTAGGAAAAGCATCGCTTATTTTCGGGGAAAACAAAGGGAGATCTGCAGATTGAAATTGGATTTATTAATCCTTCTACAAAGGAATATTCTTTGAAAAAGATAAAAAAAGTAAACAATTGCCCCAACATTAAAACATTCTAACCTCCTTCTAAGGCCCTTCTTATATAGGGCTTAGCACCTTCTAATTCCGTAAAAATACCTTTGAGCATTACTAAAATTAATTATTTATTCAACTCAACTGTATGAAGAAAATACTACTAACGATGTTATTCGTCAACAGCTGCTTGTTCATTTTTGCACAAAGCAGACTCGTAACGGGAACCGTTAAAGATGCACAAACCATGGAAGCATTAATTGGTGTTACCATCACCTCTACTGATGCACAAAGCAGCACCACTACCGATGGCAATGGAAACTACAAAATTCAACTGAACCCCAACCAATCGGAATTAAAATTTGCCTTTCTAGGTTACCAAACAGCAAGCATAAGTCTAAATCCAACGGCAAAGCATGTAGATATGCTATTGCATAGCAGTTCGGAGCAAATTGATGATGTTGTCATCACTGGATATACCCGTCAAAACAAATCACAACTTACCGGAGCTGTCACTAAAATTGAGGGCTCCAAAATCAGCTCCATGCCCGTAGCCTCCCTAGATCAGGCTTTACAAGGGCAAGTGGCAGGTTTGTATGTAGCTTCCCCATCAGGACTACCCGGCACACCTGGACGTGTTACCATCCGCGGTATTGCTTCGCTGCAAGGCGGAGAGACCAATCCGCTATATATTGTTGATGGCGTACCTGTTGACGCCGCGTCTATCTCTCAGCTAAACCCAGAAGACTTTGAATCGTACACCGTCCTTAAAGACGCCGCATCGACGGCACAGTATGGTTCTAGAGCAGCAAATGGTGTTATTGTCGTAATAACAAAAAAGGGAGCGGCTAGCAGCAAGCTATTATTCAATTATCAAAACCAATTTGGTTTCTCTAAGGTCAATCTTTCCCGTTGGAACATGATGAATACAGACCAACGGCTACAGTTTGAAGAAATGCTCGAAGACTCCTCCCTACCGGGCTGGCAGTATTCCAGAAAGAACGATAGAAATGCTGACGGCTCTTTGAAGACGGAGGAAGATTACACTTATGGCGACAACTACTTACAAGGGTTACGCTACCAGTCGAGCAATTTAAACGACAGAATACTACGCAACGGCTTTACACAAGCGCACAATTTAAGTGCTTCAGGAGGATCTGAAAAAACAAGCTACTTTATGTCGGCAGGCTACTTAAATCAAGACGGCGTGTTGCACAATTCAGGTATCGACCGCTACAACTTACGCTCCAACATACAACACGTAAATGGTCGCTTTAAACTAGGTCTTAACATGGGCTTGGGGTATACGCGTGCGAAAGTAACGGAAGGCGATTTCGATGTATCGGAAACAAACCCAGTGGCGGCACTATATTTCGCATTACCTTACGAACGCTTATACCATGATGATGGTAGTTTAGCGACTGGTACCAATAAATTTGGCGCCAATGCCCTATCTATGTATGAGGATATCAAACGTAATGAAAACAAAATTAAAACCTTGCTATCGACTAACCTGTCCTACCAAATCACGTCGGATTTAAGTTTCACCAGCACCTTAGGCTTAGACTTTCAGCAAGCGAACAATACCTGTTACATTCGCCCAGACTCCTACCTTGGAAGCCTTGTGGATCCAGGCGGTATGGGAAGCTACGAAAATGCGTACATCAACCGTTTAGGATTAATCGCAACAGGTGGGTTCATGTATAACAAAAAAATTGGTTTACATGATTTTGAGGCCAACTTGCTCGCTGAGATCAACCAACGCCATTTCAACAGTTCGGGCTATACAGCATATGGCTTAATTCCAGGATTAGAAAATACACCTGCTGGTATTACGCCAGGAACGGCAGACAATGATTTCATCCCATTGATTAACGGTGGTCGTTCACAAAACAGATTAATCTCACAAATTGGAATATTTAGATATTCCTATGCTAACCGCTATACCTTCACCGCGAGCATACGCCAAGACGGCACCTCGCAGGTGGCGAAAGACAACCGCTACCAGCTATTTTATGCCTTAGGCGGCGCATGGAATATTTATAATGAAGACTTCATGAAAAATGTAGATGGCATCAGCAACCTACGTCTACGTGGAAGTTATGGCCGCACAGGTAATGCTGCTGGTTTTGCAAGCGACTTCGGTTACCGCAGTTTATATGGTCGTGGCCACTACGGCGGATCGGCAGCCTTAATACCGATGTACCCAGGTAACCCAACCTACAATTGGGAGCTTAATGATATTGCTGATGTAGGTTTAGAATTCTCTTTATTCAATGGGCGCTTGCGTACAGAGATAGATGTATACAACCGCATCACCGCTAATCTATTCATGGAGAAACGTCTTTCCTACACTTCTGGATTTGAAAGCATGGCCATCAATGGCGGTAAGGTTCGTAATCGCGGGGTGGAGTTATTCTTGGCGGGTGATATCGTAAAAAATCGTGACTTTACTTTTAGCGCATCTTTGAACTTAGGTTACAACCAAAACAGAATCTTAAACCTCGGGGGTGAAGATGACCTTGTCACAGAAGACTACAGTATCAACAAGGTTGGCAAACCTATCGGACAGTTCTACATGGTACGTTGGGCAGGTGTTGACGCGCAAACAGGCGCACCAATATACTTGGATGCTGAAGGGGAGAAAACATATGAATTCAATCCTGACGATGCTGTGGAAGTGAAAGGTTCTTTTGATCCACCATTAAAAGGAGGACTAAACTTGATGTTCAGCTACCGCAAGTTTGAGTTATCTACATTATTTACGTTCATCAAAGGCATGTACCGCTTGAATACGGCAGAGTTATTCCGTACTTCCGCAGATGAGAACTATCGTTTCTATAACCAATCGGTAGATATGCTTAATATGTGGCAAAAACCAGGCGATATTACCGATCATCCGGGAGCTGCCTACCCACGCTACATGACCGACCGAGAATTACAAAATGCAGATTATATAAAGTTGAGGAATCTACGCCTAGCCTATACCATTAAAGATGCGACGAGCAGTGGAAAGATTAAAAATTTCAACGTATTCGTTCAAGGACAAAACATCCATACATGGACGAAATTTAAAGCTTTCGACCCAGAAGATGACAATAACTGGTATCAGTATGAGTATCCTTTACCACGCATATTCACCGCAGGTTTCAATCTTTCTTTCTAGCATATAACAACGATTACAACATGAAATTAAATCAATATACAAAAGTAATATTAGGGCTTATCGTCCTGTTCATTACGCAAGCCTCATGCTCCAAAATACTGAACCTCAACCCTACGGACCAGATCGATGAAAAAGATATATTCAAATCTGTGGAAAGCCTAGAGCGTGCCGTATTGGGCGTTTATGCGAATTGGAATCTTGAATATAGCCTACGCATTGCTTCGGTCATGTCCGACGAATGCCGATTGGGTTTAAACAACGCTGGTGTATCGGCCGCAGGCCAAAACCTATTTCGTTGGAACTACTCTTCTGAAGATAATGAAATTGTAGAACCTTGGAAAAATGGTTATCAGGTAATCGACCGGGTTAACCGCTTGTTGGCCGGCATTAGCCACGTTCCATCAAACAAGGAGGCCGATAAAGAAAAACTTGACCTACTCCAGGGGGAGCTTCTAGCTATTCGCGCATACCAGCATTTCGACCTCTATAGAATCTATGCTGCCAGCGGAACCTACAATGGTCAAGCTTTAGCAGTTCCTTATGTCAAAAAATCGAATACAAACAGCCAGCCTAGTCGTCCTAATACGGAAAGCTTCTTTAGCGACTTTTGGCATGATATGAAAGAAGCTGAAACCTTATTAGCTGGAAAGGATGCATTAGCCAACAGCAGAATGGGCCTTTTAGCGACCTATGCCCTACATGCGCGCGCAGCACTTTACACACTAAATTATCCAGAAGCTGAGCATTACGCGACAGCGGTAATTCAAAAAATACCTTTAGCCAGTGGACAAACTTTTGAAAAAATATGGAAAGATGAGTCTAATACAGAATTAATATTCAAGCTAAAAAGAACCAATGTAAGCGAAATTCGTCCGGGTGATTTATTCTACAATATCGGTGCAGAAAGAATATTGTTTGCTCCTTCATTGCAGCTGATGTCGCTATACGACGAGGCTGATGATGTACGTTTTAATAGTTATTTTGAGGAGGACCCAAATTTGGCCGATGAAGGCGAGTTAACAGAGCGCATCATCAAATATCAAGGAAGTGATAGCGCCCCTAATCGTACCGATGTGAAGGTGTTCCGCACGTCGGAAATGTACCTTATCCGTGCCGAAGCCGCTTTGCAAAAAAACGATCAAAACTCCGCAGAAAATGATATCAACACGCTAAGAAGGGCACGCATTGAAAACTATAACAACGAAACGTTTGACAATGAGGAGGAAGTTAAAGCAGCTATTGAGACCGAGCGCTATAAAGAGCTCGCTTTTGAAGGCCACCGTTACTTTGATTTGAAGCGCTGGGGCAAAGCTATCAACCGCAGCAACCTTGATGTGGAACCGCGTTATATGTTTTTATCTACGAACGATAAGGCTTATTTAATCCCTATCCCACAAGGTGAGGTTTTAGCGAACCCGAATATACGTCCAAACAACCCAGGCTGGTAACAACATGTGTCTATGTAGATTAGAATATTCTAATCTACATGGAAATACATAAGAAGCAATTTATATTTGACCATGAATATACTATTAATCGAAGACGAACTGAAGGTTTCTGGCTTTATAAAAAAGGGTCTCGAGGAACAACTGCACCACGTCTCGCTGGCTTATGACGGTAGTATGGGCAGCAAAATGGCTTTGGAAAATGAGTATGACCTCATTATTCTTGATGTCGTTTTACCCTACATTAATGGTATGGAAGTTTGTAAATTAATACGTAAAGTAAAGAAAGAAGTACCTATTCTGATGCTTTCGGCTTTAGATACAGTAAATGATAAAGTTCAAGGCTTAGAAAATGGGGCCGACGATTACCTCACGAAGCCTTTTCATTTTGAAGAATTGTTGGCGCGCATTAAAGCGTTAAACCGTAGAAAGGATATGGTCTTGCCAGGTACGATCTACAAAGTGGGCGACCTAGAAATGGACTGTTACAAAAAGACGGTCAGCAGAAACAAGAAGACAATCTTACTATCGGCCAAAGAATTCACATTGTTAGAGGTATTAATGGCTAATAAAAACCGCGTATTATCGCGCGTTTATATTGCGGAATCTGTGTGGGGAATTTCCTTCAACCGGGGTACCAATTTAATTGATGTCTACATAAACTACCTTCGTTCGAAAGTCGACAAAGGGTTTGAAAAACCACTTATACACACCGTCATCGGCATGGGCTATGTAATTAAAGAACTGTAGATTTATGAAGTTTAAAAATGCGCTATCCTTAAAGTTCAGCTTTATGTTTGCGGCGATTATTCTTATCCTTTTCTTGGGAATTTATTTCTTAGTAGAGCACAATCGTTCGTCGTCCTTTTTCACGAAACTCGACGAGCGTGCCCTTATAGCCGGGCAGTTTTACTTTGCCGAAGACAACCTCTCTACCCATAGCTTCAAGCAGGTCACAAAGAAGTTTCCACAGTCCTTATCGAATGAGTCTATCAGCATTTATGACGAAGATTTAAAACCTACTTTCTTGGCTAAAGATTCTATGAACTGGGATAAACAAATCCTAAATCAGATTCTTAAAAAAAGAAGTACACACTTCACAGCGGGTGAATACCAAGTATCAGGCCTTTACTTTGAGGATAACTCGGGAAACTTCCTGATTGTTGTGTCTGCTATCGATGAACGTGGTTTTTCGGACATGAACCAGCTACGCATGATTATGGGTGTATTGTTTATTCTATCCATCTTCGCTACATTTTTTATTGGTAGAATCTTTGCTCACATCTCTCTGCAGCCCTTGGTAAAAATAACGAACAACCTCAAGCTTATCCGTTCTTCCAACCTCCATATGCGACTCCCCATAGATGCGTCGAAGACGGATGAAATTGACAAGCTTTCGCTCACCATCAATCAGGTACTTGAAAACTTAGAGCAGTCATTTGACAACCAGCAGGCCTTCGTCGCCAATGCTTCACATGAACTGCGCACACCGATAACAGCGATATTAGGAGAGGCGGAAATCACCCTCATGCGAGATCGAGAGCCTGAAGAATACAAACTGGTACTCGAAGAGATTGTATTCAGCACCAAGAAGCTCAATTTGATCATCAATAGCCTGATGGAGCTTATGCAGACGAGTCTGAACAACAAAGATTTTCAACAGGTAATTGTTGATGAGTTGATGTGGGAAATTGTTGATGAGCTTCCCGAAAAGACGGATAAAGAAGTGATACAGGTACGTTACGTTATGCCCGATGATATCAATAAAAGGATACTACTTGGCAATAGGCGTTTACTGTTTATCGCCATCAGCAACGTACTAAAAAATGCATTGAAATTTTCAAAGGGTAAGCCCATTTATTGCACAATAGCCGACAAAAATAACGGTATTGAATTTACGATTGAAGACCAAGGTATTGGTATCGCCGAGGAAGATTTAGAAAAAGTATTCCAGCCATTTTTCCGCTCTAGCAATGCTATGCGCTATAAAGGATATGGTATAGGTTTATCCTTAGCAAGCAACATTGTCAAATTACATAATGGACGAATAAGCATCAAGTCGGAGTTGGAAAAAGGAACACAGGTCACGCTCTTTTTCCCACGGACTTAATGGTTGGCGATACCGAAGACTTTCCATAGGGGTGCATCCTCACCCCAAATTATCCTCAGCCTGCAAACTTTGTTTGCAGGTTTTTTTATTTTTCAAGCTCAATTTATTAGCTATTTTTACGGCTATATACCCACATATTATGCAAAGAATTACTGTTTTCTGTGGTTCCAGCTTCGGAACAGACACGCTATTTGAACAAGAAGCTTATCAACTAGGCAAAACACTGGCTGCTAAAAACATAGCCTTAGTCTATGGAGGGGCCAAAGTAGGACTTATGGGCGTTGTAGCCAACGGCGCGCTAGAAAATGGCGGAGAAGCTATCGGTGTGTTGCCTACTTTCTTACAAAACAAAGAATTGGCACATGAGCAATTGACATCGTTAATTCTGGTAGACACCATGCATGAACGTAAAGCAAAGATGAATGAGCTTTGTGACGGTATTATCACCCTGCCGGGTGGATTTGGGACGCTAGAGGAACTATTTGAAATGCTCACTTGGGCACAGCTGGGCTTGCACCAGAAACCTATAGGCATCTTAAACGTCAATGGCTTTTACGAACAATTATTAGGTTTATTGCAAGTTATGGTCGACAAAGGATTCTTAAAAGCAATCAACAAAGACATGCTTTTAGTCGCCGACACCATTGATGAACTGCTTCATAAAATGGAAAACTACATAGCTCCTACTGCAATTAAATGGATTGATAAGGCTTCCGTTTAACGCGAGCAATATTCATCCGCTAACTATATTTATCGTTGCAGTAAGAAATCTCCGTAGAAATCGGGGATTTCACTGCTATAGATAGCCTGTGCGACCTCGTCAATAGCGTAATCTACCTTTACAATAGCTACCTTAATTTCTGTTTCCGTCAATGTTACAATCGTATAGCAGGCCTTTCGGTCTTCTTCGCGACTACGTCCTACGGAACCAGCATTCACAAACAGCACCTCATCAAGCTCCTGCACATACGAAAGGTGGGTATGCCCCATGAAGACCGCATCAATACCACGCGCCTTAAGTCGGGCAGCCATCTCCTGCTTATCGTCTCCTTCATAAACATACTGATCGTTGCTGTCTAAATTCGCATGCACCAAAAGAATAGATTTGAACTGCTCGCCTACTTTAAAACGCAAGGTCATGGTATACGGCAAACTTGCCATCCACTTTTTATTATCGGCGGTGATATGTTCTTTACTGTATTGAATGGCTAAAACACGATTGGCAGATTCATGGGCATCATGATGCGGTAAAGCCACCACAGGTTCATCAAAAGCGATGCGCTCATCATGATTACCTAGCAAGGTTGGTATTCCGCGTTTACGAATGCGCTCAATAACTTCATTTCCCCAAGGGGCAAAATCTACCAGATCGCCCAAACAATAGACGGCTGCAATATGGCGCTGATCAATATCGTGGAGCACTGCTTCTAAAGCCCTACTGTTGGCATGAATATCACTGATTATAGCAATCTGTAGCATACTGTTTAATTTTATAATTTACCTTTTTTTGAAAGAAATACAATGGTTAAAGCGATCACACTCCACAGCAACATTTGCAAGAGTGCAAAATGCCAACCGCCCAATGACCAACTTAGTAGTCCAAAAAATGTGCCTATCCCTGCTCCCATGAAGTAAGTTGTCATATAAACCGTGTTTAGACGGCTATGAGCTTCCTCATCTAGGGCATATATACGTGTTAAATTCGTAATCTGCGTGGCCTGCACACCAATATCAAGAAAGAAGACGGCCCCTATCAATACCCAAATCGAATGCGGAAAGATGAGCATCGCCAGTATACTCACGATAACCAAACCAATGGTAATAAAAAGGTTTTTAAATACCTGCCCTTTATCGGCCAGCTTCCCAAAGTAAGGGGCTACTAAAGCACCACCAATGGCAATAATACCGAATAGGCCAATCGTTGAGGCATCATAATGAAAAGGAGCACCACTTAGGTGAAAGGTCAACGTTGTCCAGAAAGAGCAGAAAATACCAAAGGTGAAAGCCCCCAGCAGGGCCGCTTGTCGCAATGTTTTATAGCGTTTGATTAAAGCCAGCGTTGATTTCAACAAACTTAAGTAGCTACCTTTAAATTTCACCGATACTTCTGGCAAGAATACCCAAAGAAGCAAAATACTTACTAAAATCAATAATGCAGACACCATAAAAACAGCCTGCCAGCCCCACAGGTCGGTCACCCATCCGCTGAGTAAGCGAGAGCCTAATATTCCACATAGAATCCCACTAAACACAATACCTACATTACGCCCACGTTTCTCTTTATTTAAAACAGCAGCCATAGGGAGGATAATTTGTGCCGGACTAGCGCAAGCGCCTACAAAGAAACTAAGCAGCAAAAGTCCGGTTAGATTGGTCGTATTCGCCAGCATCAGCAAACAGGCCAGCAAAGCGAAGCAAATACCTATGATTAGCTTTTTACGATTTACGCGATCTCCCAAAGGGAGCAAGAAAAACATGCCTATGCCGTAGCCTACTTGTGCTAGCATAGCCATCTTCCCTACTGCCGACTCTGACTTCCCTAAGGTTTCGGCAATTTCTTTAAGAATCGGCTGACTATAATACACATTGGCAACAATAGTACCCGCCGAAAAAGCCATCACGGGAATGGCAAATTTATTTTTATCCTCCGTCAACATAAATAATTCCTATAATGCGCTGCAAACTTACGGGCTATTGCTTAGTTGACAATGGTATATTTTGTTAATAAATTGGTAATTATTATTCTTTTAATCTGCTAAAACAAAAGGTCACTAGCTCAGCCAACCAAGATATACCGCTTTGTAGCAAGCTTCTATAGAATTGCTAACTTGTAGTTTCTCTAGGATATTTTGTCGGTGCCTATTGACGGTATGCAAGCTTATGGATAGGTCTTCAGCAATTTCACGACTCTGCTTTCCATTTTTAATCAAACTTAGAATTTCATGCTCTCGATGCGACAAAATAGTATGCTCCTGCTGCCCATGTGTTTTGATGACGGCTCCTGTTTTGGTATGCACCACCTGCCCTTCATACAGCTCCTGCATCCCCGGAGGGAAAGATAGACTATACATGCATAATACTAACCCTACACTTCCATTGGGCATACTATCGAGGTAAAAAATGCGATGCCAAACGGCAAAATACTCACCTTTAACGTTGCACATCCGCACACGACTTGTCACATGGTAGTCTTTACGCTTATCAAGGGGAACGGTTTTCAAAAAATGAAAAAAGTAGAGTTCCATTTTATACTTTTCAAGCAAATCATCGGGATGGACACGGTCTAGCACTTCTTTTTCCCAAATGGACGGAATCTCTGTCTGGTCATTTTCAGCCTTTAGACCTAAGGTATCAGCCATACCTCCATAATAGATATAGCTACAATCTGCGGTAAGGTCGCTCAAAACAATCAATGCATTTTCCGTCTCTGCATAAAGCTGAGCTAATTGCTGACCACGCTGTAGCGACATTGTTGCTTTCTCTTTTTCAGCAAAATCCTGCTGTAGCAGTTGTTCGTTCAAGTCCTTTTGGATGCTTCCTTTCATAAAAATGGCTATTAATCAGTATTGACAGCAATACGCTAGTATGATAGCTTTGCGAAGCTAAGAATTCAAAATGAAAATATTTAAGACGATGCATAAACTACTTTTAAGCTTACTTCTTTTTCTGTGTACCCAAATTACGTTTGCTCAAAAGCTGGACAAGCTACAATGGTTTAATGAACCAGAAAAATGGGAGGTTACAAACAATGCTCTTCAATTCTTCGTTACGCCGCAAAGTGACTATTGGCGAATCTCGCACTACGGTTTCACAGTGGATGATGCTCCTTTTTACTATGGTGTTTACGGTGGTGAATTTGAGGTTAAAGTAAAAATTAGCGGCGATTACAAAGCACGTTTTGACCAAGCGGGTTTGATGCTTCGCATCGATAAAGAAAACTACATAAAAACAGGAATTGAATTTGTCGATGGCAAATATAATGTCAGTACGGTCGTGACACATAAAACTAGCGACTGGAGTATGATAAGTCTGGATAAACCTATTCCTTACATATGGATTAAAGCCGTTAGAAGACTCGATGCAGTAGAGTTATACTACTCATTTGATGATAAAGATTACCAGCTTATGCGCAATGCATACTTACAGGATAATAGCCCTGTAATGGTTGGTCTAATGGCGGCAAGCCCTGATGGAAAAGGCTTCACTGCACAATTTGAAAAGTTTACCGTAAAACATTTGCCAGATCAAAGACGTTTGAAATGGCTTAAAGAAAATGCCGAATAAGCAATAAACCTACACGTTTCTTTAAAGGGTTCTTCGGACTTGGCCGAATGAGCCCTTTTTTACTATTTAATAGGCACAGGTTGAAATTAATACAACAAAGTACCTACTATTTTCTTTGCCTGCACGAGGCTATCTCTTTTTTTCTTAATCCGCACATCTACCGTCGCTCCTTCCATTAAAAAGTAAATAGTCTGTCCTAGCACTTCTTTATGCACAGATACCCCTGTAGCAACCTCATGCTGCCCAAGCAGGTCAACGATGCGGTTCTGTAACCTCACTTTATGCTGACGAATTAATTCAGACACCGCCTGATCATCCGCAGAAATTTCTGCACTTAGCTTCACAAAAGCACATCCGCCGTAATCCTGCTCATCTTGGCGTTCTAGCCTAAAATCAAAAATCCCTAATATTTTATCCTTGGCTGTTTTCTGGAGCGACAGCTTTTCTTCCAAAGCCGCAAACCAAGCCTTATCTTTTTCGAGGACATAGGCATATAGCAAATCAGACTTCGCCGGAAAATATTTATAGAAGGAGGCTTTAGCAATAGCGGCTTCTTCAATTAACTGGTTTACGCCAGTCAAGGCATAGCCCTGTTTATAAAATAAACGAGAGGCTACTTGCAGAATACGTGTCTTGACAGCAGATGGCTTGGACATATAAGTATGCTTTGAAATAAATGATCAACTACGAAGCTAAAAACAAAAAACCAAAACAGACTTATCGTTCTCTATATTATTTATAAAAAACTCATTTGCGATGAAAAAAATTATTTTTAAAAATAAAAACAGACAGACTTGTCTATTTAATATTTTAACTATACTTTTGGTTTTCACCTTATCAATCTAAATAGCACATGGCTTTTCAACAGTTAAGAAAACAACTACCTCTCCTTGTTTTTTGTTCACTTGGTATCATCTGGGGTAGCAACTTTCTATACATGAAATATGCAGCGAAATACATCAGTGCTACGCAGATTGTGTTTTTAAGAGTAGTTTTGGCGCTTATCCCCATTTTGATTTATGCTTGGAGTACCAAGTCAATCAAAAAAGCACACCTGCGCTATACACATCACTTTTTAGTCATGTCGCTTTTAGCCACGGTGATTTACTATTTCTGCTTTGTGAAGGGGGCTTCCCTCCTCTACTCTGGGGTAGCTGGCGCATTAAGTGGCTCTGCTCCCTTATTTACGTTTATACTAGGCTTAATCTTCTTAAAAGAAGAAAAATGCACTTTAAATAAGGTATTCGGACTGATTTTAGGTGCGCTAGGCATTATCCTCCTGGCCAAACCTTTTGACGCCGCAGTAACGACCACGACTTGGCTCGGAATTGCCTATATGCTCGCGGGCTCGTTAAGCTTCGGCGCCTCTTTCATCTATACAAAGAAATATATCAGCCCTTTAAAGATTGCTGGAGAGGCTTTGGTTAGTTACCAACTTTTGGGAGCAGCACTTATCTTAGGCTGTATCACTGATTTTAAGGGAATCATGGCTATACTGCCACATACGGAGGCAGCACTAGGCTTATTTATTGGACTGAGTCTTTTAGGAACGGGCTTAGCTTATTTAATATATTATTACCTCATCGACACCTTTGGAGCAATTAAAGCATCTTCTGTAGCATATATCCCTCCTGTTGTCGCTTTGCTTATTGGTGCACTACTAGCACAAGAACCTATTAGCCTATCTGACCTTCTTGCTACGGCACTTATCCTCTTTGGGGTATGGCTCCTTAAAAAATAAGCCTAACAAAAAATAGGCATCATCCTTGACTACACCTACATACAGGATTAGTACTGCGTTAGAATACGATAAGTATATTATTTGAATTTCGTAGTTTTGCAAGATGGAAAAAGTAGAAAGCTTACGGGAGTATTATGATCGAACTGGCAGACAGGTTCCCAAAGACTTACGTTGCCCTACAGGGCCGACTCGACATTTCAACATCCTGAAAAGGATTAATTGTTGTTCGAGCCTTCCATTCCAGCGTAGAGATTACTACAAGATATGCTTGCTTAAAGCACCAATGAATCTACATACAGAAAACAATATTGTTGCAAGCAATGGTCCGTGTATCATTTTCTCTAATCCACAAACAAAATATGGCTGGGAATCCCTAGGCACTTCTTCTGAAGGATACGTATGCTTGTTTAATGAAAACTATCTTTCCAGTGAGCAGAAGGCTATTTTTGTAAAACTATTTAACCTTTTTGAGCAGGATAGCTATCCGTTAATTCCGCTACATGAAGAAGAGTACACACTCTTTTTAAACTATTTCCAACAGATGGAAATGGAGTACAACAGTCAATTTTCTTATAAAGATGAGGTGCTACATAGCTTGTTACGTCTTATCATTTTTGCTGCTATCAAAATTCGCCAGCAACAAACGCCGCCACAAAATGGGGAGGAATACCCTAACCGACTGAGCACACGTTTCATGGAGCTTCTGGATAGCCAATTCCCTATAGACTCGCCCATCCAATCGCTTCAGCACAAAAGCGCTGGTGACTTTGCTGCACAGCTCTTCGTACACGTCAACCACCTGAACCACAGCCTTAAGGAAACGATAGGGAAATCTACAACTCAGATTATCAATGAGCGTATGACTGCTGAGGCTATTGACATGCTACAGCACACAGATTGGTCTGTTACGGAGGTTGCCTACAGCTTAGGCTTTGATTATCCTCAACATTTTACGACGTTCCTTAAAAAACAAACAGGAAAAAATCCAAGGCAATTCCGAACCTCCTTGGTTTAAAAATATTTGAAATACGTAAAAACTTGTTTGAATAGGGTATTTACTTTCGAGCTAGCGGATTTAACTTTGCATGATCATTTTGATTGCAAAATATGAAAACGCTAAAAAAAGAAAATCACCGCATAAGCAGCATACTGGCTTTCATCCTCATCCCCCTATCGGGATTTGCTATTGACGTATATATACCTTCTTTTCCACACATGGCACAGGAGTTAAATACCACTGCCGACAATATAAAACTTACCATGACCATCTACCTGATTAGTTATGGTATATCGCAATTGTTTGTAGGTGTTTTACTGGATAGTTATGGCCGCTACAAAATTCATATCTGGTCTTTAATTATTTTCATTTTAACTTGTATCGGAATTATTTTCACCTCCAATATTTACGTTATCTTCTTGATGCGGTTTATTCAGGGTTTGGCTATCTCCTTTATTGTTGTTGCCAAAAGAGCTTTATTTATCGACATCTTTACGGGTGAAAAGCGTAAAAACTATACGAGCATGTTGACGGTTGTATGGTCTACAGCCCCTATTCTGGCGCCATTTCTGGGTGGCTATCTACAAACTTATTTCGGCTGGCGCTCTAACTTTATTTTTATGGCTATCTATGCTACAATCATGTTGCTACTTGAACTAAAATATAGTGGAGAGACTATTGTTAAGCGTCAAAAATTGAATTTTGATAACATCATAAATATATACCGTACCTTATTGACTACGAAAGAATATAGCATCGGTATTGTGGTGCTAGGCTTTAGCTATTCAATGGTGATGGTCTTTGGCATGAGTATGCCTTTTATTGTGGAGCATGAGCTTCATCTATCTCCAATTGTAACAGGATATACAGCATTGGCTTCTGGTGTAGCAATTTTCTTTGGCGGATTTCTCAGCAAGCGCACTGTCGACAAGCCCTTATCAAAGAAATTGTGGACGGCCAATTTAATGCAGCTAGCTGCAGTCACCATCATGTTGGCAACAGCGAATAACATTACGAATCTGATTGTGATAGGCGCCTTTGTGATGATGATTCACTTTTGGCAGGGCTTTACCTACAATGCTTATTTCACCTATTCTTTAACCCGTTTTCCAGAATATGCAGCTACTTCTAGTGGCTTAGCAAGTGGTGGCTCGTACATCTTGTTTTCTTTCTTGAGCTACTCTATTGTCAGCAACATCAATATTGATAATCAATTTAACTTGGGCATTTCCTACTTAATTTGTGTGGTCGCCATAAGCTTCATGCTACTTTTACTTGTGCGCATACAACGTCAACAAAGACAACTTGCATAAAACAAAAAAGAACCTCTCTGTGATGGTACAAACCAATTCCATCACAAGAGAGGCATCTGAATTATAAAAAACAAATATGTTGTAGCTGGTTTTCAGTGAAAACCTACTTCCTAAAGTAATAACGAGTGTTTAGCGCAAAGCCCATCTCTCTAAATTCCCAATTGTCACGTCTTGCCCCTACGGACTGTAATTCCAACTGCGGAAGTACATCTGAAAAATACTTTACGTCTACACGCAATTTATTCGTAATTGGGGAATAAAGACCAGCGTTGGCACCTGCTTGGAAACGATGTCTGTAGTTTACCGTATTAAGATAGCCTACTGTTTTTTCTAGCTTGCCTCTGTTGGAAATGTTGGATGATATTTGATAACGCAAATCAATCCCTGCCGTAGCCCCTATCCAGTCGAAAACTCTATAGTTTATAGCCAAAGGAAGCTCAACAGCCCAATATCGAAATGTTGTCAACCCACCGAAGTCCGGTAAAAAAAAGGCATCAGAAAATACTTCAGCTTCATTGGAAGAAGTCACTTTTGCTCCCATTCGAAAACTACTAGACCGTACATACAATCCTACATCCCATCCAAATGAGCTCTCTGGAGAAAATTCGCCTTCTACCCCTACTCCAAAACGAATCAGAGGACCTGAAACTTCATCCAAACGATATGTCAGATAACTATCCCCCTCAACAATCGTATGACTCACATCATTTAAAGAGCTGTTCAATCCCCTAGGGCTACTTAAGCCTACACCCAAAATTGTATAGTAACGTAATGTTGGCTGCGCAAAAGAAGCTTCAACAGTAAGTAAGGTAAAAACTAACATCATAGATAGTAGTTTCCACAGATAATTATATGCTTTCATTTCTCTTTTTTAAAATGATACAGATTGATTGGTGTAGAGAGCCGCTTTGAAGTATTTAAAATGTCGTAATATAAAAGGAAATCTAAATTGTCTCTTGGAGGATTACAGGCTGTTTTCAACACAACAGCAATTGAAGTCATAAAAAAACATAATGAAACGAGTTGTCAAACCATAAAACACATTTCTTTGGTTAAACATAATCGGGCGATTAACTAAAGCTAGATAAAAAAACGGTAACACGTAGGATTATACGCATTTTAAAACTCTCCATTCCTCATAATAAAGTTACTTACAACATTCATTACAAGCTAAGTAAACACAAATAAAACTCCTCTTTTCAATAGCTATAGTTTTTTAAAACCAACTATTTCGAGCTATAAGACAAACATCTATTTGAGTAAAAAAATGTAGTGAGTTGCTAAAAGCAGTACGTATTATTTTCCAACAATTGTATTGGATACATTGCCTTAAGTATAAAGATGATTACACGATAGGGAAGAATATCTTTACTCCGTAGCGTATTTATTAAACGACAATACGCTACGGAGAAAGATTAATAGATAGAAAAGTAGACGTACTACTTTTCCAAAAAGATTACCAATATAAGGTATACAATGCTGCAGTAAGCATGATAACAATTAATGCACCAACAAGAAAACCTGTATGCACTTTAAACATTTTGGTCTCAATGGTTAATCCATTAGGAACAATACCGCGTGCATTTTCCACTTTACTAATAATGAACATACCTACGACACAAATCAGAAAAACAAACCCCATACGATCAATGAAAGGAATTTCGTAAAAGCCCGTCGCTTTGTTTAAAACGGCAAAATTTGTCGAACTTAAAAAGGATAGGTCGACCCATTGCGGTAAGAACTTAAATAGTATGGAAAGAAAAAATCCACCTATCGTAGCAAATAAAGCCGCATTGGAGGTTGTTTTCTTCCAGAAGAATCCTAAAATGAACATGGCGAAAATACCTGGAGATACAAAACCTGTATACTCTTGGATATACTGAAATCCACCTTTTTTGTCAATACCTAGATGAGGTGCTATGATTACCGCTAGCAACATGGAAACGACAATAGTCACTTTGCCGACGCTAACGAGCTTTTTCTCGCTCGCTTGTTTATCGAAAATCTTACGGTACACATCTAAGGAGAAAATTGTAGCAATACTATTGGCTTTCCCCGCTAGGGAAGCTACGACAGCTGCTGTAAGTGCGGCAAAGGAAAGTCCTTTTAATCCGGCAGGCAAAAGATTCAACAAAACAGGATAAGCACGATCAGGATTCACCTCTCCCCCTTGCAACATCTCTGCTTGAAAATGGCCATCTTTCCATAACACATAGGCAGCAATACCTGGCAAAACAACGATAATTGGCATCAACATCTTCAAGAATGAAGCAAACAAAAGCCCATTACGTGCTGTTTTCAAATCGGCACCTAAAGCCCGTTGTGTAATGTATTGATTACATCCCCAGTAGTTAAGATTTACAATCCACATCCCGCCTATCAATACAGATAAGCCCGGTAGGTCTAAGTAACTTTCATTATCGGGCTCAAGAATCATATGGAAATGTTCCGAAGCTTTCTCGGTCATCACCTGATAGCCATACCAAACGCCCTGCCCGTCGCCGTAATTATCGGCCACCAAATTGAGCGCTAAGTAGGTTGTAGCCAAACCACCTAATATTAAGAAAAATACCTGTATAACGTCTGTATAGCCGATAACCTTCATTCCGCCGAGGGTTATAATAATGGCAAAAACAGCAATAGCATACATACAGAAGGTGATACTTAAGCCAGAGATACTGCTCACCGCTAGTGCGCCGAGGTAAAGTATCGATGTCAAGTTTACAACGATGTATAGAGCGAGCCAAAATACAGCCATAATCATTGCTACGGTACCGTTATAGCGCTGATGTAAAAACTGAGGCATCGTAAAAATCTTGTTTTTATGGTATACCGGAATAAAGAAAACAGCAACAACGATAAGCGTAATGGCAGCCATCCATTCATAGGTTGCAATGGCTAGCCCCATCTTAAAGCCTGAACCGCTCATCCCAATAAACTGCTCCGCAGAGATATTAGAGGCAATAAGCGACGCTCCAATAGCCCACCAAGTTAGCGAACCTTCAGCCAGGAAATAATCTTTTGATTCACCACCCGCTAGCTTGGTCCTCTTTTTATAATAGACCCAAAGGCCATAGGAAGCGACGATGACAAAATAAATAAAGAATACAATGTAATCTTTAGTAGATAAAATGTTGTTCATAAATTTTAATATAGGTTTAGACACAAGCGATAAGACAAATGCTATCGATTGTTTAGGTTTTGCGGTGGACAGTTAAATTTGCCCTCCATTGGTTGCTTACATACTACATGTATAACAAGTTTCAAAAGAAGTTATTCAAAAAACCGTTACGTAATGGTAATCAAAAGGATGAAAAACTATCTTTCAATTTTTGAAGATAAGAAGTTTTTTCTAAAAAATAGATGTCTTTAAAAATACTTAATCAATCAGATAGCTACTTTTCTAAGTAGAATAGCGTCGTTAAACCTATTTCGTCGATACAAGATATTACAGGATATAAATCCTAATAATTGGAAAGCGAAAAGCCCTAATAAATCAGGGCTTTTCTATTTTCTATAGGTATGTGTTTTTTATTTACGGCTGTCCCAATTTTGAATCTGTAAGAACCCGACCATTCGATAATCCTTTTTTAAAGGCTTCAACGCTGTTCTGGTTGTCCGTAAAGCGCCAGTCTGTTTCTTTATTAATATTAAACCAAACGAAAGCCTTCACATTAGGAAATTTATGCTCTAGTTGGTAAAACATATCCGTAATCCAAGCTGCTTTATCACCACCTGTCGCAGAGGTGCCCATTTCTGAAATGAAAATAGGCTTGTTAGGGTGCACTTTCTCTATCCATGTATATAGATCCCCAAATACTTCAGCGAAACTTTGCCAACGCGACCAACTTTGCGATGTACCAAAATTATAACCATCCATTCCAATCCAATCGACATAGGCATCGCCAGGATAGTAGTCTCCTAAATGAAGGTTATTTTTACCACCATTAACCACGTTTGGAGCCCACACCCACTGCGCATTCGTTCCACCTGCTTCTTGAATTTTTTGGTGTACATAACGATAGGCAGAAATGTAAGTCGTTGTTGGCACTAGTTTTTCATCTACCATGCTCCATGGGTACCAATCACCATTGAACTCATGTGCAAAGCGCAAAATAATAGGCTTTCCAAACTTTGCTATTGCCTGTCCATATTTTCGAATATCAGCATCATACTTACCCGACATTAACTCAGTTAGGCCCATCATAGGCTCCCAAGTGATATGCGGAATGTAGCCTCCAGCATCTGCCTGTTGACAAAATTCAATAGGGAAATCGCGGTTACCATTCGCATTCCATCCATGAAACATCATGGCCATACTTGGTTTTTTTCCAAAGCCGTTATAAAAAGACATCGCTGTTCCACTATCATCAAAAAATCCCCAATACAAAGGCGTTTTCGCAGCTTCTTTCTTTACTTCAACCTGCACCTGAGCGGTACGCGAACCGAAAGCAACCCCAAAAGTTGCTAGTCCTGAATTTGTAGCAACTCCTGTAAGTTGATATACAAGATGACCGATGCCATTTTCTAATTTCCCTGGCTGAAGAACAGCTGTTAATCCGGTTACACCTGTCGACGCGATAGCTGTAGAAGCTTCGTAATCGGCTCCATTTCCTCCCGAATAGGAGATATATAGTTTCCCAGTAAATGCCGTTCCAGCGATGGGGTCAGCGCTCGTACGTACGGATTCAACGTGCAAGTTAACGACGTCAGCAGACAGTTGAGGGTTTGCTTTATTTTTGGAACAAAAGCATAGTAATGTTGAAAGAACAAGTAAAAAAATATTTCTAACCATAATTATATAATTCGTGATTTCGTAAAAAAATTGAGTTTTAAAAATGTCCGCTAATCACTTATCGACAAACGATTAGCGAGACAAATCATCTATTTAACAAACAGTATATCGTCAAAGTAAACCGTTTCATTTTGGGGTACATTCCAGTTGTTGATGCGCCATCCAAACTTTCGGAATGTATTTCCTTTGCTCCACATAGGCTTACCTGCCGTTGGGCCAATCGGAATTTTATGATAGGTCCATACCGGAGATACCACAATTGGGATTCCTGCAAAGTCGTTACCATAACCATCCGGCATTCCATCGCCCATCAGCGACATCTGAATCCCCTCATTGCCAGTCCCATTGGTACTACTACGCACCCAGAAGGTAATGTATCGATATCCTTGGTTAACGAAGCCTTCTGTATTTAAGATACCACCAGGAGAGTAATTATTACCAAAGTAAGTGATTGCTAAAGAGGAAGTCCCACGTTTAAAGACTGTCGAAGAAACAGCTTGATTAGACCCATAATCATCTCCATCAGTATTAGCTCCGATGTGCGCACCATAATTATCGGTAAACACGTGCAGAGCATTATCTACATTTACAAGCTCAAAGCTACTCTTCGTAACCCCAAATGGTGTAGCTAAATCGATGGTACTCATGGTTAGCGTATTCATGTCTGGAATAGTTACCACAAGACTATTTTGGGATTGACTTACAATAGGAATAGCAAGCGTCGTCCCTGTAAAGTTAAGGGAAGTAACTTTATCTAAATTTTGTCCAGAAATGGTAACTCTTGTTCCTTTGGCGACATTTATTTCAGAAGTTGCAGATGCTACAGGAAATAATCCTGCAATGTTCAAATCCACAATCGTTAGCGCTTTTTTAGCATCTAAATTATATTTAGAAGGATTAACAAGCTGCACAGCTAATACTAAATGTTTACCGAAATAATCGGGATTCACAATTAGCTTATTATCGACTTCTAAATAAAAAGTACCGTCACCACTTTCACTAACGACTAACTGTGCTGGCAACGTAAAACTTGTTGCCGGCATAGCGAGGTAATTTTCGCCGAGCGTACCGGCTTCCAGCAGTTGTCTAACCGTATCTTGATGTACCTTTATATCTACCGTGTAAGCGCCTCTTACTGTTCCGGACAAGGAGGCTCCCAACATGATTTTTATTTTACCATTTTGTTCATCGACAGTATAATTTGAACCTGTCGGACTTACTCCGTTGGAGGAAGCTGGCACGGGATAAATTGCATTTAAGCCTAAAGAAAAGTTGACACTCTGTGGCATATAAATTAAAGAATCACCATAATCTTTTGCGGAGTCATCCTGTTCACAAGCGTTAAAGCCTACTAGCATTAGTATAGCTATGGTGAGCTGTAGGGTTCTGTTTTTAAAACGTTTCATATTGCTATTTTTTATCGACCGTTTACCAACCTGCATTTTGTTTCAGCATACCTTTAGCGATGCTTATTTCAGTTTGCGGGAAAGGATAATAATTCATTTTAGGAGCTGTAAAAACTCTTCTTTGCAAGGTTCTTGGCGTATAAACAATACTTCCTCCATTATTTCTACTTACCTCTACGCCTGTAACAGATTTGTTTAGCACAGTGGCCGCATCGCCCCAACGAATAAGGTCCCAATAGCGGTAATTTTCAAAAGCTAATTCTATTCTACGTTCATGCTTAAGAGCTGTTCTGAATGCATCTTGTCCACTAGCCTGTACCGCAGGCATATTTACGCCCGACCGTGCTCGTAACTTGTTCAAGGCCTCACGTGCCGTAAGCGAATAGCTATTATTTTGGTCAGGGCCAAAGGCCTCATTCATCGCTTCAGCATAAACTAACAGCAACTCGCCATAGCGGAATACAGGCCAATTATGCGGATAGACGGTATTGTTCACAAGGTCAGCATTGTCATTAACAAATTTTTTCAAGTAGTAGCCCGTTTTGCTAGCATTCATCCTCCGCATATCGTCGGGAGCGCCCAGCGACTGATCAATCACACGGTTGTTCCAGGTACTGCCATTTGTTACGATTGTAAAACCTAAGCGCGGATCCCGGTTGGCATAAGGCTGACTAGGGTTCACCGTTCCTATTGTTTCATAGGCCTGTACCAGATCATGGGTCGGCGTAATACCACTATTTCCTCCTGCAGTAGCAATTGGATAGTTGGCGCGTTCTAATACATTTCCTGCTACATAACGAATTGCCAGAATTGTTTCGTTGCTGTTTAATGTATTGTTCCCTAAAAAATAGTTACGATAATCATTATCTAAGCTATTTTTACCACCCGCGTCATCAGTACGTTGTGCAAAAGCTAAGGCTTCATTTGCAGCCTCAGCGGCACGTTTCCATTTCGCTTGATCGTTTGTCGGATTATGCAATGGACTGGCCGCATACAATAAAATACGCGCTTTCAATGCCAGTGCCGCACCTGTGGTAAAACGGCCGTCTTGATTACTAAAGGCTGACGTTTTCCAGTTCGGTTGTAAGCTATTTTTATAACGATCAATCTCTGTCACAGCAAACTGCACAACCTCATCGAAGGATGCTTGCGTGATTGTCTCTTTATCTGCAGGCAGGATTGTTTTAGTAATTAAAGGAACACTACCGTATCTCTTGATAAGTTCAAAATAGAAATAAGAACGTAGGACATGTGTCTCGCCAATAGCCCAGCCCATAAGCTTCACATCATTTAAATAGCGAGTTCTCGACTCCTCGGTGATGGTATCCCTATTTATTGCTAAAAGAGCACGATAATCACCACCTTTTTTCTCTAAATATTCAAGGAAATAATTGGTCGCATAAATACCTGCATAATAATGATTGTAGCGATCATCAGGATTGTTAAACTGATCCCAGTTCCCATTATTGAACAAGTATACATCCCCGGCATTGTTCGTTTGAATAGCCTCATCCGTTACCGCAGCAAATAAGTTTCCATCCAATGCTTGAAACTCATTTTTCTGCTGTAAAAATGCATAAGGCGCATTTGCTAGTTGAATAAGTGTATTGTAGTTTTCATTTATATTATGATCCACCGGCTGGGTATCCAGCTTGGTATCTAAGAAGTCCTTAGCACAACCCATCATGCTTAAGCATAGCAGACCGATTAAAGCTTTAAACGTATTCATATGTATTCTTTTCATAACCAATATTTAAAAGTTTAAGGAAAGCCCCATGTTGTAGGATTTCAATCCTGGGTAACCACTTGTTGTCTCTGGATCAAGCCCATACTCCTTATAAAAGGAAGACCATAACAGCGGATTAACGGCTGTAAAAGACACTTTGAGCTGTTTTAAATGGAGTTGGCGGGTTAATTCTTCTGGAATGGTATAGCTAAGTTGTAACGAACGTAACCTTAGAAAATCAGCATTCTTCATCCAAAAGGAGGAATTCCGGTAGTTATTGGTATTACTTACTGTGGTTAACCGTGGAAAAGTAGCTTGATTCCGCGTGTCTATTCCTTGGTCTGGATAATATGCCCAAGCATTTCCAGCAATAGGATATATTGTTCGATTACCAATAAAAGGGACAACCTGATTGTATGAGGCATCCAAAAGATTTACACTCATGCCTGCCGACCCTTGAAAAAGGGCAGAAAGATCAAATCCTTTATAGGCAACCGACAGATTGAAGGAATAATAGAATTTAGGATAATTCGGATTTCCGATGGCTGTAATATCATTATTATCAACAATACCATTTTTATCTAAATCTTGATATTTGATATCACCAGGCTGTACTGGTCCAAAAGACGGCTTAGCGATACCTTCACGTAAATTGCCTACGGCATCGAAATCCTCGAACTGATAAAAACCGTCAGCAATCAATCCTAATGGAGTCCCGATAGCACGTCCCGTACTATTGGAGAAATCATTCTTATTGGGAATTTCTGCTTGATAATTAATTTTATTCTTAGCGTATGTCCCCATCAGGTCAAGACCGAGTCCGACCTCTCCAACCTGATCTCTATAGCTAACACCAAATTCAAAACCTTGATTGGTTACTTTTCCTATATTTTGGAAAGGTAGCATATCTCCCCCTGTATATCCTAAATGCCCCGGTACAAGATTGTTCTTGCTGATAATACCTGAACGATTATCCTTAAACCAGCCGACATTGATATTCACCTTATTTAGCAAGGCCAAGTCAACACCAAACTCATACTTTACGCTCTGTTCTGCCGTAATATTTTCCGTTGCTAAGCGTCCTAAGCTGATTCCATTATTGTAGTTCAAGCTATTATTTCCTGTCACGCTTCCAGCGACATAACGATAATACTGTTGATATAGGTAACGCCCTTGAAAGGTTTGATCATTACCAACTTTGGCTACGGAGCCTCTAAATTTCAAGTAGCTGATGAGCGTATTATCGCGCAGAAAGTCTTCCTGTGATGCTACCCAACCTAAGGATGCTGCCGGATAGAATTTCCAACGGTAGGCTGGCGCATAGGAATCCGACCCACTGTAACCAAAGCCCAATTCGGCTTGATAACGGTCATTGTATACATAACGTGTTCTACCACCAAAATTCTGAAAACGATAATTCAATTTTGTAGCGTCTTCGTTAGCATCCGGAATCATATCACTTGCATAGAAATTGAAAGCCGCAGACAAATCATGGTCACCAAACTTACGATCATAGCCGGCAACGATATTCGATTGGCGCCAAGTCAACTGTCCGTACGGAGTATTGGCACCAAAAGTAATCGGTGTTGTTTTATCCGATGTAGCTTGATTGCCATTATAAAAACGGGCGTAAGTAGCCGTTTTGTTCTGAATCACGCGTGTCCATGTGTTAAAGGAAACCGATTGACTTAAGTATAAACCTTGGGTAATAAAACCGAGGTTTTCCTTTAAGAAAAAGTTCCCCTGCAGCGTACGATCATGCGAAGTATGCATACCCGTAGCATGTAACTGCGCAACAGGATTGTTGGGATATAATGTATTTCCAGACCAATTACCCGTTGTTGGATCTTTTACGGGGTAAATATTATTCGGATAGGTGGTCAATTCACGCCAGAAGCTCGCCGCTTGGTCATAGCTACCATGACTTAAAGGCTGACGGTAACTTTCTATGCGTCCTCCCAAATCGATGCGTGCTTCAAATATTTTGAAGAATTTTAAGTCTACATTGGAACGTATGCTATAACGACGCAACCCCGAATTGGTGCTTATTGCCGATGAACCAGGGACATCAAACAAACCATTCTGTGCGGTATGTCCTAAGAATAGGTTGTACTTAGCAACATCGCTAATTCCACCTGAGGCATTCACATGTACATCCGTGTAAGGCGTATTCTTTTTTAGCGCCTCATCCAGCCAATCAACGTTAGTTCCTGAACCATCTTGATAAGCTTTCAATTGTGCTTCCGTATACTGTGGCGACCAGCGGTACTGGTTTCCATTCATGAGGTAGCGATCATTGCTTATCGCCTGATTGTACAAATTGGCATATTGATATGAATCATAAGGCTTTTGAAGCTTAATTGCTTGCTGCACTCCTGAAAGCACCTGTGCGTCGATATTGAACGCACTACTTTTTGCTCTTTTCGTCGTTACCCATAAGACCCCATTAGCCCCCTTCATTCCGAAAGTTGCTAGACTTACTGGATCTTTCAATAGTGTTATATGCTCAATTTCATGTGGCGATAGGTATTGAAAATAAAACGATAAATCCACCTGAAAGCCATCTACATAGCAAACAATGGTATTATTATCGTAGGTACTTCTACCCCGCATGTATAAGGATGCTTGACCATAACCAGGCTGACCATTATTTTGGCGCACCATAAGACCGTTCAATTGACCATAAAGCGTATTCGTTAAGTTGGCTACAGGAATTTTTGCCAGTTGCGTTCCCGCAACACTTACATCAGGTCGTGCAGCTTGTTGGCGTTGCTGCTGCATAGCACGTTCTTGTTCCGTACTTATTGCCGTATAATTGGTATCGGGCAATAAAAACTTAGACACAGATTGCGCTTGTGCTGTTGACACGGCACCTATAGCAAAGCTGAGCGCAAGTTTTCCCACATTGTTTAGGTTTATATATTTTTTCATTTAAAGTCGTGCTAATTGGTAAATGCGTCGGTTAATAGCCTGGATTTTGAATTAAATAGCCCTTATTAACTTCGTTCTGTGGAAAAGGATTTAAAAATTGACGCGGGTGCCAAAAACCATTATAACGTACCGTATTGGTATAGTTAGCATTTCCGGATGGTAGCGCATCTCCCCCATTATTAAAGCCTAAGAAACGAATCGGTCCTCCAATGATTCCTTTGTCAATGTTAGGTTCTTTCCAATGTTTTAAATCGTTGAAGCGGTATTTTTCTTGGATAAACTCCACAGCCCATTCTCGTTTTATAATTTCGCGTAGTTTCGTGGCATTTGTCTCCGTTACCGCTGGAAGGCCAGCACGTTGGTGTACCACATTCAAACGTTTCAACGCTTCGCTAGGCATTCCTAGTTCATTATATGCCTCAGCAGAACTTAAGTAATACGCTGCCAATCGGAAAATGGGGAAGTCAAACCATTCACGGCGGCTAGCCATGTAGTAGAATTTAGTAGGTTGTCCTGCTCCAAAATGATTGACATCTTTAAAATGTTCATTCATGTGCCAAAAAGAATCACCCGGATTATTAGCAGCTTGCATTTCCCATCCGTTAAAATCGGCTTGTAGACGAGGTTCCATCTCTTTGAATTTGGTTAGATATTCAGCGAATGGTTCGTGTTCACCAAGCTTAGGCCAACTCTGGTTGGTTCCATCTGCTTTATAATAATTTTCCAACATACTGCTTGCAAGTACTGCCCCGTTGGCTTGGTAATGCCAGTTAACAATATTATATATATTATAAGGACCTTGGCCGCCTGAAGACGACACCTGCTGCTTGAATGCTAGAATAATCTCTTTATTACTAGGCGTGGAGGTCGCTGTGCCGTAGTCAGCCAACGGCCGGCCGGTATTAATGATACCTAAACCACTACCCTCAGCTTCTTTGATAACAGCCTCACTGGCATCAAGGGCTAATCTCCAGCGATTGGCATCAAAACCTCCAAATGAAATAAGGTTATTTTGTGCACCCAAATCCATGTAAGGCTGTGTGCTATTAAATAGTGGTCGAGCAGCATACATTAAAGCTTTGGCTTTGATGGATAATGCCGCACTCTTTGTCATGCGTCCCAACATATTATCGGACCATTTAGCGGGCAATATTGCTGCTGAGGCATCACACCAAAACACGATGCTATCTAAAACATTTTTCAAGGGTGCGCGTGGAATTGCTAAAGAGTTAATATCATTTAGAGATTCCAAGGGAAAGGTGCTTGATATAATGGGAACACCACCATACATGATAAACATTTGTGTATAGCGATAAGCCACTAAAGCCTGCATCTCGGCTTTGACAATTTCTTTTTCATTAGCCGACATATCTGGTACGCGGTCAATATTTTCTTTGACGAGGTATGCTTTACGTAAACTTTGAAAGTTATCCGTGTAACCATCATTACCATAGCCGCCATTAGACCCCATATCCTGGCTATTCATATTTGAGGTAAAACCGCCTCCAAGGATGGCCACCGATGCAACACTTCCTGGTATCTGTACCCAAAAAGCTTGACTCCCGGCCAATTGGTCGTCGGTATTTGGGGAATAATAGCCCGACCAATTTAATCCTTGGCGCAAGGATGAAAAATAAGCCGAAGCAATCGCATTCATGGCGTTGCTCGCACGACTGAAGGTGGAGTCTACGGTTGGGCTTCCGCCTGGAGGAAGCTGTAAGAAATTCTTTTCACATGATGCTAAACCTGCGATAAGGCTAATTCCTATAAACAAAGGAATGCATCGACGAAACAAGGTATACATATTCATATCGCTATTTTTTTTAGAATGAAATATTGGCTCCAACATTGTAGGTCTTCGTTAATGGGAAGATGTAGCCGTTACTATTTTGACTGGTGGACTCAGGGTCTATACCTTTCACCAATTTGGTCCAGGTAATCAGGTTATTCCCGTTGGCAAAAATGCTTACACGATTTAAGCCTACTCTTTCCATCCATTTATTATTGCGGAATGAATAGCTCACGGAAAGATTCTTTAAGCGGACAAAATCGGTGGAACGTAACCAAAAGGTGCTCGTTAGTTTGGATGCTTCGGAAACACCCCCGATAGCATTGAATGCCGGATAGTCAATGGCCGACCCATTGTTGTACTTCTCTTGTGTCCATCGTCCATCATTAACAGCCTCTACCACACGGTTGCCCCCATAGTATGTCTTGCTAATGTCGTATGAACCTTTTGCTGTACCGATGAAAAGGGCGGATACATCCCAGTTTTTATAGGATAGTCCTACACGAGCATTAAAAGAAATTAACGGAAAAACAGGGTAACCAATTGGAACCATATCACTGTTATCAATTTTACCATCACCATTAATATCACGGTAGCGTAAATCGCCTAAATCAACAAGGTTACTAAACGTATTATTAGGTCTATTGGCTAATTCTTCGGCGGTGTTGTAAAAGCCATCAGCTATCAATCCTTTTGGCTGTCCAATCATAAAGCCTGTTTGGTTCATCCAGCTATATGGGTAAGGCGCTTCGGCCATCGCATCAATCTTATTACGGACGTAAGAGAAGCTTGTTTTCACAAAATAGCCAACCTCCTTACCTATTTTATCATCCCATCCCAACTCAAACTCCCAACCTTTATTGCTTACTTCTCCTGCATTGGAAACGGGTGTTCCTGAAACGCCTAGATTGGCCGGAATAATTGAAGGCTGCACTAAAATATTATTTCTTTTCTCTGTAAAATAAGCCGCCGACATCGACAGTCTATTGTTGAAAGTTTTTAGATCTAGCTGTATATTGCTTTTCTTAGCTCGCTCCCAGGTGATGACAGGATTTCCTAAAGATGACTCTATAGCTCCTGGAATATGAGGGTTGGCTGTTGAGCCATCAGTATTTCCAAAATTATAACCATTGTTCCAGTCACTGAGGTTCCATGAGTTCGGCAAGTATAGGTAGCGTCGGCTACCAATCTGGTCATTACCAACCTCACCATAGGATGCTCTAATTTTTGCAAAACTCAACCAAGCATTACCTTTTAAGAAAGATTCATTCGAAAGAATCCATCCGGCAGAGAATGCTGGAAAATAGCCAAATCTATTTCCTGGCGCAAATTGCTCCGTACCGTTATAAGCCATGTTTACCTCAGCAAGATAGCGCTCATCATAATTGTAAGTTGTTCGACCAACGACACTCATCAACCCGGAAGGTGTATTGAAAGATAGACCATTATCCGTATAACGTTGTGCATTACCTAACAACAAGCCCGATACATTATGCTTAGCAAAGCTCCGTGAGTAGGCTAGTCCTGCTTCGAGGTAAATTTTCCTAAACGCCGAGTTGTACAGATAGTCTGTCAAACTATTATCGGCATTAAGCGCGCCCCCAATGAATACAACTTGGTTCGGGTCTTTAGGATCCCGATACGCAGCATAGGTAGGCACAGAAGGTGTAACAGCGTAGCCTTTTGCATAATTATCATCATAAGCAACGGTGAAATGGGAGTTCAATCCTTTAGTTAAGTAATCCATCGTGTGCTTTAAGACCATTTGCGTGCTCAGGTTGGTTCCTTGCGTAACGCCATATCCTCTCGTCACCAAATTCAACGGATTAATTACCTGGCTTGGGAAGCCTCCATTACCACCACGAACAGTTCCTACTGGATTCGTTGCACTACGGTCTGCGCCGACGAAGTTCAAGACAATACGGTCCTGAACAATACCAGGTGAAATAAATGGACCATAGCCAATACTGAACAAAATCGCCTGATAACGGGCCGCCAAATTAGAGGATTCTACATGACTAAAATTATCGGACTTCGGGTTAGCGACCTTATTTTTCAAAAACTGCCCACTAACATTGACACTTAGTTCAAAGTTTTTGGCCACTTGTATGTCAAAGTTATTTCTAAAGGTGTACCGTGAAAATTTAGGATCTACATTGGCGCCGGCAACCTTTGTATAATTTAAAATACTGCTCTGATCAAAGTAGCCCAACGAACTAGCATACCTAAATTTGGAATTACCACCAGATACGTTCAAGTTGTACTGATTTTGTCGACCTGTACCATTAAACAACTCTTGATACCAATCATGACTGGTGTAATACAATGCTGGACTATCTCCTAATGTATGTTTCTGCGCTTCCGTCAAATCCATCGCATTGATTTCATCGGCGGTGTAATCTCTATTATTTTTGAACTTCCACAATTCATCTTCTGAAAAAAGCATGTTATTAAAGGAACCGTTTCCGGAAGCCTGAAGCTTGAGGATAGACTCATTTCTGCTTAACGCGAAGTCGTGCGAATTGGTTAAGGGAATTAAGGAGGTCGCCGCCGTATTTCCGCGGTTCATCGAGAAGCTAAAGTTTGGACGTCCAGCTTTTCCTCTTTTTGTAGAAACGATGATAACGCCATTTGCTCCACGAATACCATATACAGCGGTCGCTGATGCATCTTTTAGAATACTGATATTATCGATATCATTCGCATCGATAGCATTCAACATCGTGAAAGGATTTTCTGCAGCTTGCTGTACCCCATCAATCACCACCAACGGGTTTGCTCCGTTGAGCGTAGCAACGCCGCGTATTCTTAAATTCGTCGTATTCTGGCCAGGCTCTCCACTACTTTGAATACCTGAAATACCAGGAGCCATTCCCACCAACATATTGGTGACGTTGGCAACAGGCGTTTGTACCAAATCTTTACCTGCGACAACGCTTACAGCTCCTGTTACCGTAGGTTCTTTCTGTTTACCATAACCAACAACGACAACCTGCTCCACCTCAAAAGCTTCCGCTATTAGTTGTACTTGCAGTCTATTTAGGCTTAATATCCGCAGTTCCTGCTTTAAAAATCCGACAGATGAAAATACTAAGGTGTCATTCAGCGCAGCTGAAATGGAATAGCGCCCCAAGGAATCGGTATACGTACGTATCTCTTTATGCTTCACGGCTACCGTTGCTCCCCCAATGGGTTGCAATTTATTATCGGTTACAACTCCACCAATACGAGTTTGTGCTTGTGCCGAAAAGTTAACGACAATAAGCAAGACACCTAAAGGGAATAGTTTTCTGAATAGAGATACTTGCGTAGATGCCAAGCAGCGAAAACAATGATCTATTGACAAGCTAATCATAAAACAAGTAAGGGTTTAAAATGGTTTATATTGAATTCAGTTCATAGCCACAAACGCCAGTTGGAAATAGGCTCTTGCAACGATTCAAAAGTAGGGGGTGTACGTAAACCAGAGGGGAGATTATTTGCATAAAATAGGGGGATAAATGTTTCACCCCCCTCTATACAGCATTAAAAAATGCACTTTTTTTATATTTTAGTCTTCTTTTTTTCGCTTTGCTTGTTGATAAGCTGATGGCGTATACTGAAAGGTTTCTTTAAACACTTTGGTAAAATATTTAGGATCTGTAAACCCTACTTCATAGGCAATTTCTGCCACCGTAAGTTGACCTTTTTCCAAAAGTTGCTTTGCTCGTTGCAAACGAATAGAACGAATAAACTCTACCGGCGTTTGCCCTGTAAGTGCAAATATCTTACGGTATAACGTAGCGCGACCTAACAGTAATTCCTTACCTAGCTCTTGAACGGAGAGGTCTGAATTTGCTAAATTCCTTTCTACATAAACTAAGGCCTTTTGAATAAATTCGGCATCGGTAGAATCTTCCGCTGGCTCGGCCGCAGCAACGCGAACCTGCTTTTGATAGGTCTCTTTAAACTTATCTTGCTGCGCAAGTAGGTTACGAATTTTCAAGACCAAGAGGTCGGCATTAAAAGGTTTCGTGATGTAATCGTTGGCTCCAAAATCTAGACCTTTTAACTGGGTAATTTCCGACGCCATCACGGTCAATAGTATAAAAGGAATAAAAGAAGTACGGCTATCCTGCTTTACTTTCTGACAAAGTTGCATACCATTCATTTCGGGCATATCTACATCCGACACAATTAAATCAGGATGCTCTGCCAAAGCTTTCTGCCAACCTTCTTTGCCGTTGGAAGCCTCAACAACATTGAAATATTCCTTAAGTGATTCCTTAATGTAAAAACGATAATCATCATTATCCTCTACAAGCAGAATAGTTTTATGAGCCCATTGCTGATGAATTAGCCTTTCAGCAGGCTCCGCTTTGGTAATAGACGGCTCAACTAAGGCTAACGGCTCCAATACGGCAACCGTCTGCACAAGCTCTTGTCTGTTATGTTCAAAAAAGGCCTTCCCTATGGGTAACAACAAGAAGAATGTCGCCCCATTTCCTTCTTCACTTTGCGCATACAAGCGACCTCCATGCAGTTCTGCAAATTCTTTGCTGATGGATAAACCTATGCCACTCCCTTGGTTGAGCATATTTCCAGGAAGCTCATGCTGAAAAAATCGTTCAAAAACCTGTTCTAATTTATCACTAGGAATTCCTATTCCCGAGTCTTGCACTTTAATTTCAACGAAGTCTGTATCCTCATAAATGATTCGCTGCACAACCAGACTAACGGATCCACCATTCGGAGTAAATTTAAAGGCGTTTGATAACAAATTAAAAAGAATACGCTCGAGCTTATCCGCATCGAAATAGCCCATCAATTCACTATCATCACCTTGAAAGGTAAAATGAATATGCTTCCGTTCGGCGACTTCAACAAAAGAATCATAGACCTCTTTACCAATCTGCATAACAGACACTTTTTTTATATTAAGCTTCAGTTCTCCCAGCTCCAGTTTTCTGAAATCCAACAGCTCTTCCACCATGTTTAAAAGTCGGCGTGCGTTACGGTGAATTAGCTTAAATTGTTTTTGTTCTCGTTCTGGAAAATATTGACTCAGCAACTTTTCTACTGGAGCTAAAATCAAAGCCAAAGGGGTTTTAAATTCATGACTCACATTGGTAAAAAAATGTAACTTCATCGCGTTTAACTCTTCCCTTCTTCTACCTTCTTGAATTTCTTGTTCTTTCTCAAACTTCAGCTGCGCCTTACGCACAATACGGTAACGTCCATAGAACAAAGCACCAAGTATACTCAACACATAGATTCCATAGGCCCAACCACTGGCCCAAAAAGGAGGTTTAATTAGTATGCGTAAGTTGGCTGATTCGGGGTACCAATCTCCATTTTCATCACGCGCTTTGATTGACAGGGTATACGTTCCAGGAGTTAACCCTGTGAAACTAATCTTTCGATTATTTCCATCGGTATTAATCCACGTATTATGAAATCCCTTCATCTGATACGCGTAATTCACCTTTCCTGCATCAAGGTAATTTAATGCCGCAAACTCAATAGCAAAGGCATTTTGGTCATGATTTAAAACTAACTCCTTTATACTGGTAATACTTTCGGGCAATATTTCTCGTCCATCATAACGCTGTCCCACCACGACACTATTGTTAAACAGCTGTAAATCCGTAAAAACTAAAGCTGCTCCTACTTTTTCTACATGATTAAAAGGAGGGTGTAAAATATTAAAGCCATTACTACCTCCAAATAATAGTTCTCCTTTTCTAGTGAGCAAAGCCGCGTCATCATTAAAAACACGCCCCTGCAACCCATCAGTTTCATCATAATTCCGGAAAATAAAAGCCGTACCTCCAGGTTTAGAAATCATGTTACATATCCCGTTGGGGGTGCTTAGCCAAAACTGCTGCTGCTTATCTTCTAAGATACGTAGGATGGTATGATGTGGTAGTCCATCTTCTGTGCGGTAGCGTACAAATTTGTCTGTTTTAGGCTGATAAATATTCAATCCATCACGTGTACCAATCCAGATAGATCCTTTCTTATCCTCTAAAATATCCAACACGGTATTATTACTCAAACTATTTGTATCGTTTTCAAGATGTGTAAATCGACGAATAAGCTTACCTACGGGGTTATATAGTTCAATTCCTGCCGTACCTCCGGCCCAAATATTCCCTTTTCGATCCTCCATGATTGTATTGATTGAAAAAGGAAATGGGTGTGGATAACGATAACTGATAAACTTTTTTTGTGCACGATCAAACTGTTGCAAGCCATTACGCAACGTACCCAACCATAAACGGCCTTTGCTGTCTTCAAAAATCTCCCAGATGCTATCGTCAGATAGTCCTAAGCTATCATTTTTGGTATCATCATATCGTGTAAAATTATTTCCGTCATAGCAATTAAGCCCACCGAAATAAGTACCTATCCATAGTTTATTATCACGATCAACAAATAGGCTTGATATCACATCATTAGATAGGCTATTTTTTGAAGCACTATTGGATAAAAACTGTCTATAGGTTTCAGTTTTTCTATCATAATAAAGCAATCCACGTCCGTTTGTTCCTATCCATAAATTCCCAACACGATCTTCTGCGAAGCAATTTACATCATCAAAAGGAAGGCTATTTTTATTTCCAGGTTCATTCTGCACGTGAAAAAAGGCAGACTTTCTTTCGTTAAAATAACTTATACCGGTCTTAAAAGTCCCCATCCAAATAGTACCTCTATCATCTTTCAAGATACTTTGGATAGCATTGCCATAATTAGCTCCTTTTTTTGTTCCTACATTATCAAGATAACGCACGCCATCCTTTTTTTTATCAATAAGGTTAACACCGCCATGATCTGTAGCAATCCATATTGCCCCTTTATCGTCTTGCACAATTCCATTCACAATATCATTGTTCAAGCGCCATTTTAGCGATCGCGTGTTCACCGCTTGTAGGTTTCCTGTTTCTGGATTAAACCACCAACTACCCAACTTCTGCCCTGGAACATAAAACCACAATTCATTTTCCTTATCGACAAATAAACGGTAATCAATTGGTATCGCACCAGGCGTGAACAATTGGATATTTTTTAATAGCCGATAGTCATGTCCAGCACGCAGCTCCAACATACCATCCGCATAGATTAACCAAAAATTCCCCTGACTATTGAAGGCCATCGCCGCAATACTATTGCTGTGCAATGGCGTCTTTGTACTTTTAACGTTGAGGGACTCTGTTTTTCCAGTTATAGAATTGTACTTATACAAACCTTCTTTATAGAGAAACCAATAATTACCTTTACCATCATCCACCATGGTTTTAAACCACTCATGGGGCATTCCTATACTTTGCAAAAAAGCTTTAGGACGGGAGGAAAACTTCTCCGTTCGGGTATCAAACTTATTCCATCCTTTAGGTGTATAAACCCATAAAGAATGCATTGGTCCCGTTAAAATTTGGTCAATAAAATTATCATTGATGGTCGTGCTATCCCCTTCTTTATGAAGAAAAACCTTAAAACCATAACCATCATAACGATTTAACCCCGAAGCGGTGCCAAACCATAAAAAGCCTTGAGGTCCTTTGGCTATTGCTGTAATCCGGCTACTAGAAAGCCCCTTATTGAGACCAATTTCATTAAAACGATAAGAAACTGGCTGCGCCAATAATAGATGACTACAGGATAAACTGTATATAAAACAGAAATAGAGTAAATAAAAAATCGGTTTATAAATACGCATGTGAATACGACTGGATATTTTAAACGAAAAATCCAAACTCAACGATTTTAGAAAATTCATTTTAACGGCCTAAATATACAAGTATATTCTATAGCTATAACGTTTTCGTAAAAAACAATTCGACGGTTAAAAGGATATAAGCAATAACCTCGGGATACCTAGCTATTGCTTGAGAAGGATGAATCGGTAAAATCAGAATAGCACTCTTAATTTTTGAGAAATTAAGAGTGCTATTTTTAACTATAAAAGCACGTAAAGGCTATATATTATCTACTGCTCAACATTTTCCTAAATTCTGGGTCTACACTAGCGCTATCAATATTTTCGGCCATAGCCAAATATTCCTTCGCTTTTTTAATATTGTCAAGGTGAAAATAAGTTACAGAAAGTAAAAAATAGATTTTTGGATTCTTATCATCCAGTTTCAGGCCAGCCTCTAAGTCTGCCAAACCCTTATCGCGATTTTCAACTTTTTTATCGGCTTGAAAAGTTTCAAAATAAGCAGATGCACTAGAAGTATAAAAATTAGAATTTGTCGGGTTATGCTGCTTCGCCATTTCAAAATACGTAATAGCCTCTTTAGGCTTTCCACTACCAGCCACTAGATTTCCAAAACCCCAATAGACTTCATACGAATCCGGATTTAGCAACCAAGCTTGATTAAATCTTTTCATCGCGTTTTCATAATCCTTCGTAAACAAAAACGACCATGCCCTTTCAACGAGAAGGCGCGCTGCCTCCTTCCGATTTGGATAGACTTGATCAATTGAGGCTAAAAAGCTCTTATCTATTGCGAGTTGTTCTGGGCATTTTTCAACACCACCATACATTGGTAAAAGGCTAATCTTTTCTTGGCAATCCTGTCCACGGCAATTGAGGAAGAATACCACAAAAAACAGCGGTAATAACTTAAATTTCATCGTTTATAAAATTGGTTAACTTCCTCTAATATAGATAAAAAAGTTTACTCGATGGTCTGCTGTATTTTTTTTGGCTTAACGCCGAAATGCTTTTTAAAGCTTGACGAGAAGTGGGCAGGGGTAGTATAACCGAGGAAACGAGAGATCTCATTTATCGTTTTTTCTCTCTTGTGCAGCAAATCCATGGCTGTTTGCATCCGTATATGCCGTACATATCCGTAAATTGTCATATGGTGGTACAATTTGAAATACTTCTTCAGGTAGTTCTCATTCGTTCCTAATAGAATCGCGAGTTCAGCAATCGATGGCGGATTGGCTTTTTGTTTATCCAACAACACTTTTGCTTTTTCCATCAGCAGTTGCATCTCTTTAGGTATACTATCTGCCGTAGCGGAAACTCGATTTATATTTTCCTCTTCTAGAATATAAGCAAATAGCTCGATAAGCTTGGCCTTCGTCAACAGCGGCAATAAGTTTTGTTGAATAGAAGACTGCCCTAGTTCCTCCAAAATTCGATATTGATGACTATTCATCTGCTTAGCTTTGGTGAACAAAGCACCTGAGGATTTTTGATCCAGCAGCTTATCAATTTTTAAAGATAAAGGATGCGTTATCGGAAGTAACGATTCAAAAAAGGTTAAGTCGATATTGATTTCCACGAAGTGGTCATTAGGCAGTGTATGCCATATCGCCGTCAGTTCCTCCTGATGGAATAAATAAAGTTGAAATTCTCCGGGGTGTAGTTCCTCCAGCAAGCTATCTTTCGCATAATACGACCGATTGTTATGTATAGCAAAGTATAGGTGAAGGTATGGGCGAGCAGATGTAATCTGAATATAACCTGAAGTAGCTGATTGCAATCGGGCTTTCATCACGTGTACACCTTCAGGGATAGAGAACTCTTGGCATTCCATTTCGGACTGATAGTCTGAAATAGTTCCGTTATTCTGTTGAAAGCTCTTCCCTTTAAAAGTCTCCATATCAAATGTGAAATGAGGCGGTCTTGCCGAATATTCTTCATGCAAGGCATCGTTGCCTTTCCATCGTAAGGAAAGACTCGGATATTTTTCAAAGAGCGTCGCTAAAGTACGGATGGGCATGACTTCAAAATTCCGTTGTTTGATATTTTTTCTCCGACAAATGTAATTTTTTTGATTCACATTTGCGCTTATTAAGATTAAATATAAATAAGAAAATGAATTCACGCTCCATACATTTACTTTTACTCCTCAATATATTAGTTTTCACAGCCTACGGGCAAGCCTCTAAAAGCTACTATGGGAAAGTTCTTAACCAAAGTAACCAGCAGGCTATTGCTGGGGCTACGCTTGCGTTACCACAAGGACTAAGCCCTGTGGCAAGCGACACGTTAGGCTTCTTTTACATCAAACAATTGCCAACAGGCGAATATACTGTCCAATTGAGTGCTATAGGTTTCCGCAGTAAAAAAGTAAAAATAAAGGTTAGCGCAGAACAATTAAACTTAGGTAGTTTTTACTTAGAGCCTTCACAAGAGATGCTCCAAACGGTGGAAATCTATGGGCGTAAAGAAAAGTCATATAGCAATGCTAAATCTTTTTTAGGTAGTAAGACTGAAACAAACTTGCGCGACCTACCACAGTCGGTATCCTTCGCTACGAAGGAACTTATTGCTGATCAAGGGTTAATGCGTGTGGGCGAGATTGTTAAAAATTTCAGTGGGGTAAATCAATTTACCGTTTATGATGATTTGTCTATCCGAGGATTCCGCGTAAATGGTGGTAGTAGCACGCAATTGGTCAATGGCATGCGCAGCACCACTGGTTTTTGGAAGCAACCATTAGCAAACTACTTAGAGCGTGTAGAAGTACTAAAAGGACCTTCGTCTGCTTTATTTGGTAATGCTAGCCCCGGAGGTGTTATCAACCGAGTAACGAAAAAACCATTGGATGAAACCAAGAGATCCTTATCCTTCGGCATTGGTAGTTTCAATAATTTTAGAGCTTTAGCTGACTTTACAGGACCTATCACCAAGGATAAAACCTTGCTATACCGATTAAACATTGGGTATGAGGATGCGCAAAGCTTTAGAGATCTACAGTTTGATAAAAACGTAGTTTTGGCTCCTTCGTTCTCTTTCATTCCGACAGAAAACACCCGTTTAAACTTCGACATCGTTTACAACGATTCTCGTTCCCGTTTAGACCGTGGACAATCGGTATTTGCTAATGGCGATTTACATTCAACACCTATCAGCTTATCCATGAATACGACGGGGGATTATCTCAATGAGCAAACCTATATGGTGACGACGAGCTTAAACCATAACTTCTCCAAAAACTTAAGCTTTAATGCTTCATACATAAAAACAGGCTACGCAGAAGATCTCAATGAGCATCGTTCTAGTAATGCATATGCGGTAGATGGTAATGGTAAAGAGATTCAAAATCAAGTGGCGCGTCAAGTATTTCTTCGAAAAAGAAAACGTTTTATGGATAACCTATCGGCCTACTTTAACTATCAAATAGAAACGGGCAAATTACAACATAAAATTATTTTAGGCTATGATTATGCACAAGAAGTTCTTCCTGTTGGTGGGTCACAACTGACTGCCAATGGTTTTAGAAATAAAGACAATACAGGATCTATTAGTAAATATGATCCTAAGAAAAAAGATCTATACAAATTAGATGACAAAGGGAATCCGGTACCAAACGTTTCTAACTTTGACCTTACTGATAGGCTGAAAAGTCAGCAATTGCAGGATATATCGAAGTATTTCTACACCTCTACTATCGTAGCACCGACCTACTACAACCTCAATGCTTTTTACCTACAAGAGCAGGTAAGCTATGGTGCTTTACAGGTGTTGTTGGGTATGCGCTACGAGTCTTACAAAGATATAACAGGTTACAAAACCGATAAAGAAACCAATGTATATCAGCATAAATTCTTACCACGGATTGGGGCTGTCTACACCGTTAACCCACAAATTAATGTGTATGGTACCTATGTGCAGGGCTACAACCCGCAAACAGCCTCTGCTATTGCAAACCCTAATGCTGGAGGCCCATTTGATCCGCTGGAAAGCGACATGACAGAGTTTGGTGTGAAGAGTGCTTGGTTAAACGGAAAGCTACAGATCACAACGGGTATTTATCAAATAAATCAAAAAAACTCCTTATTCCCATCGCCAACGGTTGACAACCCAGACTTACTCGTGCAGATTGGAAAAGAACGCTCTAAAGGAATTGAATTTGATGTGCATGGACAAATCTTGCCCAACTGGAGCATTATTGCTTCCTATGCCTACAATGATGCGCAAATTTTGGATAGTAAGAACCAATATGAGGTAAACAGACAAAAACCTAATGCGCCTCACAACACCGCTAATATATGGACACGTTATACTTTAAAACATGGTCAACTAAATGGACTAGGTATTGGTTTGGGGGCAAATTATGTAGATAAAAGAAATATCTCTTTAGAACAAAACCAGTCTATTCCAGGATTCACACTGGTTAATGCTGCCTTATATTACACCGTAGGTAAAGTTCAAATTCAAGCCAACTTAAATAATATCACGAACAAAACACATTGGATTGGTGGTTACGACTACATCCGTCTGTTCCCTGGCACGCCGCGTAATTTCCTATTTACATTAGGTTATACTTTCTAATCCTGTCCATGAAATTCAAAAAAACTGCACTCTTCTTACATCGCTGGCTCGGTATTATTACCGGGCTGGTGGTTTTTATAGTCAGCATCACGGGAGCGACCTTTGTGTTTGAGGAGGAGCTATTCGCGCTATTTAATCCGAAGCTATGCACAGTAAAACAACCTATAGATAAAGAGCTACTCCCCTTTTCTACGCTATACGAGAAGGCACAAACGGCACTAGGAAAAGACAAGCCTATTACAGCGATACGTATTCCGGCGACAGCCGAAAAAAATAAATCTTATGCGTTTGATGCGCGTGAACAAATGGATAAAGAAAATCTCGGCAATCATTTATTCATCAACCAACAAATCCACCATTGGGATCGCGTCTTTATCGACCCCTATACAGGAGCCTTTTTGGGAAAGATTGATATGGAGACCAACTTCTTCTGGATTGCGAGGCAGATTCACCAATTTCTCTACCTTCGCAGTGATGTAGGTAGTATTATCGTCGGTACTTCCACGCTGTTATTTATCATTATCTCTATCACGGGGTTAATCTTATGGTGGCCCAAGAATCGAAAAGTCGCCATTAAAAGACTTAAGATAAATCCTAAAGCCAAATGGAAACGACTGAACTACGACCTTCACCAAGTACTTGGTTTTTATGTATTCTTATTTACCATGCTCATTGCTATCACGGGGCTTGTATGGTCATTCAAATGGTGGGAAGGTAGCATATACTGGCTCTTAGATGGGAAAAGACCGAGCTTCAAAATAGCAAATCCGAAAGGCACGGATACCGAAAAGATAAGTCAAACCGCTAATAAACCATTGGATATCCTTTGGGAAGATTTACAACATAAGCATGCTTCGCATGAAGGAATGAATGTTACGGTTAATAAAGAGAACAACCAAATCAGTACGTCAATTTATTTTAAAGATGGCTCCGGCTGGCATGCATCCGATGTATATGCCTACGACCTTCGTAATGGTGAGAATTATTTCAAGAGGCTTCAACAGGATAAGACATTAGGTATGAAATGGCGAAACTCCAACTATAACATACATGTTGGAAAAATAGCAGGTTTACCTGGAATGCTTTTCGCTTTTATAGGCAGCTTAATCTGCGCTTCTCTTCCTGTAACGGGTTTCATCGTATGGTACAATCGCACATTCAAGAAGAAGAAGAGTAAACGTTAACTATAATTTCAGTAAAATTTTAATACATCTACCTATGACTGTGTCCCATCCCTTGGGCGCAGTTATTTATGTATAATAGTCGTGCTGATAGTTTCTCTTTTCGCAGTAAAAAAGAAGTCGGAATAGGTTTCAACCTCTTCTTCCGACGTCTCCATAGCCATTAATCTATAGGAATGTAAAAATCTACCTTTGCCCTTTTCTCTGGATGTTCATTAAAATTATTGTGGTACAACTCAAAAGGATGACGGTCTGCTTTTTTATAGCCATGCTCATGCATCCACACAAACAAGCCTGTCCATGATTTTTCAAACTCATCAATTCCGATTTCGAAGCTTCCAACAATAAACTTCCCTTGCTCGATGCTTGTTAATCCAAATTCTCCATCCACAGCAACGGACTTCGTCAGCACAATACAAGCATCCAATCGGGCTTTATCTGCTTCAGTCACAAGTAGGCTATCATGATAAATGGTAACCATCTTCGTATTATCGTCCAGCAATCCTTTTGGGCCAGCCCAGCGTACTAACTTCTGATAGGTAGCTTCTAAATTACGAGTTCCAATACTCGGCACATAAGCTAAATTTAGCTTTTCAATTTCTTTAACTTCAATTTTTGCATTCATCTGTATCCATTTCTTAAGATTATCAATGATGCAAATATATTTCTCAAAATCAGGATAGATTTGACCATTCTTGCTTTCGATTTGTCGAATCTTGCTAAACTTATTTGGGTTTTCCTTTTTGAAGGCTGTAGGACTCACGCCATAAAACTTTTTAAAAGCTCGTGTGAAGGATGAGTTATCGGGAAAGCCATAGCTCCTATATATAGTACTTAACGACACATGTTTATGCATCAAGTCGGAGGCTGACTTTTCTATTCGACGTCTAATAACATAATCATTCAGCGTTTCGCCCGTGATCGATTTAAAAACACGATGAAAATGAAAAGGCGAGAAGAAGGCAATGTCGGCCAATATTTTCAGTGTAAGAGCGCCATCTAAATTTGCATCTATATATTCAAAGACACGATTGATTCGCACCTTATAGTCAATCTGAATTTCATTTTCTATATGCATTGTCCCAAAAACTAATAATTAAAATAAAGAGCGATTGGATAAGCATATGCTATTTACTTATCGGCCGCTTTCTTGTGCTATCTCGTCTCGAATTCTTTTATTGATATCCACCTTTGCTTCACGAAAGCTAAAAATAAGTGTTCCATGCTCACGCGCATAGCTATTTTCAACAGAATCTACTAGTTTACCCGTTTCAAAAAAAGCTGAAGTTTGCTGGAGCTCACGCTCTTTCTCTCCGCTATATTTCACCCGAATAAGGTTCTTATAAGGCTTACTAAGATCAAACCAATTGATATAGTCTGCACTAAAAGATGTTGCTTTCACACCTTTTTTTGAATAGTAATTAATAGCTCCCGCCTGACCATAATTGTCACACAAAACAAGTGTATGTTCCTTATCTGGTATTTGCGCGTAGACACTATCAACTTTTCGTGCTAACTCTTTCCATCCCAACATATCCGCAAAATCCTGAGGCAATGCATATTCCTTACCGTCTTCCCAACGCAACATGCCTAGCCGTTTATACTTTTCGCTATGTGTTGCAATATATTCAGGTGTTTTATTGGGAAAAGTAATACGATACACAGGCACATAAAATAGCAAAGACAAAAGGATACAAATAGGTTTTAGTACCCTCCCTACTCTATTTTCAAGTAAGCTAGCTAGGTAAACGGATCCAAAGGCAAAATAAACCGGGTAAAGGCCTATGGCATAATAATCTTTAGCTTTTAACAAAAGAAAGACCGCTAAGGTGAATAAGAAAGAACTAAAAAAGACACTATACTTTTTAAAGGGAGCATAAGCTACTAAGCCCAATAACCCTAGGATAATGACGATAAAAGTGCCAAAAAAGAAGAAAAACTGCGCTTTCAAAAAGCCCCAACGTTCCACGTGTACCAACTGTGTATCAGCTAACTCACGCATATGCTTTACCACGGGGAAGCCCTCCTGATATTGCCATATTAAATTGGGACTGATCAAAATCAGTGCAAGTAAGGCTGCCAAATACAGCTTCTTTTCCAAGAAAATCTTCCGCTGCGCGGATACTAAAAGTGCAGGCACCAAGCCTAGCAATAGAAAACCAATATTGTACTTATTCAAAAAACCAAAGGCAAAGGCAATAGCTAAATAAAACAACCATTTTACAGCATGGCTATTCAAATATTTAAGCAGTAAAAAATAGCATAATGTCCAACACAATGCATCTAAAGAATTTGGTTGGTATAAGATGTTTAATCGAAAAAGTGTCGAAAACGTGATACAGCCCGTTCCTAAAATAAAAGCAAATAGATTTCCTTTTAACTCATCGATGGTTTTCCAAACTACAAAAATCGTTAAAGCACCAAATAGAACAGGAAAGAACTTCACCCAGAATAAACCATTACCAAGGAGCTTGATGAGGTAAGAAATCCAAGAAGTCACTGGCGGTACGGAGGTATAGCCCCATGCTAAGTGATTTGCCTGATCTAAATGTAGGTATTCATCGCGATGCAAATCATACACCGCATCAATCAAGAAAAAATGGATGATAAATTTACAGGCTAAGAAGAAAAAAAGAACACTATATTTCTGCTTATCAAGAAAATCTGAAGGGCAAGATTCACCTTTAAAAAGTACACTATTCATTTATTGGTTTTAGGGTTTGGCTAATCATATACTCAAAAATACAAATCCTTCATAACATCATAAAGTTCATTTCGCAGTAACTCAACAAAAAAATGGACTCAAACTATCGAGGTTGATATTTCTCAATTTCTCAGCATATCAAATTCAAGTTCACCACATTAAAATAGCATTAATTCTCTGTATTTACTTGTGAAAAAGACACATCTTTCTTATATTTAACTACCTATTCAACTATGAAGCATATACCTAGTTTATTATTATGAAGAGCATCCGTCTATTTACGCTATTTTTACCTATACTGTTTTTAGTTTTTTCCTGTAGTTCTCCGCTAGACGACGATCTTATTGAAGATGGCGTAAAAGAGCTTAAGCTTTCTGTTGTCGAAGGGAAAAATGGGTTTGTTGAAACGAATGAAGTCGACTACGAATTCGAAATTATCGATGGAAATGGAACTTACAATATAGATGTATCAAAAACAGATGGCGATGAAGATGCTAAAGTTACGCTCAACGGCAATAGGGTAAAAGTCAACCTCCTTGCTGCTGCAGGAACAGAACTCACCATTACCGATAAGGAAGCACAAAAAGCTACGCTTAAAATTAAATCGACAAGTAGATTACTGGAGGTGCCACGTTTCAGCCTGATGCTTGCTTCCGGACAAAGTTATATTATCTCAAATTTCAGCTTTGGCGCTGGTGCTCCTTATACTTTAGAGACACAAAAAGGAGGTGCGTCGACCGCTAAATTTGTGGAAGAAGGGATAAAAGTAACCTCAAATACGCTTGGTAACACGTACTATAAGATTAAAGACAAACGTGGAATGACCGCTAAACTGAAAGTTGAGAACATTTTGAATTCCGAACTAACAACCAACTATTTGGAACTAGAAGGTTTTAACACGATGAGTGCCACGGTAAACCTTCCAAAAAATGAAGAATGGTTTATTCTTGACAACAGTACCAAGGTTATCGGAAAAACATCCTTAGCGCGACCTACAGATATTAAAACTGGAAAACCGGTAGACTATGAAGTGTTGTTTATTGAAACCAATGACACAGGCAAAGGGTCTGATGTAATTACCTTAAAAAATAAGAAAGGTGATTTAGCAGTGGTCAAATTATGGGTTCGATAAGGTAGCCTACTCCGCATAAAAAAATCCCATCACACAATTTGTGATGGGATTTTTTATATATAGATTATCATCTTAAAAATTAAAGAAGCGATCGAAGCCACTATCCTTAGCCCAAATTAGGCTTTTATAGTAGTCATGAACCCAGTTATTTTCAACCGTAGGCACATAACAAGATAAGCCCGAAAAAGTACGAATAGGTTTTCCTAAAAAATTAGGAGTATGTGCTTTATAAACAACTAACCTGTCAAAAGCTTGACTCAGCCTATCCACAGTCCCATACTGTTGTTTCATAAAATCCAAATAATCGTAACCTACAGATAAGGATGCTGGGTCAAAGTCAAGTCTCTGTAAATTAGAACGATTGACCTGCAAACGAGGATTACTATCCACCATTTTTTTATTCTCTTGCACAACATCGGCCCAGTAAGCATTGTTTATTATACTAATCGATGCCGATTGATAATCGCCCCCTTGTCCCAAATAATACTGATAATAGGTTGTTGCAGCTCGCTTAAGGCCGGTTTCTAAATCGTCAGATACGAGATCCGCTAACACCAAGTCGTAGGGCATACCTGTCGATAATACTTCCGTTGGAGAAGCTACTGCATACTTAGCTTTTTGACGCAGCTCATACAACACCTCCACGCTAGCCATAGAGCAAGCATCAAACATTAAAAAATCAAGACCTGCCGGAACAACTTGTACTAAATCTTTAAGATCTGTTTGCTTCCCGTTATCATCGTTAAAGGAACGTAATTTGATACGCGTATCTGGCAACCAATTGCTGGCGTGGGACCATAAAATAAGGCCGGTCGATTTCCCCCTAGCGTAGCCGCGCATCGTGTTTATAACCTCTCCCATAACCGCCGGATCGGCAGAATTATGTTCGCTATAGCTTTTCAAAACCGTGCTTTTAATCGAAGGACTACGATCCGCTTGAATACGGTAAATCTGAGGCTTCGCACCGGCTAATCGCGCATATACAATAACATCAGCATCCAGCGATGTTAATGCTTCTTCCATCTTATTAATGCTGTTATAAGCATCCGTTACTAAATTATTATTGGCTCCTATATAAACCAATATTGTCCGATTAGCAATGCTCATCTCTGCATCATCCTTGGCACAAGAAGCAAAAAAAAGCAACAAACAACTGCAAACAAACAACTTACAAAAGCCCTTCATAATCCTATTTTGAAACAAAATTAGTAAATAGATATTAACATTAACTATTTCTAATGTAAAGTAACAATAACTTAACTTTGACCTAATTATAGAGCAACACAAAACCGCTAGGTTTGTAGTCGTTTAATGCTCGTTCATTAAAGGAATAAATTAAAGTGTATAAATGAGAAAACAAATTACTAACAAGGCGCTCAACGCCTGGACGAGGGTTTTTCCCCTGATTTTACTTATCGTAGTAACTTCCAGTTGTAAGCGTAACAATGATCTTTTAACCGATCAACAATCCATCCATTTCACCTCTACAATTGCAGGACAAATTACCACGAAAGCCAATGGAATTTCATGGGATCAAGGAGATAAAATTGGTGTCTTTATGGTGAATAATGGACAAGAACTTTCTGCTACTTCTATTGTAAACAATGTAAACAACATCCCGTTCACCATCAATGGTGCTATCTTTCAAAGTGCGATGCCGGTATATTTACCAAAAACGTCTGTTGACTTTATTGCATTTTACCCGCACAAAGCCGTAGATAATTTTACGTATCCAGTTGACTTAACAGACCAAACAAACCAAGCAAATTTAGATTTAATGTATACCAATGGTGCTAAAGGCATCAATCCGGGAACGCTATCCATTCCTTTGGTATTTAATCGTCAATTATCGCGCTTAGCAATCAACCTTACCATTAATAACACCGATGCTTTAAAAGCTTCTCAGCTTAAGGCAACGCTTTCTGAAGCCGCGACAAAAGCAACTTTTGACTTGCGCAATGGTACCTTAACATCGGCTCCAGATAAACAGGCATTACAAGCCAGTGTAACGATAAAGTCGGATAACAATGCTTTAGTAGAGCTTACCTTATTACCGGGTGAAAATATCAGCGGTAAAAAAATCAAGTTTGAGTCACCTAGTGGCGAGAGCTTTACATGGACCATCCCGACATTTACAGCCCTTGAAAAAGGAACACGCTACACGGTAAACATCAATATCAACAATGGCGATGTTACGGGCGGAACTCCACAAACACAAGCCTATCAAGAGATTCCTAAAATGGAAAACTTGACCTCGAAAATGACGTTTTTATTCAAGCAAATGCCTCAAGATCCGTCAAACCGTAATTTTTCGATGCTTTTTGACTCCGATTTAAAATATGCTTACTGGGTGGCTTATCCTTTACACAGAACGCATATCGGCTCGGTGAGTCGTACAAACGCTTGGGGTTACGATCCACAAATTAGTTCTTCTTTTCAAGCTAACTTGACAAAAAGTTATGGTGGCGATTATGACCGCGGACACCAACTGCCTAGTGGTGACCGTACGGCAAATGCAGCCGCGAATAGAACGACATTCTACTACACCAATATGACGCCACAAACGGCAAGATTGAACCAAGGGATTTGGGCAAACTTGGAAAATCAAATCCGTACGTGGACAACAAAAACGGAATGTGACACCATGTATGTGGTAACTGGGGCTATGCCTTATCCTAATATTAACGATAGAACGACAACAGATGGGGCGGGTGCACGCGTACCGATTCCTAAATACTACTTCAAAGCTTTAGCCATGAAAACTAAAGACAATAAGTTCTATACCATCGCTTACAAAATGGATAACGAAGTTCCTCCTGGAGGAGCTAGCTTTAACACCTATAAAACGAGTGTAAAAGAGCTAGAAGCAACAACAGGATTTACCTTCTTCCCGAATTTAACGGATGCACAGAAGAATACCGCTACCAATGCTGTCTGGAATTAAATAAGAGCTTAATTCATAAAAACAACATATAATTAACAATTATGAAAATTAACAATTTCCTTTTCGCAGCTGCCGTGTCAGCTGTGGCGCTAACCACTTCGTGTGAGAAAGGCCCGACTCCGGAATCTGAACTAAGCTCAACAGTGAAGTTCTCTTCCAAAATTACGGACCAAGTACTTACGAAAGCAACAAACAACACTTGGGATAACAATGATGCCATTGGTGTTTTCATGAAAAAAGGTACAGCTTTAACCAATATTATTGCTGGCAACAAAAAGTATGTGACGCCTAATGCTAGTGGCAATTTCCAAGCTGAATCTGCAGCGGAAGAAATTAGCTACCCTGCTGATGGTTCACAAGTAGACTTCATCGCGTACTACCCGTACCAAGCGGCTGTTGCAAACAATGCTTTAGCACTTAACTTAGTGGATCAATCACAACAAAACCAAATTGATGTGATGTACTCCAACAATGCAAAGAACTTTAGCAAAACTTCAAGCAACGCACAGTTGATCTTCAACCACGTTTTAAGTAAAGTAGAGCTAACGGTAAACAAAGGTACTGGTGTTACGTCTTTAGCAAACTTAAACGTACAATTTGACGGTTTCAACACAAAAGCGAACTTCGATCTAGCAACTGGTTCATTAACTACTGCTGATGCAAAAAATCTATTCAACGCTAAAGTAACTGCTGGTGCTGACAAATTTGTAGCTGAAGCTATCGTATTACCTGTTGCATCTGCTGCTGGAAATAAAATCGTTTTCAAATTAGCGCAAGGTGATTTCACATGGACTTTACCTACACCAACAGCTTACGAAGCTGGTAAAAAATACCAATACAGCGTTACGTTAACTACAGATGCTGCTGGAAACAACAAAGTATCTGTTACTTCTACAATTGTTGATTGGACAAATGTTCCTTCAGGAAACTACGATATCATCAAAGATGGTAAAGACGAAACACCAACTGATCCAGGAAACCAAGAAAAAACATTACAACTTATTTCAAAAGAGACTTTTGGGACACAAGATGTTAAAGATTCTAAACCAAAAATCGACAAGTATACAGATTGGACTATAAAAACACAAACTTATGCTGACCGTTTTGGAACGGTAGATGTTCGATTAACAAGCACACTAACAAACCACCTTTGGTTTCCTTTAGGAAAAGATGGCGAGTTTAAAATCTCAAACATTGATACAAAAGGTTTCGCAGATCCTACGTCGTTCAAAGTAAACTTCAAAATCTCTGGTAACCAAACAGGATCATTAACATATGATATTTCCAATGTTAAAATCACTTTAAATGGCGTAACAGTTAGTCCTAAATCATTCAATTTGGTTGCTGCAGAGGCTAACAAATGGAGAGATGAAGAAGTAACTTTTGATATTCCAAAAGGAACTACAGTACCAGAAAACTCTACCTTGACTTTCTTAGTTGAAGGTGCAGCAAACAAAGTAGGAATTCGTATTGGTGACATTGCGATTTCCGGCTTAAAATAATATTTAACCTAGGTTAAAGTCCGCCAAGGGTGAAAACTCTTGGCGGTTCTTTGCCTTTTACTGTTTTACACAAACAACTGAAATGTATAAAAAATACATCTTATATTTTCTCACTTTTCTTATTGCTATCCCCGCATTTGCCCAATCTACAGCAGTTAAGGGCTCTTTGCGTATAGCAGGCACGAACGATGCTTTCGCTTACGTTCGCGTTTATTTTGAAAAAAACCAAGTAGCTGTACAGACGGATGAGAAGGGGGGATTTACAGCCCAACATTTGAACGCAGGTAAAGAAACGCTTACGATTAGCGGTTCCAATATCCAGACTAAACAAGTAACAATCAACATTCCAAAATCAGGATTGTTAGATGTAGGCGAGATTGAAGTATCTCTGCGCATAGATTATGAAAATAACCAAGCCCTGATCAATGCGTCGGAAGACATGTTGGATGACGACAATGAATCGGCGGCACAAAATATATCGGCCAAGGTAATCCTGTCTAACGACGTATTCCTTAATAAGGTTGGTTTTCAGCTATCTCCTTTCCGCTTTAGAGCACGTGGTTACCAAAATATACACGAACAGAAGTATATCAATGGTGTAGCCTTCAACGATCAGTTACGTGGCGTTTTCAACTTTGCATCCATTGGAGCAATAAACGACCTAACGAGAAACGGAGATAATGACAACTTTATGTCGGCCTCTACCTTTACATTTGGATCTATCGGTGGTTCAGAAAATATCAACATGCGTGCTGGTAGCTTTGCTAGAGGCGCAAAAGCAACCGTCACCTACACCAACCGCAACTACTACAGCCGCGGTATGTTTAGCTACTCTACAGGTATGCAAGACAATGGATGGGCTTTCACGGCTCTTGTTGGTGGACGCTATGCCGATAAAGGAAATGTAGAAGGTACTTTCTACCAAAACATGTCCTACGCTTTCTCTGTAGAAAAGCAATTCAAACAAGGTAAACACAGTTTATCGTTTGTAACATTCGGTTCGCCCGTATCACGTGGACAGCAGTCGGCTTCTTTCCAAGAGGTATATGACTTGGTGGGCAACAACCTATACAACCCAAACTGGGGTTACCAAGATGGTAAAATCCGTAACTCACGCGTAGTAACGGCTTATGACCCTACAGGTATTCTTTCTCACGTATGGAAAATCGACCGTGATACACGTTTAACGACTGGTGTATCTTTACATTACGGTAAATATGCGACAACATCGCTAAACTGGTATAATGGTCCAGACCCACGTCCAGACTATTATCGTTACTTGCCTTCCTACCAAACGGAAGATATCTCTAAACAGTTTTATTTAGATTTATGGCAAAATAACAATACTGATTTCACGCAAATCAACTGGAATAAAATGTACCTAGCCAATAAGCTAGAGAACAAAATCAATGATGGCGCTGCTATCTACATGGTAGAAAAAAGACACAGCAACTTATTAGAAGCTTCTTTCAACAGTACGTTAAACAAAACCATCAACGAGCATTCTAAACTTACAGCTGGTGTTTCAGCAAGAGCTTCCCAATCGCAACAATACAAAACAGTAGATGATTTATTAGGCGCTGAATATGTATTGGATATCGATAAATTCTCGGAGCGTGATTTCCAAGGAAATAACGATATCATTCAGAATGACATGTACAACCCGAATGCTAAAGGCTACAAAGGAGATATCTTCGGATATCGCTTCAATATCAATATGAAATCGGCCAATGCATGGGTACAAAATGAATACAGCTATGCTAAAGTAGATTTCTACTATGGTACGCAGATTTCCTACAACCAATTCAATCGTGTAGGTTTCATGAAAAATGGTCGCTACCCAGATAATTCATATGGAGAAGGTAAAACTTTCGACTTTGTAGATTACGCTTTTAAAGGTGGTGCTACTTACAAAATCAATGGTCGTCATATGTTAACGAGCAACATCAGTTACCTGACAAAAGCACCATTAGCAAACAATGCTTACATCTCGCCACGTATCAACGACCGTACAGTTGAAAACATGGAGAGCTCTAAAATTTTCAGTACGGATATCAACTATATTTTCTCTACACCAAGAGTTAATGGTCGTCTTTCGGTATACCAAACGAACTTCTCTGATCTATTGGATCGTAAAAGTTACTACCATGATGCACAACGTACATTCATTAACCACGCAATTAAAGGTCTTGACCAAACAAACCGTGGTGTAGAATTAGGCGTATCTGTGAAGGTGGATAACAACTGGACGATAGATTTTGCGGGTACAAAATCAGAGTTCTACTATGCCAACAACCCTATGGGTATTATGAACTCTGAAAATGGTGTTATCAACAATGTGGAAGAAACAGTTTACTTAAAAAATTACCACGTAGGTGGTATGCCGCAAACAGCAGCAACTTTAGGTGTTCGTTACTTCTATAATTTCTGGTTCTTTGGTGCAAATGTTAACTACGCAGGAGACAACTATGTAGATTTAGCACCATTGAGAAGGTTAGCATCTAACTATACTTCGATCAACCCATATGATGAAAACCTGTTTAACGTGTACAAATCGCTTACTCATCAAGAGAAGTATGATGATTACTATACGCTAGACCTTTCTATAGGTAAAATCTTATACTTGAAAAACCGTAAATCGATGAACTTCAATATTGCTGTAAACAACTTATTGAACAAAAAAGACATCAGAACTGGCGGATACGAACAAGGTCGTTTAGATGCAGGGGCAACAAATGCAGCTACTAAATTCCCTTCTAAATATTACTATATGCAAGGCATCAACTGTTTTGTAAACGTAAACTATAAATTTTAATACCGAATAACATGAACACTACATACCATAAATTCAACTTCAGTTTCTTATTCCGCACCTTGTGCTTAGGACTGGTTTTCTTAGCGACTTTCGCTGCTTGTAAGCGTGATTACGAAGCTCCTCCCCTTACAGAACCTAAATACAATGGTCCTTCAGGAACAATTACGCTTGCGCAATTGAAGCAAAAATATGCAGATATTAAAACGCCTACGGTAATCGAGGAAGATCATATCTTACGTGTTGTCATTAGTGGAAATGATATCTCTGGTAATATTTACAAACAATTGTATGCTCAAGATGAGACAGCAGGTATCAATATTGGTATAGACCAAAATAGTATGTATACTACTTACCGTGTTGGACAAGAGGTATACATTAAATTGAAAGGTCTTGCCATGGTAAAATATGGTGACGAGCTTCAACTTGCTTTTAACGGCACCAATGCTAACCGTATTGCTTGGGAAATCTTCAATAAGCAGACCTCATTAAGTGGATGGCCAAATGCACAAAATGTACAACCTTTAGAAGTTGATCTTTCTAAATTGGATGCTTCTATGGTTAACAAATTAGTAATCATCAAAGGTGTACGCTTTGTAAATGAAGGTAAAAAGAACTTTACAACAGGCGATGCAACGACCAACGAACAGATTAAAGATGCTAATGGTAAAACATTAGATGTACGTACAAGTAACTTCTCTACCTTCGCAAAAGATAAATTGCCTGTAGGTAAAGGTACATTAGTTGGTATGCTTGGTCGTTTCAACGGTGGATGGCAGTTATTCTTGCGTGAAAAAACAGACATTAAAGACTTCGATGGCAAGCCGAGTGAAGGAACAACACCAACTGATCCAACGGAAGAAATCATCTTTAAAGAAACTTTCGGAACAGGTACATACCCATCAACCAATAGACCTAAAATCGCTGACTTCAAAGATTTCGATATGAAAGCACCTGTAACGTTCGCAGATGCATCTGGATTAGCAGATATCAGAAGTATAGCTGGCGACAATGGTGCACATATCTGGTTGCCGGCAAACAAAGATGTAACAATTGCGATTAACGGTATCCAAACTAAAAATGCGGAAGGACTTATTTTAAGCTACCAATTAGCTGCCAATATATTTAATGCGAAAGAAGCTATGAACTTAAATGCTGTTAAAGTAAAAATTAATGGCACGACTTACAATGTACCAAGTATACCTGTATCAAACGAAAATGGAGATAACGCTAAATTTTATACAATTACTATCCCTAACATTGCAAAAGCGGAAACTTCAACAATTGAGCTACAAGTAGTGGGAACAGAAAATACTTACGGTCTTCGTTTAGACAATATTATTATTAAAAAAGTAACAAACGGTGGCAACTCTGGTGGTGGCATTATCGTTACTAAATAAGTAAACATGAAGAAATCACTTTTAATAGCTTTATTATTCGTTGGCTTTTTTCAGTTAGGAACCCAAGCGCAAAGCAACAAAAGAATCTATCCTGTTGCTTTCTACAACTTGGAAAACCTCTTCGACATCTACGATGATCCAGCGATCAACGACGAAGAGTTTACCCCTACCGGAGGCAACAACTGGACATTAGGAAAGTATAACCAAAAGGTGAGCAATATGGCACGTGCAATACGTGCCATTGGCTCTCCTTATTCGTCTTCTGGCCCATCTGTTCTTGGTGTTTGTGAAATCGAAAACAGACGTGTTTTGGAAGACCTTATTGCTGACCCGCAATTACGTGACCTTAACTGGGGTATTGTACATTACGATTCGCCAGATAAACGTGGGGTAGACGTGGGCTTACTATACAATAAAGACCATTTCCAACCCTACAATGAGGTTGTATACCCATACACCCTACCTGACAACCCTGACTTCCGCACACGCGATCAGCTGATGGTATCGGGTACGATGGCGGGCGATACGGTACACATCATCGTGAACCACTGGCCTTCACGTTATGGTTCAAAATCGTCTTCGCTGCGCGAGCATGCAGCAAGCATTACTAAGTCGATTTGTGACTCTTTATACCAAGTGCAACCAGACGCTAAAATTGTAATCATGGGCGATTTAAACGATGACCCTACAGACAAGAGCGTAAAGGTAGTATTGGAAGCGAAAAAAGATATCAAAGATGTTCCTGAGCAAGGTCTATACAATACCATGTGGAAACACTACGACAAAGGTATCGGTTCACTAGCTTACCAAGGTAAATGGAATCTTTTTGACCAGATCATCATCTCAAGACCTTTGATTGATAACAAAAACAAAGGATTACGTTTTGTAAAATCTGAAATCTTCAACCGCGATTTCTTAATCCAGCATGAAGGAAAAAACAAAGGTTATCCACACCGTACATTCTCCGGAAATGTATTTATTAATGGATACTCCGACCACTTCCCTACTTTAATTTTCTTAGCAAAATAATAGACAAGGAATAACATAAAACAGGGCTCGTTTTCATCAAACGAGCCCTGTTTCTTTTTATACAATAAATTGGATGGAACTATCCCTTGGATGTTCCTTTTTTCAATACGATAACCGTAATTTCCGGCCATACCCCTACTCGTCCACGCAAAGCATGGTAACCAAAACCGCGATTTACATACAAGTATTTTCCGCTTCGCGAATAAAGGCCTGCCCATTGTTTATAGAAATACTGAATAGGACTCCATTTAAAACCGAATAACTCAAAGCCAAACTGCATACCATGTGTGTGTCCTGCTAGTGTCAGATGTATAGGCTTAGGGTGATCTAAGGTCACCAATTCCCAATGTGAAGGATCATGCGACAGCAATACCTTAAACGCATCAGCAGGAACTTGCTCCGTCGCTTTATTCAAATCACCATATTGATGAAAACCACCTTTACCCCAGTTTTCAACACCAATCAATGCAATGCTCTGCCCATCTTTTGTAATGTTGACAGACTCGTTCAACAACAATTTAAAACCAATTTCACCATGAACGGCTTTCAATCGTTTCAGGTTTTCGGCTTTCAACGCTTGATTTTCCCAACTCGCATAGTCACCGTAGTCGTGATTCCCCAAAACTGAAAATTGCCCATAAGGAGCCTTTAACTTCGCGAAGTCAGCCATCCATGGATCCATTTCAGAAGCATAGTTGTTAACCAAATCGCCCGTAAATAGCATCAAATCGCTATGCTGTGCATTGGCCAAGGCAATTCCTTTTTGAACACCTTTCACATCGGATAAACTACCGGAATGGATATCCGACAATTGCGTAATTTTAAATCCATCGAAAGCATCCGGAAGATCAGGAAAATATAAAACCTCTTCCTTCACTTTATAGAAGTGTCGTCCTTTAGTCAATCCAAACACAAGAAGTAAAATAAAGAGTAAGGCTAAAACTAAAACAGCCTCACTAATCCCTAAAATACGATCAGGAAAACCTTGAAACAAACGAAAAACATCCTCAACAACCAGTAAAGGAAAAGTGAAAACTTTAGGAATAAAAACCAATAGAAAACTAGTAATTAAACCCGCGGAAAGATTTTGCACATCGCGTCCTGCGCGACGTAAAAATATCAAAGCAAAAATCCCAGCGAAAAGTAAACCATCGACTAACCAATAGAGGCTATGCGCATATGCTTGTGGGAAAACTGTACTAAAAGCTTGGTAGAAATAAATATCACCAACGATAAACAGTATTAAAATAAGAATTAATCTTTTTGTCATGTTCTATGTATGTGTAAACCATTTGACCAATCTTGTGCCAAAGTCAGCTTTAAAGAGCCACTCAACAAGCTCACCATAAAAAATAATAATCCCATGACAATCGATTACAACTATAATTAAAATCGAACGTAAAAAAGGACTTTAAAGCTATAACTACAGCCATAAAGATTTACAATGCCAGAATGGCAGATTTCACCAATAATGCAATAAAAACAGACGAGATACTGGTTAGAAAAATTGAAAAGAGAGGCCCCTCCTCTACTGTGGTTATAGATTATGAGGTAGTTAATTACCCTAAAAACTATATATGAAAAAGAAAATAAAGTTTGCGTTCAGCGTTATTATATGCTCACTTAAGCAGGTTATAATAAACAATACTTAATGCAACAGATATGAAATTGCCAATCAAATAATAATCATTATAGCTGTCCTCCTTCTGTCTTCCTTCTTCAGTTTGTTCATTATCGGCACTTTTCAACCTTGTTCCTAGCTTTAATGCACCAAACAAGGTTAATACATGTGGAAATCCATTTAACAACCCATAGGTTAAAAATGCTCTTTCTATTAATCCTTTTGCAATAGATTTAAAATCAAGATATTTAGTTTTTCTATCCTTTGGGGTAATAATTGTATAAATAATCGTCAATATAAGCTGTAAAAAAACGATTAAAAGTATAATCTTACAACTGATACTCATGTTCAAATTTAGATATGGTATATAAAACTTCTTTAACGGAGTGATAAGAAGACATATTCAAATTTCGATTCCTCTTCCAAACTAGGGAACGATCTTTATGGAGCTTTTCCGATACTATCTTATAATCGTTAAACTCAATCAGTGCGCTAATCAATTCATAATCTCGATTAATTTTCCATTGATCGACAATATTTTGATAGATATTGAAACTATTGTTGACAATGTTGTTTTTAGGAGAGTCTTGTACGTCAACATAAAATCTGACATCTTTATCCTTCAAACTATTCAATATAGATCGGGCTTGCGTCAACCCTTTCCCCAGCATTTCATAAGCAATATAGTTATTTATATCGGTCTCAATGTCACCTAGATATACGACATACCGAAGCTTTAATGGAAAATTATTTTTAATAATGAATTCTTCAATATCTAATATCACTTTTATAGAGGATTCAAAGTTGTCCATAATCCCTTGAAACTCGTCCCCTAAGGTTATAGTCAATGGTGATAAAATTATATCTCGGTATTTTTCATTGATATAAGTAGTACACAATCGGAGATTGTTAATTAAAAGTTGTTGGTCCTTTTCACCACTTTTTATGACATCACTCATCAAAATATACTGTTCCATAGTATAAATATACTTTTTTATTTCACCAATGATGCAACAATAACAAAAATTGCACGAATCATGCAACAAACTCAATTATTTCACTAATCATGCAACAAACAAAAAAAATCCCCAATAGACATTACATCTATCGGGGATAACCTATTAATAAACCACTACTAACCTAGTATCCTGTATTCTGCTTTAAATTTGGATTAACCGCAATCTGCTGACTTGGAATTGGATATACCAAAGTCTTCGGATCAGGATCGGCAGCTTTCTCTTGCCAAGCCAATAAAAACTTATTAAAGCGAATTAAATCTTGTCTTCTCCAACCTTCCCAATATAACTCACGAGCACGTTCGTCGAGTAAATTGTCTAAGGTCAATGTTCCTAACCCTGTTACGCCACGATTTGTTCGGATGCTATTAACAAGTGTTAAAGCATCGGCAGCACTTCCGGCTCCACCACGTAAAATCGCTTCTGCCTGCATCAACAATACATCCGCGTAGCGAAAAACAACCCAATCGTTATTCCGTTGTCCTGTAACGCTATAGTCAAATGCATATTTCACCGGACGAATACCTGCCGTTTCTAAAGTTGCCCCAGAAGTTCTTATCGTCACCTCACGTGTGAAAATCAATGGCGCGTTTAACGGATTTCGAGCCACCAAAGGCTTGTTGGTTGACCAATTGTACTGCTGACCGGCAAAGAAACCTACGTTCTGACGTTTAAAACCTTTGGTACGGTTAGAAGTCGTATCTGCAGGGTAATCGTAGTAGATACCTCTCCGCTCATCATCTGCCGTAAACTTATCGTAATAATCAGACAATGTACACCAGCCGTTCCAGCCTCCCGGATTCATGTTGTAATGAGCTACCGTATTCCAAGCACGGTCCACATTACCGCCGCGCTCTCCATTCTTATTGAAAAGGGTATAAATATTTTCGGTCGACTTCACATCATTATCTGGTGCAAAGTTGTCAAAGTACTTTCCTTTGGCTGCGATAGAATAAACTCCGGTAGCGGTAATTTCTTTAGCCAGTTCAATAACTTTATTCATATCGGCAGCCTCAAATTTTGGAGCTTGTCGATTCAAGTAAGCCCCTTTATTCAAGTATATTTTCATGAGCAAAGTCTTTGCAGCATTTCTATTGGCTACAAAAGCATCCTTAGGGCCATTCGCCGGCAGGCTATTCATAATCTCCGTTAAATCTTTAATGATATAATCCATGGCCGCTTGCGGCTGCAACACTTCTGGAGCAATACGAAAATCCTCTAAAGACGCACCCTCGCGAATAGGCACTACGCCGTATAAATCCAACAAATCAGACATCGCTAATGCACGAATAAAGCGAGCCTCAGCTCCTTGTTGTGCATTAGGTTTATAGCGTAAAACATTCGCCGCATTGTAAACCGCAGTTCCCAAGCTCACAAACGTATTGTTCATATAGCCATTATCGGCATTCCAAGTATGCAAGTGTATAGCACGGTGCATCCCATTATCATCCCAGTCACCACCACGCGTAGGCGCCATGGCCGCATCGGTCGATATCTCTTGCATCACCCAGCGCTGCTCCTGTTGATAAGGAACATTCAACGAGTTATATGCCGTAACGAGCAAACCTCCTGGGTCTACATTCGAAGTCCCTTCCTCTAACTCGCTTTTAAACTCCTCCTTAAGCTTTGTGCAGGAGGTTAAATTCGTAACAAAAAATCCCGTAATTGTTATGTATAATAAATATCTTAGTTTCATCTGTTTAGTTTTTATTATCAATTATGCACTACTATCTTTCGCTCCGTTAAAGGGAAAAGTTAACCCCTAATAATATGTTTCTAGCTGGTGGATAAGGCAGATACTCTATACCCAACGATGGAATACCGTTGTTAGAACCATCCGTGTTAACCTCTGGATCAAAGCCTTTGTATTTAGTGATGATAAAAAGGTTCTGTCCTGTCAAGGAAACACTGAAGTTTTTGAAATTCTTACCGATATCACCTACCCGATAGCTTAATGTCATATTCGCTAACTTCAAGTAATCACCCTTCTCTAAAAAACGAGTCGATGGTGCAGAAGAGTTTGATGTAGACTCTTTTACGGAAGTATCAAAAAATGCAGAACCAATATTTCTAGACGATAAATTACTCAAACCTAAACTTGTTGCAGCCGAGTTATTGAAAAGGTAATGCCCTAAAGCACCATTCATGTTCACGGCAAGCGATAAGCGCTGGTAAGCAACATTCGTAGAAACACCTAACAACGTTGTTGGATTTGGACTATTCGCATAAAACTTATTAGTAGCAGGATCATTCGAGCTACTAATACTACCATCAAGACCACGATACATACTCATACCTGTTTGCGGGTCGATACCTTCATATTGCGCCAAATACCAAACATTAAGTGGTTGTCCATTCGTCATACGCTGGCCCAAGACGCCAGAAAAACCTTGTCCGCGCAAAGCACCTGTCTCATAATACCCGACCAAACCACTCACGCTATTTTTCAAGAAGGTAGCATTCGCACTCAAATCCCAAGTCCAGTCTTTATTTTTCACAATCGTTCCCGTCAAAGCAATCTCCACACCTTTATTCACAATCTCGCCACCTAGATTCACCCAGATACGACCTGCTGGTGCAGGCTGTGCTAAGGTCTGCTCAAATAAGGCATCCGTTGTCTTTTTATTAAAGTAATCTATTGATCCATAAAGACGATTGTCTAGAAAAGCAAAGTCAATACCGGCATTGATAGTCGTTGAAGTTTCCCATTTCAAATCATCATTACCAAAATTTGCTTGGCTAACACTTTGGTTTGCAAAAATAAACTTGTTTAAAGATGCTCCAGAAGGGAACTCTTGATTACCTGTTTTACCCCAACCTACTCTTACTTTCAACTGATTAACAAAGCTGTTAGATTTCAAGAAATCCTCTTCAGCAACATTCCATGCCAAAGCAAAAGAAGGGAAAACAGCATACTTGTTATTCGCTCCAAACTTAGTAGAACCATCTCTACGTGTTGTCGCTGTAAACAAGTAACGATCGAGGTAATTAACACCAGCACGAGCAAACATAGATTGCAACTCATTCGTAGGGCTACGGTAAGATGATATATCACGTGTTGCAATAGATGAGTATTGCATATAATCAAAATAATCAAGCCCCATGTAACTAAATCCGCCACCGAAAGAAATATTATTCTTGAAATTATAATCTAAATACTCATAACCAACGACCGCATTAATATTCCAATCTTTACTAACCTGCTTATTATAAGAAAGCATATGCGTCATCTGTAAATTTGTCTCGCTATTATTGGAAATAAAAGCTTGTTCATTATTTACCTGTGAAGGATCAATAATCCCTGCACGGTACATCCCTTCTCGATTTCCCGTTTGACGCATAGCACTATAAATAAAACGGTACTCCAAATCGTCCGTAATTTTATAATAAGGCGCTATATTGAACACCATGGTATTCGTTGTCGCTAGATCCTTAAAAGCTTCTATACTTGCCAACGGATTTCGCGTATTGGTATTTATAAAGGTCAAGTTTCCATTTTCATCACGAAGCGGGCGTGTTGGGTTCCATTGCAATGCTTGCGAAATGACATTCCCTTCAGCTCCTACTGATGCATTAATAGGTGAATACTTATTATCCATCTGCGTTAAGAAAATAGATACATCAAGACCTAGTTTCTTACTTTCTAAAAAGCGATAATTACCCGTAAAATTAGCGGTATACTTTTTTAGCTGTGAACCTAAAATAATACCATTTTGATTCATGTAGCCACCTGAAAGACGGTATTTACCATGCTCCGTTCCTCCAGCAACATCACCATAATAATTTTGCGTAGCAGCATTACGTGTGATTTCCTTAAAAGCATCCACATTACTACCAAAGTCAGCATTTGCCGCTTCCGTTGGCGTATAGTATTGTAAAGCTTCTCTAAAACGAGAGGCATTCAGCACATCTGGAAATTTACGCATGCTCGAAATTCCCGCTGATGCACCAATAGACAATACTGGAGGGCCTACTTTTCCTTTCTTAGTGGTGATAATTACAACACCATTAGCACCACGAGAACCGTAGATAGCTGTAGCCGAAGCATCTTTCAAAATATCCATACTAGCGATATCACCCGGATTTAAATACGTTAACGGATTACCTCTGTCGGATGAAAATCCTCCTCGTCCCTCTGGCAAAGGTGAATTTCCTGACATAGGAACACCATCGAGCACAAATAAAGGATTGTTACTTGCTCTGATGGACGAGTTTCCACGAATACGAACTGTAACCGATCCACCTGGTTGTCCTGTATTATTAATCACCATCACCCCTGGTGTTTTCCCTTGAATCAATTGATCAGGACTCGTCATAATACCGCGATTGAAGTTCTTCTCGGCAATAGTAACCATAGCACCTGTAAGGTCTTTTTTACGTGCCGTACCATAACCGATAACAACGACCTCATCCAAATCTTGATCCGCACTCGGAACAAGCTTAATAAGAAGCTCGCCACCTGCAATGGGCACTTCCTTGGTTGTATAGCCAATAAAAGAAACCTCTAGCCATTGAGCCGTTGTCGGAACAGTCAACGAGAAGTTCCCCTCTTGGTCGGAAAGCGTTGCCTGCGTTCCTCCTTTTATTTTCAATGTGGCTCCCGCCAAAGGAGCATCTATCTCGTCAACAACCTTTCCGCTCAAAACCCGTGTTTGGGCCATGACCATACAGGATACGAGCAGTAATGTAAAAGTCATTACGTAGCGTGCAAGTAGATTATTTTTCATGCATTTTTAGATTAATGAATTAATTGATTAGTTACTCCTATAGATTAAATACAGTTGTTTATCATGTTTAGTAGCTTGTTCAAGAAATTCTATTTTTCAACCTTTCAAATACATTTGAAGACTTTGACTTGTTAAGATGACACATTTACAGCAGCTACTGCAAGTGCAATCAATTCGAAACGTCAGGATGAGCAGGAGCTCATTGTCTAAAAAAAATATTTTAACAGTAAAAAAAGATCAGCTTTATGCTGGTAAAATTTCTTGAGAAATTATATGTTTATATTTGGTAATTACAATCACCTAAAAATGAGAAAAACATAGTCATCGCTTCAATCACAGCGTCTCAATTTTATATCATAGCGTATCAGTGATAAACTGTTTGTATTAATCCAGTAAACCGAAAGAAATTAAGATGTTGAAAAGCACTATCCTCATCTGCGTCATTTATGTACTACTTGCCTTCAACAAAGGGCAGGCACAGCCTGCTTATTTTAAAAATTATCAAACAACAGATGGCTTATCTAACAATACGGTAACGAGCATCACACAGGATAGACAAGGTTTTTTATGGATTGGTAGCCGTAATGGCTTAAATCGCTTCGATGGCAATCGATTTAAAATATTTAGGCATCAGGCTACAGATTCGCTGAGTCTAGGAAGCTCTTCCATCTTAAGTTTACTAACTGATAGTGAAGGTAAAATCTGGGTAGGAACCACCCGAGGTCTGTATACCTACAACCCTATAAAGGAAAATTTCAACCTGATAAAACAAATCCCGCAAGGAGAAATACGTTTTATAAAAGCATATGCCGGCTATATATGGGTCGTATACAAGAACACACTATATCAATACAGTGTGCAGCGCAATCAATTCACGGCCTTCAATGATGATAAAAATATTACCGCCATTAACAGTTCTCCACATGGAGGCCTTTGGATACTTAACAATAATCAGGTACTAAAGAAGTATAACCAAAGACTGAACCGCTTTACAGAAGTTGATTTACAGAAGATAAACGTTAAAATACCGACAAGCATACGTGCGATACACGGCATTAATGACTCATTAGTACTCATCGGAACCAACCGTACCGCCTATTTGCTTGATATTAACAAAGGAACTTTAAAAGACTTGTTCACAAAAGAACAGCATCAAGCGAGTATCCAGATAAATAGCATAAGCCAGCATAGTGCTTCTAACTTTTGGTTTGGTACCGAGACGGGTATTTACACCTATGACTTACAAACGCACAAAAGCCAACATATAAAAAAGGATGACCGAAACCCATTCTCCATCTCTGACAATGTTGTCTATGACTTTTATACAGACAAGGAAGGGAACACATGGATAGCGACGTTCTTCGGTGGTCTAACGCAGTATAGCAATCACTTTGACAATTTTAAAAAATATTTTTCAGGCTTTGGCAGTCCCTCCCTCTCGGGAAATATTGTTCACGAAATACAAAAAGATAAAGAAGGTAAACTTTGGGTAGGTACGGAAGATAATGGATTAAACAGAATAAACCTACAATCTGGAGCAATCGAACATTTTATAGCTAATGGAAAACCAGGAAGTATTACCTACAATAATATCCATGGACTTGCAACGGTAAATGATGAACTATGGATTGGGACAACCACCAACGGTTTGAATATTTTAGACCTCCAGACGGGAAAATTAAAACGTAGCTATCCTGAAATTGCTGATGGCGACGTACGTAGCAAATTTGTAGTCTCTCTTTACAAAACAAGTAATAATAAGGTATACATAGGTACCGACAACGGCTTGTTTACCTATGATAGTAAAAAGGAAACCTTTAAGTTACTACCCCTAAAAACAGCCTGGATTCAAGGTATTTATGAAGATGGAGAGGGCCTTCTTTGGATTAATACTTATGGCAGTGGCGTCATTATTTTAAATCCGAGGACGCAGACGACGCAGAATATCCTTGCGGATGCTAAAAAACCAGATCAGCTGATTAACAACTATGTAAACGGGTTATTTGAGGATAGTAATAAAAATATTTGGTTTTGTACTGAGGGTGGAGTAACTCGATATCGTAGAGATGGGCAGTTTAAAAATTATCCAGATATACCGAGCTTATCCTCCAATCAAACTTTTAAAGCACTCGAAGATGATAACCATAGCATATGGATATCAACAAGTAACGGCTTAGTAAAACTTAATGACAAGGAGGATAAAGCCGTTCTCTACACGGCCAAAGACGGGCTTCCAACAGACCAGTTTAATTACAATTCAGCCTACAAGGATACAGATGGCACCTTATATTTTGGTACACTAAAGGGAATGATAAGCTTTAATCCGTCCAAATCTTTCAAAAATGACTATGTACCACCCTTGCTTATCAGCGATATACAAATTAATAATAAAGAAGTTCTTGTTGGGGGAAATAGCCCTTTACAACAATCTATCTCCTTGACGAAAGAATTACGCCTAAGCTACGATAAGTCAAATATTAGCTTTGCCATAGCTTCGTTAAGCTTTGTATCACCAGAGAGTAATGTGTACAGCTACATCATGGAGGGCTACGACAAACAGTGGACAACCATAAAGGGGAACCAAAAAATTTATTACAATAAGCTTCCTCCAGGAGATTACACCTTTAAATTTATCGGCACCAACAATAATAATGTATGGAATAAAGAGGTAAGGCAAATCCGCATTTTTGTATCGCCACCATGGTGGCAAAGTAGGCTTGCCTATGGCCTATACGCGATTTTTATAACGGCTATTATCGCGCTTATTCTACGGTACTATTTCCTATGGATGCAGGCCAATCAAAGCCGTAAAATGGAGTTATTTGAACATAAAAAAGAGCAGGAGATATACAACCTGAAATTAGAGTTCTTCACCAATTTAGCACATGAAATACGCACACCACTGGCATTAATAAAAATGCCTTTAGAAAAAATTATACGCACCGAAAAGAATTTAAACCATGATACGATAAAAGACCTTGCTCTTATGGAGCGAAGCACCACAAGACTGATTCGTTTGACCAACCAATTATTAGACTTTAGAAAAGCAGAAAGCAACGCCATGAACCTTATTTTCACGAAAACAGACATTAATGCGCTACTATCAGAAATTTTCAACGACCTCCTTTATCTAGCGCAAGACAAATCACTAACGTATGAGCTTTCCTTACCTCGTATAAGTTTAACAGCTTATGTAGATGAAGAAGCCTGTCGTAAAATTTTCACCAACCTAATTCACAATGCAATAAAATATGCGGAAAGGGAAGTTAAAGTAAAGCTCCTCCCCTTCAATAGCGATGATATTATGTTCAATGTAGAGTTCCGCAACGATGGTGAGCTTATTCCTTATGATAAAAAAGATAAAATATTTGAACCTTTTTACCGACTTAATGAATCAGGTAAAGATACAGGAACGGGGATTGGGTTGCCATTATCACGCTCTTTAATCGAATTGCATAAAGGAACAATCGCCCTAATGCAAACCGATGAAAAAAGAAACCTTTTCCTTCTTTCATGCCCTATTCTACAAGACCAATCCTTAGATATCCCTGATTTTCAAGAGGAGTTATCCCCGATTACAGAAGCCTTTGCAACGCCGGAGAAAGAAGATGGCGACGTAGAGAAACCGAACATTCTAATTGTCGAAGACAACAAAGAAATATTGGCCTATCTAAATAAAGAACTAAAACTACATTACAATATACGAAGAGCTACCAATGGTGTTGAGGCATTAGACATTCTTGATAATGAAAGTATACAACTAGTTTTGACAGACATTATGATGCCTATCATGGATGGTATCGCTTTATGCAAACGTATAAAAACTGATTTTCTCTATAGCCATATTCCCGTTATTTTCTTGACGGCAAAGAATACCTTAAACTCAAAAATAGAAGCCCTAAACAGCGGTGCCGACGCTTATATTGAGAAACCTTTTTCTATAGCATACCTAACGGTACAGATACAAAACATATTGAAAAATAGAAATATGATAAAGAAATATTTCACCAATGCACTCGTATCCGACTTATTAGAGGTAAATATATCAGCACCGGACAAAGATTTTATCGGACAGCTAAACCAAGTTATTTATGATAACATCGCGACTATAGATTTAAATGTTGAAGAGCTGGCTAAATTGATGAATATGAGCCGGCCTACCTTATACCGTAAAATTAAAGGGCTTTCAGACCTTACGCCCAATGAGCTTATCAATATGTCTAGACTAAAAAAGGCAGCCGAGTTACTACACACAAAGGAATACAATATATCGCAAGTAGCAATTATGGTAGGCTATACTGTACAATCTAACTTTTCAAGAGATTTCCATAAACATTTCGGCATGACGCCCAGTGTTTACATTACAGAAAATGAGAAGAAAAAACGTGGTTTATAAGCACAAAAGGTCCGAAACGGACCTTTTGTGCTTATAACGAACACCTCTGTCCATTAATTATGCTTTTAAATTTCGCGACTTTAGCTCATCCTCAATCTGCTTTAAAATTAAGGCACATAGAAAAAGAGCCATTGAAAAACCACCTAAAGGAATAGATAGCTTATAGCTGCTACCAACGACCGCAGCATAAAGAAAGGCAACCACTGCAAGGAAGGTGATGACCCCTAGAATAATGACAAAGGCACGAAATCGTTTACGCTTCTCTTGAAGCGCCTCAATAGGTAAATCTTTTAGTTTAGTAGTTGTTGACATAAAAGGAATATAAAACTCAAATATCGTTTTTAAAACTAACATCTAAAAAAATTAACGTTTATCGAGTGTACGCAGTGCTTTCTTAATGATATAGCGGGTCTCCTTGCAATCGCTTTCCACCTCCCAAGCTTGACAAAGAGCACGAACAAAACCTGGCGCTGTTTTGCTAGCGTCATTCAGCCAATTGCCCACACTATCCTGTACATACTTGGCGGGATCCGCTTTTAGTGGTTCTAAAAGAGGAAGAGCAAGGCTCGGGTTTTCCTTCAATACGTCTATATGTGCACACCAAACACCGCGAGGCCGAGTCGCTTCTGTGGCGAAGCGTCTAATATTTTCATCGCTATGGCCTGTCCATGGCGTCAAGACGGCGATACTCACGTCCAAGTTGGCAGCAATCGTACTACGAACGGCCATCCAACTAATTTCTCGAACACCAAAATGCTTGTCTGCAGCGAACACCTGTATCTGCTGCAACATTTCATTGATGGTTAACTCTTTGTTTCGACCAACGATGTAGGTCGCCCAACAACGAACAACATCCGACTGATGCGCCCTAAGGATTTTCAAAAATGAAAAATCATGCTGTTGCATAGCTTGTTCGAAAAGCGTCGACCCAATAGCTTCATTTACAGTATTAATAGTTTGCTTTTTCAGCGCATGGACTGCTGCCAAAACCGGATGAAGATAGTCTAGTCTTCCTTGTTCCTGAAGCAGATGCTTCAATAAAAACTGCTGATCAACAGCGAGCCATTCCACAAGATTGGCCGTTTCAATCTCTCCCCGATTAAGCTGTTCTAAAATTCCTAAAGGAATATCTTTCATACTCCTTGCTCCTTTTCTTTTTATACCGTCCATAATTTAATTGTGCCCTCCTACTGATAAACCTATCTTTACAAAGGTTTAAAAGTTAACGCATAATTACAATACCGCATAAAATTGTCCCTATGGGATAAAAAAGTCAATCGTATGAAAATGAAAGCTCCAGCGATAGCAGATAAAGTTTGTCCACTAGAAATTGCGGTCAACGCAATCAGTGGTAAATGGAAAGTTCCCATTGTATGGCGCATAAATCAAGGAGAAAAACGCCCTAGTGAAATGCTGCGCGGTATTGCTACCGTAGATAGACGTGTCCTTAATCAGCAGCTTTCCGAAATGGTGAGCGACGGTATTTTAACTAAGAAATCTTTTAATGAATTACCGCCACGGGTTGAATACAGCCTCACCCCACTCGGTGAAAGCTTAGTCGATGTTCTTTGGAAACTAAACAATTGGGGAGAAAAATTATTGGAAGCTAAAGAATAGCTACAAAAAGATTAACAATTCGTTTCCCTTCCTTAAACCGGAAGGTTTATCGGCACCTGCAAACCTAGCTTCTCTACGCCCATAGCGACAACCGTGCGGAAACGCTTGACATTATCTACACCAAAAAATATCCTGCGCGTTAGTTTTTCATAGTCACCCATAGAATTAACCACGATAACCAAAAAGAAATCAGACTCACCGGTCACGTAATAACATTGTTGTACCTCCTTGGTCGATAAGAATATTTTTTTTGTCTCATCGATAAGCTCAATCTTCTCACTCTCCAAGAATACCTCAACCAGCAAAGTAACTGGACTTCCCACCTGTTCACGGTTTAAAACAGACACATCAGCCTTTATTGTACCTTCCGCACGCATACGCTTGATACGTCGTTGAACCGCTGCTGCAGAAAGACCTATACGATTACCAATTTCACGCTGTGGAGTCTGGTTATCGACCTGAAGGATTTCTAAGATAGCTACATCAAATTTATCCATGAAGACGTTTTTTAGTGAAACAAAATTGCAAAACAACACTCAAATTTAAAGAAAACACCCTTAGTAAAAGAGGTATTTTTGCACAAACGTACCGCATGGAAAAAACAAACAATGTAAAAGGATTCGCGTTAGCCATAACAGCCGCTATCTTTTGGGGCGTATCAGGAACCTTAGGACAATTTCTTTTTCAAGAGAAACATATCAATGTAGAATGGCTTATCACCATGCGCATGCTTATCTCAGGTCTCCTACTTTTAGGATATACCGCTGTCGCGGAAAAAGAAAACATAACCAACATTTGGAAGGATAAGAAAGATGTCGTCCAACTTTTGATTTTTAGTATCACCGGTATGTTAGCTGTACAATACACCTACTTTGCGGCGATTAAGCATTCCAATGCTGCCACCGCAACGGTATTACAATATGCAGGACCGATCTTCATAGCCATCTATCTCGCTATTAAAAACAAACAATTGCCAAAAGCAAGGGAATTCTTAGCCATATGCCTTGCCGTTTTGGGAACTTTTCTGCTCGTGACGCATGGCAACTTTAATACGCTGTCCATTTCATCGACGGCCTTATTTTTTGGTATTGCTTCTGCCGTTGCTTTAGCCGTCTACACCTTGCAACCTCTAAAATTACTAGCTAAATATACACCAACACTTGTTATCGGTTGGGCTATGCTGTGTGGAGGAATAGCCTTTAGCTTCATAAAAGCACCATGGCAAACAGCAGGAATTTGGGATGCGACGACTTTCACCTATACGGCACTTATCATCTTGTTTGGCACACTCATCGCCTTCACCTTTTACTTGCAAGCCGTAAAAATTATCGGTGGACAAAAGGCAAGCCTGCTGGCCTCTGCCGAACCGCTTGCAGCGGCCTTACTCGCAGTCTATTGGTTACAAACACCTTTTCAACTAATCGATTGGGTTGGTAGCCTCTGCATCATCTCGACGGTATTCCTCTTGAGCAGAAAAAAGTAACAACTCCATCCTTAAGCCTAAAACGCTAAAAACAGGCTATCAAGGCGTATCTGCAACGGTTCAAATGGAAGGCCTAACCATAGGCTAAATATTAATAATTTGATAATACGTTACATTAAGTATTCGGTCATTTTCTTAGATAGCTTTGTGAAATTTTCAAAACAGGCCCTGTGATTAAGAATGACAAATAGCAAAATTTTAGAGGAACCCCGTGCGCATATTCGTTCAATAGTTGATCAAGAAAGTTTCACTGCTATCTATGCACAATACTGTGATATCGTTTATGCGAACATCCTTCGATTCGTAAAAAATGAAGGAAATGCGGAAGACATCCTGCACGATGTATTTATTCAACTTTGGGAAAACAGGAACAAATTGCATGATAAATCCATCGGTGGATGGCTCTTCGTCGTAAGCCACAATAAAGCTTTAGATTTCCTTAAACGATCTGTTAAGTTCTCCCTAGACTATATTGGGGATTATGACGCACTAACGCATTTGGTCGCAGACCAGGATGATAAAGAAGAGGTATACATCCAGCAGGTAAGCCTATTGAAGGAAGCTGTGGAACAATTACCTTTACGGATGCGTCGCGTATTTCAGCTTTACCGATTGGAAGGTAAGTCCAAAGAAGAAGTAGCCTCGCTGCTCGGTATATCATCAAGCTCGGTAACCGATTATTTAAAACAATCCAACAGAGCGATTCGTAGCTATATCCAACATAACTACCCGAGCTTAATAACGAATAGTCTATTGTTCACCATTGGTCTTTCCACAATAAATTAAAGGCTATTTATAATTAACACACAATTTGTTCATGATTCTTTAATGTAAAAAGCCATCCCCTTTTTGAGCCTTTATAGTTTTTACTATATGATTAAAAAGCTTAAACAGGACATCATCAAATTTTGGGAAGGCAACGCTTCGACAGATCAGCGCAAAGATCTCTTGACAAAGCTAAACGAGCATCCCTATGAAATTCGTGAGGCCTTTGGAAAAGAATTTGAAGAAGACCATCAGAATGGGCCTTCGGTTCGACTAGCTGACAACAAGAAAAAAGAACTGCTTAACAGTTTATTGAAAAAAATACAGCTGAACAACGAAAACCAGCTGCCAAAACACCAAAATAGAAACTACTACTGGCATACCCGCATTGCAGCCACGATTTTACTGTTTTTAGGTCTCGCTATAGCCGTAAAATATGGGCAGCAGGACAAAGAAGCAAACCAGCTTCAAACACATACCCTTAAAAATATAATCCAAGAGAACCTTGGACAGGAAGATCTATCCATCTTATTACCCGATGGATCCACGGTAAACTTAGCGCCACAAGCAAAAATAGCCTATACAGCAGATTATGGTTTAGCAACACGCAACCTAGCACTATTGGCAGGAAAGGCTGAATTTCATGTAGCTAAAGATAAATCCAAGCCTTTTATAGTAACGGCCAACGGCTATAGCGTAACCGCATTAGGAACTATCTTTCAAGTTAATACGACCGCAGCAGACCACCTAAAAGTACGCCTTCTTGAAGGGAAGATAGTCGTTGATGCTTTGGAAAAAGAAGCAAAGTTCCCATCAACAATTCTTAATCCTGGTGAAGAGTTAAACATTCGCTACCTACAAAATGAGGCTTCGCAACAAGCAGCGACTTGGCAACAGAAAAAATTTGCAGCCAATCAAGCAGAAGCCCTTAGCAGACATATTTTCGGTGCACGCAACCTTGTACTACACTATGACGATACCCCTTTGTCAACAGTTGTTGAACAATTGGAAAACGTATACGACCAAGATTTCGAATTCAATGCAAAAGAGCTCCGCAATATCCGTTTCACAGGTAAACTAGCTATCCATAGCACCACTTGGAACACCGATTCTTTAACCGCTCTTTTCAACACCTTAACAGAAAATACAGCTGTAATCTACGAGGTGAAAAATGATAAGATCACAATCGGTATCGCAAAGCAATAATCTATTCATCACATATTCTACCTACAACATTATTATTAATTGAAACAAATGAAAAATCTATTTACAATGTTGTTATCAACCATGCTGATAACAATTCTGTTTACTCCAGATGTTTTAGCGCAAGCAACAAATGCCAGCATCTTAGGGGTTATTACCGATGCGAACAATAAACCCGTTGCCGGTGTATCTGTTACTATAAAAAATGAATCTACAGGTTTTCAAAATAGCACCTCCACCAATACAAATGGAGAATACCTGTTTCTACAATTACCACTAGGAAAGCCATACACCATCAGGGTGAAGCATTTAAACTATAATGAAGCTATAGAACAAGGATATAGCTTAAACCAAGGTGATCAGCTGCGTCTTAACTTCAGCTTAAGACAAGCAAACACCACGCTGGAAGCGGTGAAGGTCACCGCTACGACAAACCTAAAAAATACCATTCGTAATTTGGGTGCGTCGACAGCAGTAACGGCTCGCGACTTGGAGAAACTTCCTGTAAACGGACGTAACTTCACTTCTCTAATCAACCTTTCGCCATTAAGCAACGGCAGTCAGCTATCGGGACAAATAGCCACATCAACGAACTTCTCTATTGATGGGATGACTTCTCGCGGACCATTATCGGGAGGAACAACCAATAGAGGACCTTACTCCGTTTCTATGGAAGCTATTCGTGAATTTGAAGTAGCAACTAACCAATATGACGTTACCTACGGTCGTGCTGGTGGTGGTACCATCAATACGGTAACAAAATCAGGAACAAATACGTTGACAGGAAGTGTTTTCACCTACGCTCGTACAGGCTGGTTATCCAGCCCTTATGACATTAGAGGAAATAAAATTGACCAAGAATATTCAACATACCAATTTGGCTTCTCCTTAGCGGGACCGATTGTAAAGGATAAAGCACATTTCTTCGTTGCCTTAGATAAGCAAGCAGATTCAAGACCTTTTTACATTGCTGATATCCGCTCTGCGGAAGATGAGGCACGTCTAAACCTTACACAGACAACCTTGGATAAATACCTAGGTATAGCACGTGACAAATATGGCGTGGCAGCATCTCCACAAACAGGTGCTTTTGAACGTAAAAGACCGACAACGACCCTTTTCACCCGTATTGACTGGCAATTAAACAAGAAAAACCTATTAACGATACGCAATAACTACGTACGTGATATGAATAACCAAGGGGTTAGCGACAATAGTGCCATCAACCTATATGAAGTTTATGGTTCCCACCTGTCGACCGACAATAGTTTCATGGCTTCACTACGTACATCTGTAAAGCCAAGATTGACCAATGAATTGAAGGCTCAATATTTATACACCCTAGATGACGGTCGTCCGAATAAACAGTTGCCATCATCAAATATTCCTCGTGCTATTGTAGAACAAGTGGAATCACAAATTAATGGTAAGCCTGTAACCACTACAATACAATTCGGCGGACAGCGCTACCTACCAGAAACCTTCAAAAACCATGTTTTCCAATTGGTTGACAATTTATACTGGACAAAAGGCCGTGTGAATTACACTTTCGGATTCGACCTTATGTACACGAAAATGAGCTCGTTGGCAACAAGTGAAATGAACGGTCGTTTCTACTTCAGTGGCTTAGAAAGCTTAAACAACATGCAACCTTACCGTTATGCGCGTGAAGTATCCTTAGTAGATGATCCTACGGTAAAGCAAAGCGTCCTTAACGGAGGCGTTTATGCACAAGCACAGTCCAACTTAGGTTCTGGTGTTGACGTAACTTTCGGATTGCGAGCAGACTACACCTACTATTTCAATCACCCGGAGTTAAACACATCGGTACAAAAGGCACTAGGCCTACAAACAGACCATGGTGTTAAAACACTACAGGTTCAGCCTCGTTTCCAGTTCACTTGGGATATCGGAGAGCGTAAAACAGATATTCTACGCATCGGCGGTGGTATTTTTGGTTCCAACCTAAACAACTACTCGATGGTGAATAACATGCTTAATGATGGTACAAAAGTAGCTACAGTAGATTTAACAGGTGCGCTAGTGCCTTCACCAAACTTCAATGGCTACCGTCAAGACCCTACGCTAGCGCCAGGGAAAGAACTTTTTGACCTTCCAGGTGTTGGTAAAGTAAGTACCATCAATATGAACAATAAAGATGTTAAAGTACCGACGCTTTACAAAGCTAACCTTTCGTACAACAGATTTATAACCGATCGTTTCCGTGTAGGCGCGACCTTCTTCATGTCATTTGCACGAAACAACTACATGTATGTGGACCGCAACATGGTTGATAATCCATTTTTCAGGTTAGCAAATGAAGATAACCGTGGTGTATTTGTTCCTGTATCGGGTATAAGCTCTAAAAATGGAGCTGCGGACTGGATGACAGGCCGTAAGAGTACAGAGGTAAGTCGTGTCTTAGAATTAGTTAGTGAAGGTAAAATCAACCAATACGCGGTAGTACTCGATGCAACAGCACGCTACTACAAAGATGGTCAGTTGACCGTGAGCTACACGTGGAATGATACAAAAGACAATACTTCCTATAACGGAAACGTCGCGAACACAGCAACTTTAGACCTGATGACGGCCGAAGATCCTAGAGACCTTAAAAAGATGAGCTACTCAAGCAACCAATTCCGCAATAAAGTAGTAATCTATGGTACATTGCCAAGCTTCTATGGTGTTAGTGTAGGCGTTCGTTACTCAGGTATTGGCGGTACGCGTTATTCTTTAGCCGTTAGTGGTAACGTAAACGGTGACTTTGTAAACAGCAATGATTTAGCCTTTATTTTTGACCCTAACAACAGCAAAAATACCGAAGCTGTACGCACAGGTATACAAGCTATTCTTGACAATCCGAATGCGGACAAAAAATTCAAATCTTACTTAAGTAGCCATTTAGGAAAAATTGCAGAAAGAAATGGTGGTGTCAATCGTTTTTATGGCGTTTGGGATGTTAGAGCAAGCAAGAAATTCAACATCTACAAAACTCATGCTTTAGAGATTTCGGCAGATGTATTCAACTTTGCCAACCTATTGAATAAAAAATGGGGTGTAGACAAAACTTTAGGTAAACAAAACTTAATGTCTATTCGTGGTTTTGATGCGGCTAAGCAAGAATATACCTATCAAATTAATCCAAATGCTGGTGTTTCCACATTATCAGGAAACCCTTACCAAGTGCAGTTGGGTGTAAGATATAGTTTTTAATTAATCCTTAATCGTACGAACAGTATGAACAACAGTAGAAGAGATTTTATTAAAAAGGCAGCACTTCTTTCGGGAAGTGCCGCCCTATTCAATATGATGCCAGCAACAATTCAGAAGGCATTAGCTATTAATCCAGCAAAAGGAAGCTCCTTTTATGATGCGGAACATATTGTATTCTTAATGCAAGAGAACCGTTCTTTCGACCATTTGTATGGAACATTAAAAGGTGTTAGAGGATTTAACGATCCCAGAGCAATAGACCTACCCAACAAAAATAAAGTGTGGTTGCAGACGAACCCACAGGGCGACACCTATGCTCCTTTCCGATTGAATGTTAAAGAGACAAAAGCACCATGGATGGGTTCAACACCACATGGCTGGGCCGACCAAACGGATGCACGCAACAAGGGAAAGTATGACCGTTGGCTTGAAGTAAAGAAGCCTTACAATAAAGACTACAACGACATCCCTTTGACTTTAGGCTACTGTGATCGAGCGGATTTCCCATTTTATTACTCGCTAGCGGATGCTTTTACGATATGTGACCAGCACTTTAGTTCGAGCATCACAGGCACCCACCCCAACCGTTGGTATTGGATGACGGGTACCGTGCGTGAACAAAATAAACCAGAAGCCAAAGCGCACTTATGGAACATTAGTGACTACAGCAAGCCAACACTTGACTGGAAAACATTTCCCGAGCGTCTACAAGAGCATGCCGTCAGTTGGCGCATTTATCAAAACGAACTAACACTGGGGTTCGGCTTAAATAGCAAAGAAAGCAACTGGCTAGGAAATTTTGGCACCAATGTTATGGAATATTTTAAAGCCTACAATGTGCGTCTACACACAAGTAGCTTAAAAAATACAGAGGAGCGTAAGAAAATTGTACGAGAAGAAATAAAACGTATCGGTGAAAACCCGACTACCGATGCCGATAAACAGCGCTTAATCGCCGCACAAAAGGTACTTCTACTGATTGATACGAGCGAGAAAACATATACACAAGAAGCTTACGACGACCTTACTCTCTATCAAAGAGCGTTGAATGAAAATGCTTTTTCGGTCAATAAGGATGACCCTGACTTCCATACCTTGACTTCCATAAAATATGATGATCAAGGGGAACAAAGAGAATTAGAAATCCCTAAAGGTGATATTTTACATCAATTTAGACAAGATGTTAAAAACAATAAGCTGCCAACAGTAAGCTGGTTAATGTCGCCGGGTAACTTCTCCGATCACCCAGGTATGCCTTGGTTTGGATCATGGTATGTAAACGAGGTGATGGAAATACTCTTGGAAAATCCAGAAATATGGAAAAAGACCATTTTTATACTTACCTACGATGAGAATGATGGTTTCTTTGATCATGTCCCTCCTTATGCTGTTCCCAATCCCTACAAAACAGACCAAGGTAAAGTTTCCAAAACAATCGATACCCGTCTAGACTTTGTTACCAACGACCAACAGACAAATCCATCTGCTGATGCGGGACGCTTACGCGAAAGCTCCATTGGCCTCGGCTATCGTGTCCCTTTAATTATTGCATCCCCATGGACAAGAGGTGGTTATGTAAACTCAGAAGTTTTTGACCATACATCATCGCTTCAGTTTTTAGAACATTTTATCGCAAAGAAATTGAAAAAAAATGTAGTAGAGGAAAACATATCTTCATGGAGAAGAAGCATTTGTGGCGATTTAACATCGGTATTTAGACCTTATCAAGGTGAAAAAATTGAAAGCCCAACCCCATTAAACAAAACGGCGTTTTTACATGAGATTCAGAATGCGAAGTTCAAGGCTATTCCACAAAACTTCAAAGCTTTATCGGCAGCAGAAATTCAACAGTTAAACACGAATCCTGCTTCGTCGCCTTACTTTCCAAAGCAGGAGAAAGGAACAAAGCCCGCAAATTCAATCCCGTACGAACTCTATGTTGATGGTGTCTTCAATCCTGAAAACAAAACCTACAACATTAGTTTTCAAGCACAAAACAACGTATTTGGTTCTAAAAGTGCTGGCGCTCCATTTTTGCTTTATGCCATGAACCCATACGAAGGAGAGCAGTTACGCACCTGGGAATATGCCGTTGCCGTAGGCGATACCATTGGCGACCATTGGGATATCAGAAAATTCGATAATCAACAGTATCATTTCAGAGTATATGCTCCCAACGGCTTTTACCGGGAGTTTAAAGGCACTAGCGCACCGGCAGACCTTAGTATTTCCTGCCGCTATGAATTTGTAGCAGGTAAACCTGCTCAGCTAACGGGCAATTTGCTGTTCATTGTTAAAAACACAAATAAATCTCCGAAAGAACTAATCATCGAAGATAAAAGCTATAAAAAGTCACCAATACGCAAAACAATAGCTGGTAATAGCCAACAAGAGATTGTCGTTTCTTTGAAAGATAGCTTCAATTGGTACGATTTACAACTACGTGTAAATGGCAATAAAGAATGGTCTGAACGTTTTGCAGGCCATATAGAAACCATACAGGTTTCAACAACAGATCCATTAATGGGTGGACTTGTCTAGAAACTAACAAGACCTAACAGGGTAAAACCATCTTATTTCAATGGTTTTACCCTGTTTTTTTCAACCCGTATTATAGCCTGAATAAAAACAACTTACAAAACAACCAAACAGTAATTCACAGGCCCCATATCTACCTAAAAAAGCCTTTAAAAAAATATTTTGGACCACTCAGCTTCTCCAATATACAAGTCAATCTTCCGCTAGAAAGCACCATTTACAGACTGTTATTTTCATCCTCTCAAATGATAAATCCCTACTTAAAATTCAAAAAAATCGAAGAAAAGGAAGTGTTTTTATATATTTTACCCTATTTTTAGAGAATCAAGTAGAAAAACAAGTCAAATTTTTCATGCATAAAATACTATTAATAGAAGACGAACAGAACGTAGCCGAATTCATCATTCAAGGATTAGAAGAAGACGGATACCAAGTCGTGCACGTTAAAAAGTATGATGATGCTTTACGAAAGTTAGAAAAAGAAAATATAGACCTTGTACTTCTTGATGTGCTTCTGCCGGAGATGAATGGCCTAGAAATCTGTAAAAACCTGAGAAACCAAAACTATAGAGATTTACCTATTCTTATGGTTACAGCGCTCGGCAGTCCAGAGAATGTTGTCCTTGGCTTAGATAGTGGTGCCGACGACTACCTATCCAAGCCTTTTAAGCTTATCGAACTAAAAGCTAGAATACGAAGCCTAATTCGTAGAAAAAAGGAAATAACGCTGGTCAGCAAACAAGAAGAAAATAAAAAATTCCATTATCAATTCATCACGATAGACGATTACAAAAAGATAGCCTACTGCCAAGAGCAAGAGCTTAACCTTACGTCAACCGAGTATCGCTTGCTTTTATTATTCATTAAGAACCCTAAAAAAGTGTTTGAAAGAAGCGAACTACTCGACAAAGTATGGGGAATCAACTTTGATATCGGTTCTAATGTCGTCGATGTATATGTAAACTATTTAAGAAAGAAAATTGAGAAAATTACCCCTGTCAAGACGATTCACACCGTAATAGGTATGGGCTATGTACTCAAAATTGAAGATCGATGAAAAAATACAACAAGACGCTCTATACCCTAATTGCCATCCTCATAATCTATACCGTATCCTTCACCCTATTTATATTCTACTCGATTACAAACTTCGCCTTCTCCGACTTTTACAAACGTCTAGACCTCCGGCGAGACCTTACCGCAGAAGAAATACTACATAACAAAAATACAAACAATTGGACCTCCAATTATATTAAGGATTTAGACCAACAACATAGCTTCCTCGTTGAATTTAATCCAGATACCGACCTCATCATCAGCAACGATGGCTTCAATAAAGACCTCTGGTCGCGCATCAACAAAAAGGCAGAAACAAACTTTAAGGAAGGAACCAACTTCTATTCCACAAAATATTTCCTCAAAGACGCAAAGCACTATATTATTGGTGTGTCGGCAGAAAACTACTTCTATACGCATCACCTTTCCTACCTACGCCAGCTGCTACTGATCAGCCTTGTCTTAGGAATATTACTCGTAGTCGTGATTTCGCTATTCACCAAGCGCTCGTTCATGAAGCCTATCTACTCCATGATCAACCAAGTAGAAAACATAGGATCAGAAAACCTACACCTAAGACTTACCGAACCACGTGACAATGGCGTTTTAAATAAGCTATCGCTGACCTTCAACAACATGCTAAACCGGATAGAAACATCTTTTGAAACACAAAAGAACTTCATCAGTAATGCTTCGCATGAACTAAATACCCCTTTAACATCTATTATCGGTATTGCCGATGTCAGCTTATCCAAAGAACGATCGATAGAAGATTATCAAAAAGCACTTTTAAAAATTTTAGATGCCGCAGAAAATTTAGAACGTAAAACCAGCGCCCTCCTTCTATTGGCACGTACAGGCTATAAGAACAATAAACTAAATTTAAGCCCCGTACGAATAGATCAAATCGTTATGGATGCGAAGATGACCCTTACCGAGATAAATAAAGATTTCCGTATCATCATTGATTTTAGTCTACTACCCGATGATAGCATGCGTCTCAAAATAAATGGATCGGCACCTTTACTTCAACTTGCGATATCCAACATTATAGCCAACGCCTGCAAATATTCAGAAGATAATACGGCCTACATCGCCCTGGGGGCGTCCGAAAATAAAGTTATCGTCATCATCAAAGATGAAGGAATCGGTATTCCGCAAGATGATCAAGACCATATTTACGATCCTTATTACAGAGCCTCAAACACCGACAACTACCAAGGATATGGCATTGGGTTGCCCCTATCACGCAACATCATACGCATGCATAATGGCCAATTGTCGATAGCCTCCACGCTGGGCAAAGGAACAAGTGCACGCATAGAATTGCCATCCATCAAGACTTTTTAATCCTATTTTAATATCGACACCTTTTCTAATCTCATTTTAATAACATTCGTGAAATTCTAATACCGAATTAATGAAGGATTAATTCCGCTCCTACATCCGACTTGTAGCTTTGCTGAAGCTATGAAGAAGATAAAACGAATTCTAATGCCGACGAATTTTACAGTGAGCTCCCTAACAGGAGCAATAAACTACTTGTCGGAAGCAAAAGACACGAAAATCGAACTAGTACTTGTCCATGGGCATGCCTTGAGCGATTCCATCACTGAACTATTAGGCTTTGATAAAGACGACTATCTCGAAAAGTGCTATCGTGAAGATTTTCTCACAGCCTGCCAAATCATTAAAACAAGATTTGAAGAGCAAGTAGAAGAAATCTATTCGGATATCATATGCTCAAAAAACAATCGCTACATACGCAACTACCTCAAAGGCAACAAAATTGAAAAGGTCATATTACCAGCTCATTTTTCTTATGCTAAGTTGCTCCCGAATAGCTTTTGTACTATCGATCTATTACGCGATAACTGCCAAAAGCTTAACATCCCCATCGTGGAGCTGTCGCGCGCACAATCGCCAACACCAAAAGAACAGGAAACGGATAGTATCGACAATATATTCTTTAGAAAGGATTTAAAAAATGCAACTTATTAAAAAGCTAAAGCGAAGTACCCTAATAAAGATTACCTATATCCTTATTGGCGTGCTCCTTATCGTATCCTTAACGTCCGTCATTTCCCTACAAAGCCCAGAGCGGCTCATTCAAGGAACATGGAAAGAAAAGGCATGGTATATTGAAAAAGGAGAATCATCAGGCCCTATGCTTATCAATCAGCAAGGCTTAAGGAACGAGATATTAACGGACTTAGAGCTTCTGCATTACGGTATTTGGGATTTCCAAAAGCATAAACTGACCACCTACGGCATGAAACAAGAAGGCTCTTCCGTGGAATGGCTGATAAAGGGAAGAGGTCATATCCTAGAGTTACGTAAAGCAGGAAAAAGAATTGAGACCTTCCAAATACAACAGATCAATGATGACCTTCTGGAGTTGCATCTCAATTTTGACCTACAAGTTAAAGGGGTTATGAAAATCGTGTTGGAAAGGGTGACAAAAGTAGACAACTATGTTAAGAAAGTATAGCAACCATAGAACAAACAGCGACAACATCAAACTAGGCGCATTAACGGCCTTTTCGGCAGGCATGGTCAATGTTATTTCCGTTATTGTCTTTTTCTCCTTTACCTCGAATGTGACCGGTTATTATGCCATCCTTGCCCAAGAAGTTTCCAAAGGCAATTGGTACCAAGTGGCCGTTGTACTTCTATGGATATTACTGTTCTTTATCGGTAGTATGATTTCCAACTTGATTATCATTCATGGTAAAGGAAAACGTAGTGTATACATGACGCACGCCATACCGGTGATGCTCGAATTTCTGAGTATCCTTTTCGTCGGGATTTATTTACAATTTTTCTATAAAGATACCCTCCAAGAGACAGAATTGCTTGTCGGTGCGCTACTCTTTGCTATGGGTTTACAAAACGGGCTTACCGCAACGATTTCAAACTTCGCCGTAAAGACAACACACCTTACAGGATTAACAACAGATCTCGGCATTTTGGTATCTATGTTTACAAAGAAAGTAAACAGACAGAATAAAAGCTTAGTAGATAAGTTCCACTTATTACTCTTTATCTTTTTGTCGTATATCCTTGGCGGAATTGTGAGTGGTGTATTCTATAACAACTTCCAGAATCACACCTTTTACCTCGTATGTTTTATTCTGCTGATTATCGCTTTTTATGATTTTTATAAACTCAAAAAAGTGAAAAAGCTATTTGGAAAAAGACATGCCAACTACAATGCCGCATTAGAGAAACCGGGCAATTCCAATCTCTCCAATACGAGCAAGGAAACAACCGTACAGCAAGTTTAGTTTATCAATTTTATAATCACAAGTTCGTTTATGGGATCATTCTCTCCTTTGGAAACAGGAGATGAATGGTCTCATTTACAAGTATCATAAAAAGCCACTAATCGTTCTCTTTTGGGATAAGCAACTTACTTTCCGTTGGAAAGCGGCTAATCAGATCAGCACCTACGCCAAAGTTGCCTTCCAGCAAGTCTTTCGGGTTTCCACTTAGCCAAGTACTCAAATCTATAGCCTCATAAAAAGGACTGTTGAAGCCCAGTAGAACAATCATCTTTTCTGTACCGATATTCTTAATATAGTGGCCTGCCCCCATCGGCACATAGCCGATATCGCCTGCCTCATAGGTATCTACGACAAAATTATGCTCCGCAAGGAAAACGCCCATTTCGGCATGTCCTTGAATAAAGTAAGACCATTCATCGGCATTCGGATGCCAATGTAACTCACGTAACCCACCGGGTTCAATTTCAAAAATTGCTCCCGTGATGGTTGTCGCTATAGGAAATTCCTTCTTCGAAACAATCCTTTGTGTACCTCCACCAGGCACCAAAATAGGCTGCTGCGCTGCTAAAGGATAGCGGTGAGGCGATACTAAGGTGGTCTCTTTACGCGCTACGGCCAATCCCGAGCCTACCGAAGGTACCTTACCTTGTGCAAAATAAACCTCCTTTTTAGGCAATTTATCAACATCTTCGACGGATATACCTAAACTTTGCGCAGCAATAGCGGGTGGCACCGACGATAAGAAATCCGTAACGCTAAACGTATGGTCTTCGGAAAAATCGCCGTTATCAAAAATTAAGATGAAATGGCATTGCTCCTCACCCACACATTGCAAAACATGCCCATACCCTCTCGGGAAATACCATACATCGCCCGGATAAAACAAATCAATATACGTATTGCCTTCCGGGTCAATGGTTGTGGTACGCACCGCTCCCTTCACCACATAAGCCCATTCTGCGGCATTGGCATGCCAATGCAATTCGCGCATGGCCCCAGGGTCAAGATGCATACTTACGCCGGCAAGATTCTTAGAAGCAGGGAACTCACGTACAGACACCCCACGAGTGATACCTCCACCTCCCGGCTCAATACGCGGTTCTTTAGCTTCCATTTTAAATTTGAAAGAAAGCTGTTCTTCAGCCATATGAAAATACTTTAGGGTGAAAAATTAAACAAGTCGTTTCAAACGGAAAAGCAACTGTTGCACCGCTTCTTGAAACTCATCGATAATAGATTGCGAGAATGTTTCCGTAAATATTTCCCGTGTTTTTTCGACATAAGCATAGAAGTCACCGATATGCTTAATATGGTCCGTTGGTCGTGCCGTTTCTGGGATGATAATTTCAACAGAGCCTACTACGGCAATAGTTGTTTCAACCAGTCGGTCGGTAATACCGCTAAGACTTTCGATAGCTTGGTCTAACGAGATATGCGCTTCATAACTACCCTTTCCAGTGATAGACCAATGCACTAATTTTAAAGAATTTCGAAAGGAAATAATTTTGCCGAGGAAATCAGCCGTAGATTTTAAATTGTTGTTTGACGCCATAATAGATAGTTTTTATTTGTTTATAAACACTCCTTTTACTCTTTATCATATCGTACTATCTCAAAGCTAATCATAATTGCTGGTCAAGACGATCCTTATGAGCAAAGAAATAAAAATCACGTATTATCGCTGAACTTTCAGCTTCATTATCGCCTCAAAGCACAGTAATAAAAATGATTATTATAATTAATAAACAAACAATAACGAGGGTTGTTCGCATAGAAGTAAAATTAGAATAGTGCTTGATAGAAATCAGGAATATTCAAAAACATACATATGCTTTTTTGTACCTTTATCCCCCTTAATTTTGAAATAATATAGTCATGAAAAATCTTTTTTTAACAGCCTCTTTTGCTGATGTAGCACAGTATTTTGAACAGTTTATTGGTTATCCCACTATTGGAAAGACAGTAACATTCATTATTACAGCGAGTATACCTGAAGAGTATACGGGCTATGTTGATAACGACAAAAGTGCATTCGAAGCGCTAGGCGTCTATGTTGACGTTTTCGATGTGACCGAAAAAAACGAAGTAGAAATCACAGAAAAGCTTGCTAAAAATGAATTCATATATGTGTCTGGAGGCAATACATTCTACCTCCTGCAAGAGTTAAAAAAATCAAAGGCAGACCAATTTATTACCGCACAAATCACTGCCGGAAAAACATACATAGGAGCATCCGCAGGAAGTATGATTCTTTCTCACGACCTTACCTATGTCGAACAGATAGATGATAAAAATAAAGCGCCCGAACTAAAAGATAATACAGGACTTGGACTAATACCATTCTACGTATTGCCACACTATAAGAACGAGCCTTTCACAGCGATAATGGATACTGTATTTCTTCAGTATCAAGCACAACTCACCTTCGTACCCATCAGTAATACGCAGGCAATTGAAATAAAAGGTGACAAACACCAAGTAATTGGCATCCCCGCAGCTTCAATAAGCGAGTAGTCATGTTTATTGGTTAAATCCAATGATTGGTGAGAATAAGATTGTCTGGAGATGAATAGTTATCCACATGTTATTAACATATGTTGGTAGCGCTATTTTAGGAACAGATGTATAGGAATAAACAGTCAAAAATCATAGATATGGCCAGTTTCTGTCCAACCATCACAAGTCAACGTCCACTGGTCAAATACAATCGATAAGCGCTCCTCAAGATTGGATATTTGTTGCATAATATTAAAAACAACATAAAAATATTTCAATCATGAAAACAACAAAATTACCCTTAATCGCTGCTTCTATCGCTTTTGTAGCTGCATTTTCAAACAAATCATTCGCACAAGAAAATCCAGTAACCTTCGGTATCAAAGGTGGAGCAAGTCTTTCTTCATTTGGTGGTGATCTTAAAGACACAAAATCTGCTGTACGCTACCGCTTAGGTTTAACGACAGATATCGCTTTAACGAACAATCTATTTGTATTTACGGGTTTAGATTTTCAAACCAAAGGGGCTAAATACGCGTCAAAAGGAGGATCAGAAGCAAAGTATAACCCTATCTATGCACAAATTCCGTTAAGCATAGGCTACAAAGTTGACTTAGCACCAAACACGAAATTTGTTGTTCACGCAGGTGGTTATGCTGCTTACGGTATCGCTGGAAAAATCAAGAATGACCCAAACAACGATAAACGTTCGGTTTTTGGTAAAGATGGATTCAAAAGACTTGACTACGGTTTATTGGGTGGTGTAGGCGTTGAGTTTGGCAAAATTGCAGTAAGCGCTGGTTATGAATACGGCTTAGCGAACATCAATAATGCAGGTCCAAAAATCAGTAACAGAAATCCATATTTGACAATCGGCTACAAATTTTAATACTATCCGAAATAAAACACTTCCTAATAGCAAAAAAAGGCCTTTCTATAAAGGCCTTTTTTTATTTTATTTACTAATCAATCCTTTATAAACCACAGCATTCAAGAACTCATCTTTACGATGTTTTGAAATAGGCAACTCCGTACCGTTGACAAACAAACGGCCACCATTAATTTTATCGATGTGATTAATATTCACCAAATAGGAATTATGGATTCTGAAGAAACTATCCTTCGGCAAAGTTTCAGCCAAAGAGGTCATTGTCTGATGAATCACGAATACGGTATCAACGAAATGAAGCTTTAGATAGTTCTGCATCGCCTCTACAAATAAAATATCCTCCCAGTTGATACGCTGAAAAGAATCCCCCTGACGGATATACATATCGATAGCTTTCCCATCGTCTTTGCTATTTAAAACCACTTGTGATTTGTATAGGTCAATAGCTTTCTGAGCTGCCTGAAAAAAACGTTGAAAAGTATAAGGCTTCAACAGGTAATCCACCACATTCAGACGAAATCCATCAAGCGCATACTCCGAATAGGCTGTCGTCAGAATCACCAGCGGTGGGTTTTGCATAGATTCCAAAAGCTCTAGCCCTGTCAATCGAGGCATATTAATATCTAGGAATAGTAAGTCTACCTCTTGCTTTTTTAAGAATTCTAAAGCTTCAATAGCCGATAAGCAAGTTCCTACAACTTCGATAGCTTCAATATCTTGCAAGTAATCAACAACTCCATCTATGGCATTTTCTTCATCATCTACAATTAAGCATTTCAGCTTTAGCACGGGTTGTTTTGAAACGATATTTGTCATTTTTATAGTGTGATTGTGAGTGAACTAGCGTAAACGGTATCCGTTTCGCTAATATCCAAGGCATAGCGCCCAGCATACAGAATTTCTAACCGTCCTTTTATATTTTCCAATCCGATACCCGAAGCCTCTTTCGGCGTCGTCCGAGGTTCGGCTGCATATTTAGAATTTTTAACAGTTAAAACCAGCACCCCATCCTTTTGTTTCAAATTTACATTTACAAACCCCTTCTCTGTTTTGGAGCGTGACACATGCTTGAAGGCGTTTTCCACAAAAGTTATCAACAAAAGTGGAGACAAAGTCGCCTGCTCGTCCGCTATTTCCCAGGTACAGTTCACATCAAGGCTATTCTTCCAGCGTACTTTTTCCACATCGATAAAATTCTTTAAGAACTCCACTTCCTGCTTCAAGCTGATACTTTCTTCTCGACCACTATACAATTGATAGCGCAAGATATTGGTATACTGTACAAGCAGCGATGAGGCTAAATCAGGCTCTTTACGGATTAAAATATTCACATGATTCAACACATTGAACATAAAATGTGGATTTATTTGCGCCTGTAATATCTGCAATTGTGACTCTATTAAGTTCTTCTGCAAGCGCAAATTCGCTTCATAGAAGCGTACCCCACAGAAGCCAAAATTGATAAAGATGGCTAGCAGCATAGAGCTCACAAAGTCTTCAAAAAAACTATTGTCTTTCGTAAAAATAGTCGACGCAGGAAAAATATTGATACTCTCCAAGTAGGTAAACAGGCGAAGAATAAAAAGCAAGCATAGCCCCAATAAAATCGAATAGATTAAGGCTTGCAAAGCAAAGTAGAGCATACTATTTTTCTGCATCGCTTTCCGCAGAATAGTCGTGCTCAAACGTGTTGTTACGGGATAGCTTACCAACACCACGGCAATACCAATAAGCATGGCTTCATAGATTGGCAGCAGCTTTACACCGAATTGAATCATAAACATAATCGCCACAGCCAACCATAGCAAGTTGACAAAACGATTGTAGCTTTTTAGAGAAAAACTTTTCATAACACAAAGATACCGGTTTTTTAAAGAGCCAAATGGCCAACCATCATAGGCAAACGACCAAGGGTCAAATAGACTTCCCGAACGCCAGCACTAAAATGATATTTGCTTCCAAATTAATTCAAAAAGCAAAAAAATGAAATTAAAAGCATTGTTAATAACGGTTATCACTTTAGCTTACGTACAAGGGTATTCACAAATTTCCTTCAAAACTGAGTATTTAGGAAACTCGAGCTACTGGCTAGAAAAGAAAAATAAAGAACCACGCGAGAAAGTGGGTAACGCTGAAGGATCGGCCATGGTCTACTCCGGGAGCATCAACATTCCGCTATCCGTAAAGATGACCGAGGATAAAAAACCAATCACCTGGGGGGTAGGCATGTCAGGATCTTATGTTTCACTGAAAAACAAAAATTTCACCGAAGAAATGGTCATTCCTGAAATTTTAAACGCCGACGTTGGTGTTTTCCATGCACGCCCCATTAGTGAAAAATGGCGCTTGATGGCTACTGCAGGTGTTGGTGTATACGCTGCTACGACCGATGTATCTAAAATAGGAAAGAAAAACATCTTGGGTAGCGTAAGTTCCATCTTTATCTACAAGGTAAATCCGAATTTAGAAATTGGTGGTGGTGTGGCGGTAAACAGTACATTCGGTTACCCGATGGCCTTCCCAGCACTTTATGTAAACTGGACAAAACAGGGTAAACTAGACTTCAACCTAGCGATGACCAATGGTTTGAGCGTATCCGCCGGCTATAACGCAACAAAATTCTTGAAGCTTTCGCTTATCGGCGAGATGAATGGACAAATGGCCCTACTAGAAAAAGATGGTAAAGATGTGATGTTCTCTCATCTATATATCGTGAGCGGTTTGCGCGCCGAGGTGAAGCTAGGCAAAAATGTAACCATCCCTTTTACAGCAGGTATCAATGCGATCCGCCCGACGACCTTCTCCGACCGTACGCTACAAGGTATGTTTAAGTCTAAAGACAGCTACTATTTCCAAATCTCTCCGTACTTATCAACAGGTTTAAACATCAAACTCTAAGGCCTGAAAAATGAAGAAAATCTTGTTTTCTCTTTTTGGAATACTGCTATCGACACTGCCTATCCATGCACAATGGGATTTAAACCGCTGTTTAGATTTTGCGAAAGCTAATAACAAAGCCTTGCTCGCACAAAAACAACAGCTCCGTGTTGCCGATTACGAGCAGAAAATAGCGGCAGCGAAGTTCCTACCCGAGGTAAACCTAGCCATAGAGTCTAGCTACTATTGGAAAATTCCTGTGCAGAGCTACCCCGGCGAGCTGTTCGGCCTACCGGCCGAAAGAGTAGCTATCGCTACAGGATCGAAACTATCGGGCAATTACGATGTACATATCAACTGGAATGCTGTGGATATGCAAAGTTGGCAAAACAGTAAATTGGAAAAGCTTAAAAGCCAATCGGTAGCCTACGGCATCCAATCGATGGAGCAGCTCCTACTGCGCAACGTGACAGCCGCTTTTTATAACATACAGATAGAAAGACAAAATAAAGATTTGTCCGATAAGCTGCTTGCCAAACACCTACTGATACACCAGCTGTTGAGCAAGAAATTTCAAGAAGGCCTCCTTGATAAAATAGCGATAAACCAATCTACCGCTATACGTAGACAATACGAGAAATATCAAGCAGAGCAAGAAATGGCGTACCAAAAAGCAGTGCTCGATTTAAAATATTGGATGGGTTTCCCTTTAGAGGAGCCTCTAGAACTGGTAGCCGTCTCCGTCAATATAGCTGTACTGCGCATCCTAGATTTTAAGGCCGAGCAGCTACCCGACTATCAAGAAAAAGAAGCTAGCATAAAGGTAGCACAGCAACGGCTGCAAGCATCCAAATATTACCGTATGCCCCAGCTATCCTTGGGCAGTAGTTTTGGACAGATTGGATTTGGGGAACAGCTAAGCACTTTCACCAATTTCTCCAAATGGCATAGCAACGGTTATGTAGGCTTTCGCCTTCGTATACCATTATTTGCACCCGGAGGAGCACCAACGGTTAAACGCAATCGTGCACTTTATGAACAAACGACACAGGAATTTGTCGCCTATCAGGATCAAGAGAAGAAACGGTATTTACAGCTGCAGCTGGACCTTAAACAAACAGCAACAACGCTTAATGCGCAAGAAGACCTTCGCAAACTGGCTGAAGAAAACCTCACGCTCTGCAACCAGAAAATTGAAGCAGGGATTATGGATATGATCCAACTACAACAGATACAACAGGAGCTTATAAAAACCGTAACAGCAGAAAATAAAGTAAGGCTAGACTACTTAAAAAACCAAATCGAATTAAACTATTTACAAAATGAAACACAGAAAATCTAGACTTGCCTATTGCCTATATCTATCCTTATTCTTGTTTTCTTGCAGTACCAACGAACCGACATTTACTCTGCAAGAAGAAACCATTAACGAAGGCGTATATGCATCTGGCGAAATATTGCCCAATCCCTATGCTTTTGTTCAATCGGCTACAAACGAAGTAATAAGTCAGATTTTAGTTAAAGAAGGAGATGAAGTGAGCGTGGGCGATGTCCTTGCTTTCCTTGGAGCAGCCGAAGACGACACACAACTAACGGTGCTACACCAACAGCTAGTGCTAGCATCCGCGGCTGCCGACCAGCAATCGCCCATACTAAAAGAGCTACGTGAAAAAATTGATGCCGCAAAAAGCAGATATCAGCATGATCAGAAAAATGCGGAACGCTATGCCAAGCTAGCCCTCACGACTGCCGTTTCTCAAAAAGAAGCCGATGACTTCGCTTTACAAGCGGAAACAAGCAGTGCAGAGGTCACCAAAGCACAAAAGCAATATGAAGCGAAGGTCAACGAACTCGCTGGCGCTAAACTACAGGTCGAAAACGCATTGGCGCAAGCCAACAATAGCTTGAAACCGAAAGTGCTACACAGCAAAATTAACGGGAAAGTACTCTCCATTAGCAAGAAAGTAGGCGAATCGGTGCAACCGGGCGAAAACATTATGCTTATCGGCAATGATAAAAGCTTCCAGCTAAAGCTCTTTATCGATGAAAGGGATATCAACAAAGTGAAAATAGGCCAGCAGATATCCTTCGAAACAGATGCATACCCTAAGCAAGTATTCCATGCGCAACTTCATAAGATTGATGCACTCATCAATACAGCTTTGCGCAGCGTGAAAGCAGAGGCTACCATCGATGGAACAACGTTCTTTTATCCACAATCGGCTGTAGAGGCCAATATCTTGATTAAAGAGCAGCAGAAAGCACTACTTATCCCTGCCGATTATTTACGAGCAGGCGATACTATTGTCCGCAAGCAAGGAAAAGATAAACAACAGATTAAGGTGACTACGGGCCTTCGCTTAGGTAGCAAGGTGCAGATCACCAATGGGCTAAGAGCAGGCGATATTCTTTATAAAAACAAGTAGACATGCAAAAGAAACAAGATTTCAAGTTGCTGTTTTTTGTGGCTTTCACGCAGTTAAAGGACAAAAAAACACAAACCATAGTCGCAACCAGTGGAGTGGCTTTTGGTATAGCTATTTTTATATTCCTCCTCAGCTGTGTCAAAGGAATCAATGACTACATTACCGAATTGTCTTTGGCGCAATACCCACATGTACGCTTGTTTACCGAGAGCCAAGTTTCTGAGCAATCGGTCATGGACAAGGTATTTCCCAATCAAGAAAACAAACTTTTCCATGCGAAACCGAAAGTGTCATTGCAGTACTTAAAAAATGGAAATGTAGCAACCCGTGAAATTGCCAATAATCCTACAGTAATGGCTGTTTCGGCCTCTATAAAAGCGCAGGTATTTTTTAATGTAGGTCCCACAAAAACAACGGGTGAACTTATCGGCATCGATTATGTCAATGAAAATAAATTGATGGACATAGATGATAAAGTTCTTGCAGGAAACCAGCAAGAACTGGACATTAGGCCCAATAGCTTAATTATGGGAAAGGCACTAGCCGAGCGGTTAAACCTCAACATCGGTGATAAATTCATCGTTAGCACTGCCGAGGGGCAGAAATATACATCTACCTTATCGGCAATTATTAAAACTGGCATTCCTGAAAAGGATAAAACACTCTGCTATGCTAGCCTCAAGACGGTACAAAACATTTTGCAAGTACCGCCTTCTTATATCAGCGATATCAACATTAAGCTCATCGACAGAAAAGAGGCTGCTGCCTATGCCATGCAGCTGACCGCAACATACGGTTATAAAAGCTCCGACTGGCTCAAAGATAACCCCTTCTTGTTTGAAGGTGAGTCTCTAAACCGCATCATCTTTTACGGCATCGCCGGAAGTATTTTGCTGGTGGCCGGATTTGGTATTTTTAATATTCTAAACATGATGATCTACGAAAAAATGAAGGACATATCTATCATTAAAGCTATTGGATTTATGGATAAAGATGTACGCTCTATATTTATGATTCAAGCGCTTTCTATTGGCTTCGCCGGATCTATATTGGGACTGCTCACCGGATTGATGCTCTCTTGGGGAATGACTTTTATTCCTTACGAAAGCGACCTTTTTGTGTCGCTAGACCATTTCCCAATGCGCTTTAACATAAACTACTATATTTTCGGTTTTTTCTTTGGACTACTCACCACCGCCTTGGCAGGCTATCTGCCATCGCGCAAAGCAGCTCAACTAGACCCTATATCAATTTTAAGAGGATAATATGCACGCTATAGAAGTACAGAATCTGAACAAATATTTTTATACGCCCAGCAAGTTTCGGGTGCTTAATAACTTAAATTTCGGCGTAGAGAAAGGCAAGCTTACCGCTATCACGGGCAAATCGGGTAGTGGCAAGTCTACCCTCCTATACCTGCTTTCTACCATGGACACCGACTTTGAAGGTAACATCGCTATCGATGGAATTAACATCAAAGAACGCACAAAAAATCAATTGGCAGCATTTAGGAATAGTCATATTGGCTTTATCTTTCAGTTTCACTACTTGTTGTCCGAGTTTTCGGTGCTCGACAATGTAATGCTACCGGCGTTGAAGCTTGGGAGTCATAGCAAAGAAGAAATAGAAAAGCGTGCCATGGATTTATTAATGACGCTTGATGTAGCTACACAAGCAACAAAGCGGGCTTCCCTCCTGTCAGGCGGACAGCAGCAGCGTGTCGCTATTGCACGCGCCCTCATCAATGAGCCTTCACTCATCATCGGAGATGAGCCTACGGGAAATCTAGATGTAAAAAATACAGCTGTCGTACTGGACTTATTTAAGGAGTTGAGTCACGAAAAAGGCTACACCATACTCACCGTAACCCATGATGACGACTTCGCTCGCCAATCGGATGTGAATATTCATGTGGTCGATGGGATAATTGTTTCATAAATCAACCTTGTTGGGTGGCTTATCGCTAAGCCACTCAACAAGGAATCTTATTATTTTAGGAGAAAAGTTATTTCTTTAAAATACCTTTTTCAACACTTTCATCAATCAGGTTTTCTGCAAAATCCCATAAAGAAATAGAGCCTTCTTTAATGACTTTTTTCTTTTCGTATACCTTTTCATAGTTCACACCGAACTCATTCCAGGTACCACCATTATTGGATGTATTTTGCAATAAAGGCTCTAATCGGTCCATCGACTTCGCAAATTTTGCTTCTTTCGTCTGTCCAGCCTCAAACTCTTCCCAAATTTCAATCAGTTCACGCGCTTGCTCCTCAGGCAGTAGACCAAAAATACGCTGAGCAGCTAAGCGTTCATCGGCTGTATTCTGATGATTCTTTTGCGTATCATAAATAAAGGTATCACCAGCATCTATCTCCACAATATCATGTATCAAAACCATCTTCACCACTTTCAAGATGTCTACAGCTTCATTGGCATGACCTGCCAAAACTATCGCCATGACTGCTAGATGCCAACTATGCTCGGCATCATTTTCATTTCTATCACTGTTAAATAGTTTGGTCTTGCGTTGGATATACTTTATTTTATCAATCTCTTTGATAAAAGCAATCTGCTTTTGTAAACTTTCTGGAATCATGGGGTATCAATTTATCCATTACAAAGATATTACCTAAAAAATAATCAGCACTAAAAATTAACGACTTTAACGTATCAGGTAAAACAAATATTTTGTAAAATTGTTGCATATCAATCTGTAAAATCAACCTTACTAAAATGAGTAATACCCCATTACAAATAGAAGACGGCGCATTCAGCATACGCCAACTGCAAGAACACGAAGCGCTACTTTACAAATCCATGCGCCTTGAGGCTCTACAAACGGAACCCGCCATGTTTAGAACGAGTACCCCTGCCGAAGCAACACTGACGGATGCTGACTGGAAAGAGCGTGTACAACATCCGCGAGCGGTGTTTGTGCTACTGGAAAACAATATTCCTATCGGCATGACGAGTATTCTTCTGGTAGATGACGATGTAGCCTACTTAGGCCAATCTTATATTAAAAAGGAATTCCGTGGAAAGGGACTTGCAGCTCTTCTATATAAGGCACGGATGGCATGGGCGCATAACTTACAATTAAAAAAACTTACAATAAGTCATCGCCAGAGCAACCTCATCTCAAAAGCGGCAAACCAGCGCCTAGGATTTATATACATCCATAGCGAAACAATGAACTGGTTAGATGGCACAGTTGAAGATGTGCTCTACTACGAACTAGAATTGTAATAAATTTTGCAGTTCACCTTACTTAAAGCCTTCATACTTTTCCCATTTATGGAATACATGAAGGCTTTAAAACAATTACTCCCCGCCCACTTTATTAGCGTTAATTAACATGTACCGATTCCCAATTATAGCTAAATTGCACTTTCTAATTACGGAATAGTCAGCCATACCCTATGAAAATAAAATCACTACTATTTAGCTGCTGCCTCGCGCTACTGTCGACTATCACGACCTATGCACAGACTCCTGCACAGCTTCATAAAATTGACTCTTTGATGCGTACAGCCAACGATAGAGGTGTCTTCAATGGGACAATTTTAATTGCACAAAATGGAAAGGTGATTTACAAAAAGGCATGGGGATATGCGGATGCAAGCCGTAAAAATCCGCTCACGACAAACATGCTTTTTGATATTGGTTCTATCGCGAAGGAGTTTAATGGGACAAGCATTATGTTGCTCAAAGAGCAACATAAATTAAAACTGGACGACCCCATTTCTAAATACTTACCTGACTTGCCAGCATGGGCTACAAAGGTGCAAATCAAACACCTGATTAATTATACCAGTGGGATACCTAATTTTACAGCGCAATCTAACGAGACCGATGCACAGCTGCTGGATTCACTACAGCAATTGAAGGCGCTGAAATTTGAACCCGAATCGGCCTATATTTATGCACATGCAAACGTATATCTGCAAAAACAGATTATCGAAAAAGCATCTGGCCTGCCCTATGCCAAGTTCTTGGACAAATATATTTTCAAACCGAGCCACATGAAGCATACCATTGTAGATGCCGATTTGAGCAAGCCCAATGTAGCGAATGCCTTTGATAACGATTTTCAACCGACGCCTTATATACAACTCACAACAGGTTCTCCGCGATTGACTGTATCCGACTTGTATACGTTCATCACCCGATTGGAAGCTTTTCAAATCATTAATGAAGAATCATTCAACGAGCTGGCGGTTAACTTTCCCGGAGGGGAAAGCAGCCTCGGTACGACAGGCTTTGCTGCAGGCAAGCTGCAATGGCACCGTCATCAAGGGTCAAACAGTAATTTTGAGGCTTTGGTATACACCGACCATCTACAAAAAGCATCCATAATAATGGAAACAAATAACCAGAACTTTAAAGTCGATGCCCTCAAAAATGCCATTCTAGCCATTTTGAGCGATAAACCTTTTACGATACCTAAAAAGTCGGTCTATCTGGATATCCGAGATAAAGTACTTAAAGACGTAGAGAAAGGACTAGCGTTCTACCAAGAAATCAAAGCTAATGGACAGGATAAATATGATTTTGGATTTGAGGCCGGCGACCTTATCACCACGGGTAAATACCTGCAACGACGAAACCGCTTTGATGATGCTATTCGTATCTACGCCCTCGCGATTCCGCTCTGCACGCGCCCTACGGACGAATCCTATGCTTATGAACTAACGGGAGAATGCTACTTGAAAAAAGGAGATAAAGCGTTGGCAAAAACATGGTATGAGAAAGCTTTAGCAACAGACGCTGGCAATAAGAATGCATCGGGCATGCTTTCTACACTCAACTAGCTTTCTGAGATATGCTTGTATTTTACCACACCTAGTTTTACATCAGCTAAATTTGTTATATTTGAGTTATGAGTACAGCATCAAATATCAACCATATTGGCCGCAAAATAAGCCGCATTCGCGAACTGCGCGGATTCAAACAAGAGGCCCTTGCTACAGAACTAGGCATAAGCCAGCAGGCGGTATCTATCATGGAGAATAAAGATAGTATTGAAAAAGAACTGCTTGCTCAAGTAGCAAAAATTTTAGGGGTAACAACTGAAGCAATAGAGAATTTCGACGAAGACGCTGTGTTTAATATCATCAACAATACATTTCAAGATAGTAGCTCAAATAACAATAATTATATGTGCACCTTCAATCCACTAGACAAACTATTGGAAGCACAGGAGGAAAACAAAAAACTGTATGAGCGTTTGCTAGAAGCTGAAAAGGCTAAAATTGCCTATTTAGAAAGACTACTGGAAAGAGACAAACAACGACACTTCTACACATCGAAAGCAAGTTATTAACATTTTTTGTGGATAACTTTGCCTTTTGGTGGATAAAGCGACTCTTCTATCCTTTAAAAAAGCTAGCCGCAACTAGTAGGCAATGCGTATCTCAGCACGCCAAAAACCTAATAACAGCTATATTTCCAGCTCTTTTATAGCCGCAATCAGCTTTGCAGCATGCTGCTGTGCCTCTTTTTTTATCTCAGCTTCTTGATAGCCTGCGGCTAATGAACTTCCATACGTATAAATAGGGTCAATATAATTCATTTGCGTATGATAGGCTGTTTGTTCTAAATGTTTACAAAACTCATAGACTCTAAAATGTTGAAAGCCCAACGTCGTGTAACTTTCCTTCGAAGAGCCTACCGTAAAACTAGGCACAAAGTTCTTCCCTTTAAGTTTGTCGCCTTCACTACCATAGGCAAATTGATGTGTTAATACCACATCAAACCATTGCTTTAAAATAGCAGGCATGCTGTACCAATAAAAAGGATACTGAAAAACAATTGTTTGATGACGCAACAAAGCCGCTTGCTCTGCTTGCACATCAATTTTATAATCCGGATATAAAGCGTGGATATCTCTTATTTCTAAATCGAGTTTGCTATTTTGCAATGCCTCCATTATCGTTTTGTTTGCAAATGACTTGTCATAAGTCGGGTGTGCTAAAATCACTAAAGCCATACTATAATTTTTATAGTTGCAAAACTAACTTTAGTACCCTAACTTTGCAATAACTATCAAATAGGATAGCCCAAAATAGGAGACAATGAAAACGGAATGCAAAGCTGATTTTGTTCAACTTAAAGGAAAGACGTACCCTTGCACGGTAAGCTTAACGATGGATTTGGTGGGTGGAAAATGGAAAACAGTTATCCTTTACCACCTCAAAGATGAACCCAAGCGCTACAACGAGCTACGCAAAGAAATGTCGGCTATTACAGAGATGACCTTAAGCCTACAGCTTAAACAGTTGGAAAAAGACGGCCTAGTAGCCAGAGCCGTCTATGGTAAAAAGCCGCCTATCAAAGTGGTGTATAGCTTATCGGATTTCGGAAAAACCTTTATCCCTGTTCTAGACGCCATCACCCAATGGGGAAATCAAGTCGTTAGCGAGCACGGTGAGTTTGTGCAAGCGTCAAACGATTAAGGAATAGGGATTTCTATTTCTTAGAAAATGCCATGCCTCGTGATACAGGCCACACTTCGGCAAAACCATAAGCTGCATACAGTTTATAAGCCTCTCCATCCGCTATTAAACTAATGTAGCAAGAACTCGGCAAAGACTCATCGATAAACTCCTTAAGCTTTGTCATAATAAGTTTTCCAAGTCCTTTTTTCTGATGTGCCGGCAGCACACAAATATCGACTACCTGACAATGGCACGCGCCATCACCAACAATACGCCCCATTCCAATAGCCTCTCCATCGTTCTCGGTATCGATGATAGCAACGCAACACAATGAATTTGCAAGTCCTATTTTGGCCGCTTCCATTGTTTTCGGACTAAGTCCACTTTCTGTACGAAGCTTTATATAAACTTCAGGCGCTACTAATTCATATACTGCTTTATATCTCATAAATTATTGAATAGAAAATATTATTACTCTCGATTATCTACAGTTATCCTAAAAACTAAACTATGCGCTAACATATCACCCTTTTCGTTAATTGAAAAAAGATACATGTCCGTTTTAGAACTATCCGGATTACTTTTCGGTTTAATCACCAAATGTTTTAAGCCTGATACATTACCTATTTTATTTCTGTCCAAGGTTATGCTATCTCCACTGATTTGATAGGTTCCATAAGTATAGTTACTTGACCCAATACTGGAATTATCAAATATGTACGTTCCATTTTTTTTAAAATCGATACCAACACCATTAAAATCTCCGTCATAAAAAACTTTTAATAAGGTAGTTTGATTAAAAACACGCTGAATTTTCACTTCTAACAATGAAACAATAGCAATAATCAATAGACAAAGAACAGTAAAACCAAAGCTACTAACCTTCTTCTCAAATCTATAGCGTTTAATGTCGGTGACTAATGTCCAAATCAGTAAACAAATACCAATAAAAATTAAAACAAACCACGACAAGCCATCAGCTAAGGAAACTTCAAATTGAGAATTGTAGGTTATGTTTATTAATAATAAACCAACGATAAGAATAGAAATAAATCGAATTGCTTTCATCCAGTTTTTAGGTTATCCAAAATTACGACTTATTACTTAAAAGTTGCCATTATCAAATTTTACCTCAGGGAATTACTCCCACCATTTTTTGTATTTAAGCTTCTCATTAATTACGGGCTTCCCGATTACTTTATTTGGCATCATGTTTTCTAAAACATAACTTAACCAGCCATTTTTTATGTATTTTTCATTTACGCTAAACTCCCCAGCACCAATATCGAGGTCCCCACTTTCCGGAATACGGTAATCTCCCCAATGGCATCTTTTTGAACGATTTGTTTTATAGCTCGTCCAACTACCGACAAATTGGTTATTAGCAAATCCATCGGCACTAAACATTAATCCATCATAACGAAAGTTATCTTTGTCATCAATTAGAAACTTGCTTTTCATAGTCCCCTTTATAATGCCGGTTGAAGGTTGTTTTTTGTCTTCATAAAGGATGACATCACAAGTTGCATAGCCTTGTTTATAAGCAGGTATATCTTCACTCTTATATATGCTAGCCTGCTGCACGGTTATCGTTCCCTGAAAAAAGCAGATATTATCTTCAACCATCGTCTTACCTGCTACGACATATGCGTACGGGTTCTTTGCATCTTGCTTAATAGAAGTAAAATGAATAAAAAAGCATTTATAATCCTCGCCAATAAAACCCAAAATTGCTGGGCGCACAATCCTCTCTTTATATCCTTCTCTATCTTCCGCTAAAAATTTCTTAGCAGTTAGTATTGTAGAGAGGTTATAGTTCTTTAACTGAGAATAGAAATCAGTTGTCGTTATATTTTGCCCATTGGTATTACTACACAGTAAAACTATAAAAGTTAAAAGAGCTACATATCGAAATAATCTTTTCATCATAGGGAGGATCTTTTGGAACTTAGTGATATAAAAAACAGTTATGATTGATGAATTTCAAACAACGCCATACTAACGTTTTTTAAATAACCAGTTCGGAATTTCATCATTCAACAAAAATGGAATCGTAATCGTAGCATGATTCAGATTCGTATACGTTTTAAAGGTTACATTTTTACGCCCTTTCAATTTAGCAAACAATTCTTCGCTTCCCTGATAAGGGTTATCCGTGTCCTTTTCCCCATGAACCAATAGGATTCGCTTAACCTTCCATGCCGTTAGATTGGAGAAATCAGGAACAGCAGCAATAGAAACGATACCTGTAAACTTATTGGGTGCCATATTCATTAAATTTTGAGCTGTAGAAGCTCCCATAGAATAGCCGACTAAATAAACTTTAGCGCGGTCTATCCTATAATCATGCTCCAGCTCACTTAATAAATCCAATACCAATTGAACATCATCGCTTGCTTTGGATACTAAAATACCATTAGCATCCTTATCATATAAGGAAGAACGCTCATTAAATTGCGGAACGACAACAAGTGCATTGTATGTACTATATATTTCGGGTCTAGTCCATATTTTAGCTAAATGTTCCAACTGTTTCTCATTATCATTGCCAATGCGTGAAGAGTTATGTAGCGTAATCACAAGTGGATATTTCTCCCCCTTTTTATAATTTTTAGGCAACAATAAACGGTAAGGCAGCTCTTTATCTCCTTGTTTATAAATATGCTTTTCGAAAAGGTCGGTTGGTAGCACATTAATTACACTACGCACCTGAGCAAAGCTCAAACTATCAACGACCGTTTTATCAACGAAGTGTGTTTGCCCCTTTGCAAAAATGACGACCAGAAATAGCGGTAAAATAAAAAGACTGCGAATGGTTTTCAATGACATATGGGTTAAATAAGATTTTACAGGAGCGTAGCTATAGAATTGTTTAATCACGCTACGCGAATCGTTGGTTTATGATAAACGGGGAAGTTCACTGAGTTTGCTATGAAGCACAGCTTATTAGCTTTTTTATGCAATTCATTGGCTGTCTCCACCATGCTCAGTTCCCTTACTGTTACAACAGGGTTTAGCGTAACCTCCGCAAAGCATCCGCCTCCGTCAGACGTTTCCGTCATGAGCCCAGTAGCATCGTCACTATAATCTAGCACAATCACCCCTGCTGCTGAACACAAATGCAGATACCAAAGCATATGGCAGGAAGATAGCGAAGTGACCAGAAGGTCTTCAGGATTATATTTCGTAGCATCCCCACGAAAAGCAGCATCCGACGAGCCAAAAATTGTAGGCTTCCCTGCAATAGCAACCTCATAACTTCTTTCATAACTGGTATAATCAGCGGTACCAATTCCTTTGTTCCCGGTCCATTTTATGGTTGCTTTATAACCGTGCTGCCCTTTCATTCTTAGTTTTTCCTATCGTTAATCTTTTATGCAGTCCTAAACCTTTCAAATGACTGCCAATATTTGTCTTTATAAAGGCTATAGGTAACATCTAGCGTAGCAGCATATTTCTTCGTCAATGCATACAAAGTTTTAGCGGGTTTCCTAAAGTCCTTGCAGGCAAAATATATTACACGCACATTATCGGCCGTTTGCCTACCAACATTAAGATAGCCGTCAAAATCACGAAGCTCCGCTAGCACCTCATCTTCAAAGACATTAAGCTGTTCATAGGTTTCCTTATCCGGCATTCCATTATTATTGTTTCCATCATATTTGATTTCAACCGCCAAAATCCAAGGATGTGAAGCCTTATTGTCCCAATTTAATAAGGTAGTATTCATAATTGCTAACCATGGTCTCCCATTATTAAGCTCTGCCTCCAAAGCCGAATAACTGTCGTTGGCCGTATCGTAGTGAACCTCACTATACCTTTCTACAAACTCCTTCTCTCGCCAAATAAGGTAGTCCTTTAATTTACTTATAGGAATGAGCTCACTTTCCGCTTGTTCATTAGAAACAATCTTCAAGTTATCAATAGCTGTGACGGAGTTCAACTCGCCAAGGTAATTATCAAGGAAAATATAAACACCATTGATAATGGTAGATTGGTCTTCTTCCTTATAATCGTTGTGCACAATGACGATATCAATTTCATCCGGATAGGCATCATGATTTATAGCATAAAATGAAAGACTTTCACTATCAAAAGTATAATCACCCATTCTAATGCCTAGATTATCAATATTTGTAGCTGATTTTAGAGCCGTAAACTTCCAATTAGAAAGTGCTGGCGCAGCGGCAACAAGCTCTTCCGCAAATACGATGTTCTTTACAATTCCGTCTGGAGTGATAATCAATTCCGCCGTATGATCACCAGACATCCCCGTTAAGAAGTAAAATCCGTCTTTCAGCTCACCAAGTTTTGGCGATAGTTTATCGAAGAAATCCTTTTCCAGGTTCTCTCGGCTTTTTACAACTTTATAAAATGCTTCTTGATTGCTTTCAAACCAATTCCAAAAATCAGTGTAAGTACGTATCGGCGTTTCTTTCTTGCCAAAAATATTCTTTAAAAAACTCATTTTATGTCTTGTATAGATGCTATGGAGTAAAATAGCAGATTTAAACCTTGTTAATAAAAGTAATGAACCTTTACTATTCACTAAGATAGAAAAAATCAACCTACACGAAGAAAAACAACTAACCTCTAGAAAACGAACGTTTTAAAGAGGCTTTACTAACAAAATTTATAGTTATTAACATTTTATATGGAAAACCTTACACTATCGTGGATAACTCTACGTGTTTCATCCATAACAACACGTGCAAAACTCTCATTTCCAATTCAAAAAATCTGTAAACGCGATGGATTATCGCAATACATTCATATAATAGAGATGTTGGGCCTGGCAGGGTATCAGAATTCTATAGCGTTCAAAAGGCATTTGAAGAAGGTGAAATTTCCACAATTGTCGAAAAAAGATAAAATATCAATTATCTTACGCTAGTCGCTTATCCGCATACATATCACAACAGATGAAAAAAATACTATTGTTAACTCTTCTGAGCATTTATACGAGCCTACATGCACAAATAAAAGATACCTTAGTTAAAGTTGGTAACCATAGTCTCTATTTTCATATAACTGAAGGTACAGGCTGTCCAATTATTTTTGAATCAGGCGGAGGCAATGATGGATCCGTTTGGAAGGATGTAATGATGCTAATCGCTAAGAAAATAAATGCACCATTAATTGCATATGATAGAGCAGGCTTTGGAAAAAGTAATATTGACACAACAAATATTAACATCAATACTGAAGTAACAGATTTATATAACAGTCTTAATAAACTCGGATTTAAGGATGACTATTTTTTTGTAGCACACTCACTAGGTGCTGCTTATACAATGAAGTTTGCTAATGATAATAAGAATACGGTAAGAGGCGCTGTTTTTATAGATGTCGTAAATCCGTATTTCCTAACAGCAGAAAGGGCTAAATCAATTAAAACACAGTTTTCAAATGAGCTTTCTGCTATAAAACAGGAAAGCATTGGGTTTTATCAGCTAATCTTAAATTATGAAAATACGGCTAAAGTCATGAGGGAAAGTGCCGAAAACTTCAATATCCCCCTTACAATCATTGCCTCAGGTATTACTCCTTTTGAAGGTCAAACAAGAACGGAGTTCATCGAAGGCTTAAAAAAATTCTCACAGGAACAAGATAACCGAAAATATATCTTAATGAACGACGCTGAACATTTCGTCTTCTATGATAAGCCTGAGGAGGTAGCCAACGAAATTATTAAGTTATACACCAACCTTAATCTCCCTGATAGCGGAAAATAATACATCTTATAATACCTCTTGCATATAAGCCATACGAAACGCTCCCCCTGAACTTTCCTACATGAAGACTACATATATAGGTGGTTTTATCTGACTCATCTATTATTGCGGGGGAATCGGGTGTTGTACTTATTAGAATAGGTATATTAATAGCAAGAAGGGTTGATACTTTTTACGTAGATATAATATATAGGTGATTTTATTTGACTCATCTATTAACACGATGGAATCGGGTATTCTATTTATTAGAATAAGTACATCGGTAGCAGGAGATACTTAATAAACAACTGAAAAAACACTCATTTCCAATTTAAAAAATCTGAAAACGGGATAAATTCTGTTATTCTACTTATTACAATAGGTATATCGATAGCAGGAGGGTTTGATACTTTTATGTAGATATAGTATATAGGTGGTTTTATCTGACTCATCTATTAAGACGATGGATTCGGGTATTCTATTTATTAGAATAAGTATATCGGTAGCAGGAGATGCTCAATAAACAGCTTAAAAACACTTCATTTCAATCAACTACATATTGAACCACGATTAATAGTCCCAAATATGCTTAGACTCATCGGTGGCAGGATGGGCTCAGCCCCACAATCCCCAGACACTGGCCCTGAGCCTCCTACGGATCGAACCACGATTAATAGTCCCAAATATATTTGCACTCACCGGTGGCAGGATGGGCTCAGCCCCACAATCCCCAGACACTGGCCCTGAGCCCTTGATCCGGATCAAGTTGAATTCTTGGGGGGCATCTTTTTTTAAGCATACAATTTCATTACGCGGTATAAGAAGAACTTCGTGTCTCTAACACCCCTGAATATTGCTCTGAAAGCTTTCAGCTTAGCATTAAAAGACTCCGCGGCAGCATTTGTACTCCTATTATCAAAGTAATGAAGGATATTTGGGTGATGTGCAGCAATAGACCTTGCTACACTTTCAAAAGATTCTATCCCTGCATTCTCGGCTTGATGATGCCATAGCGCGAGTTTGGTTAATGCACCTTCTTTACTCTTGCATTTATTAAAGATATCGCCCAATGCTAGCGCTAAATCATACGCTTTCTTAAGTCTTGGAAAATGTAAGAAAAGAAGCTCTGCACGGTGCTTCTGGCTCTCAGACCACCGAGAAGTGTGTTTAAATAGCAAATATCTTGATCTCGCTAATAATTGCTTAAGCGTATCTCCGTTAGGTAATATCTCTGCAGCATAGTGATTCCCTTCTTTACGCGCCTTGATAATCTTTCGACTTTCATCATCCAAGACCGCCCAACGATATTTAATGCGCAGTTCCTGAACAGCATCATAGGCTAATTTCTGCACATGGAATCTATCTATTACTCGTTTAGCATTACTAAAACATCTGCGAACAGCTTTAGCCATATTAGGAGCCATATCCATCGTGACTTCCTTTACTTTATTTCTTAATCTAAGTGGTATACGCTCTAAAACATGAATAATATCTTCAGCCTTAGTTCCTTTTATGGTAGCCAAGATAGTCCCTTTTCTTCCTTTAGCAGCTTTACTACTTACAATCGTATAGAGTTCACCGTTACTGAAGCTCGTTTCGTCAATACTTAACTTTTCTGTTGTGTTATCAGGGAAAACAGTCCAGTATTCTGCATGAGACTTTTGATTCCAATCATGAAAGTCACTAAGATGGTTTTTATAGTGCTCCTGGAGCTGTTTTCCATCTAACTGGAAGAAAAGACCTAATAAATGAGCACTAATGGGATAATTATCCAAATATCCCCTTTAAAAAAAGCCCGAACTCTGTAGTCATTCGAGCCCCTTCACGCACCAAGTTCCAATCTCTAGTAATGATTTTCCCATCAGCTAGAACTGTCCAACGTCGGCGTTTAATATGAAGTGTAACTTTCTGAGTGCGAATAGGAAAATCCTTAATCTCAGCGGATGGCATAAAACCTTTTGATTCTAATTTAGCATTTTCATAACCTGAAGGGGCTATGTTCTTTTCATCGAGATAAATATGAAGTTCGTTGTCTTTTGAGACAACATCCATGA